>CACZIO010000079.1 GCA_902781215.1 uncultured Lachnospiraceae bacterium
GGGGCCACTTTCTTTATAATGAGCAGTGTCATTATAAAGGGCAATCCAGGGACAATCAATCAGATCTATTACTTGCTAAACAAAGGAATCAACAACACTGATCAGGCAGATCGCTTCCGGCGAGGGCCTTTTTGTCTGGAAGCCCTCTTTTCACGACTGACCCTTCCGTCCTCATTCGTCCAACCCCCATTGGTTTCCTGGATCATATGAAAACGAGCCAAAGATCCCGCTGTTTAAAGCGGACCTTTGGCTCGTTCTTTTAGTCGGAATAGTATGTGCATGGAGGAAGCGAAGAACCGCCCCTCATCTTTTACATATTATCCTCTGCCTGCTCTATGACAAGGTTTACATGATCGTGTATCCTTCTGAAGCCAGAATAGTCAGTGCCCGCTCATAGTTCTCTTCTTTCACAAGAATATAATCCGTGTTGTAAGTCGATACCGCAAAGATGCCGATTTTATGTGCTGCGAGGATGCCGGACAGTTTTGACAGTATTCCAATCAATGAAAAATCGAGAACGCCCTGAATGCGGAAGCCTCTCCATCCATCATCCCGCTCAGTCGTGTTTCGGGGTGTATCCTCCGTTTTACACACCAGCGACAATTCTTCGTCGGTCTTTCCGATAAAGAAGAAATCCGTATCCATGTTGATCCCGGATACAGCAGTTACTTTACAGACAGTAAGGTTATAAGGGATTCTTTTCAATTCCATTTACGATGATTCCTCCACGGATATAGCCGAATACAGATCGATGACTGTTCATGCCCATAGTATACCATGGCATGATGGAGCAGGCCAGGTGATCGAGTGCCTGCTGCTCGCCTGCTGCGCGGCGGCGGTGAGATCATAGCGGAATAATTACAGAGTGTGCTATAATGAACAGCAGCTGCCCGGATCCGGACGAGGACAGCGGATGACACGCTCCGCGCACGGGGCTTTTGGGGAGGAGCTGAACAATGAGTTATTTTACTTTGAGCAACGGCGAAAAGATCTATTACGAGGACACCGGCAAAGGGGAGCAGACCGTCATCCTGATGCACGGCTGGACCAGCACACACGAGGTGTTTGCGCCCTGTGTCCCTGCCATCTCTGAAAAGGCGAGATGTATCACCTATGACCACAGAGGACATGGCGGCAGCAGAGAGGCCAACCAGGACCATGTCACCATGGATACGCTGGCGAGTGATCTGGACGAACTGATCCGGGGGCTGGGACTGCGCAATGTCACCCTGGTCGGCTGGTCGATGGGCGCGGCGGTTGCCATGGATTACATGTCCGCGTACGGATGCGATGCCCTGCGGCAGGTGGTCCTGTGCGACATGACGCCCAAACAGGTAAATGACGACAGCTGGGACCTGGGCCTGTATCAGGGCCGGTACACGAAGGAGGATATGAAGCGGGAGGCGGGAAAGGACTTCTACGGCCTCTACAAGAGCTTTGCCATCGGTGCGATCCCCCGTCTGGCGAAGATCCCCGGATTTCTCCTGAAGCGTCCCCTGAAGGAAAAACTGTCCGCCTGCGATGAAAAGACCCTGCGGACACTGTCCGTCTCGATGAAGGAGAAGGACTATCGTCAGAGCCTGGAGGCCGTCACGGTCCCGGCCTGTTATTTCTACGCCGTGCCGGGCTCCCTGTATTCGCCAAAGCTGGCGGACTGGTACCGGGCGCACATTCACACGCCCTTTCAGGCCGTCGCCTTCGAAAACAGTACACATATGCTGATCACGGACCATCCGGACCAGTTTGCGGCGGAAATCATCAAAATCCTTGAAGCGTAATGACATATTGAGCATAAAGACAGCGGAATCCCCCTGTCCGGCAGCAGCCGGGCAGGGGGATTCCGTATTGGGAAGTTAATTGGACTGAATTGATATGGGACACTTCGTTTGCACCGGAAGTTTTTACCTCCGCGGTATGTCACTCAAACGTATAGTAGCTGCCGCAGTAGGGGCAGCGGATGGTCTCGCCGACGGTGCCCGTGATGGATGCGCCGCAGGCGGGGCACTTGCAGCAAAGCTTCGCTTGCATAAAGATGACAGGTGTTCAGGCTCTCTCGAAACGCATGTCTGTCAGTGCATGGGGCAGGAGGTCCTCCGGTCTTGCGGCGGGCCGGATCCATTCGCCGGTCAGGTCTTCCGGCATGATCAGGGGCATCCTGTCGTGGATGAACCGGATGCTCTCCCCGGGCTCCCGGGTCAGCACCACAAAGACCGGCAGGCCGTTTTCGATCCGGTACAGTCCGCAGAGCCAGGTCATGGAGGCGTCCTTCGGCCGGATCCTGTATTTATCGCCGGTCTGTTTTCTGCCGTTTTTTCCGGGCAAATGCTCCCACTCAAAGTACCAGGAAGCCGGCACGATGCAGCGGTGTCTTGCCCAGTCCTCCCGGAAGGTCGGCTTTTCAGCCGCTGTCTCCGAGCGGGCATTCATCAGCAGGCCCTTTCCTGTATAGCCGGTATAGCCCCATTTCATGGGATAGACGGCCCTCGCCCCGGACCGGTTCGGGGCGATGACAGGGACGACATCCGTCGGGAAGATCTCCCCGAAGGTCCTGACCGAAGCTTTCGCTGCCCTATTCTGCCATCGTTCCATCAGCGGGGAACGGTTCATTTCCTCTACGATCGCCCGGAGCTCCGGGGATTCGTCCGCCCAGTATCTGCAGCACATTGCTCTTCCTCTCAGATGTCTCTTCCTTTACATGTCTTTTTTTTTACATGTTTTTTCTTTTACATGTCTTTTCTTCAGGTGTGATCCGCATCTTCTTCCTGCCTGCTTTGCGCAGCTCGACGAACGGCTGTCTGCGCGCAAAGGATGCAATCATTATAGCACGCTTTACACATAACAGACAGTCGGTCAGTCCCGCCGGAGGCAGCCTGCTGAAAACATGATTCATTACGGATATTCAGTTTCCTGCCGGTTCTGCCTGCGGCCGCATGGAGCATGGATATCCTTGCATCCTGATCTTTACCGGCTGACAATTCTGCCTGCAGCCGCATGGGGCGTGGATGGAAGAAACGACCTGAAATTGGAACTATTGAGAACTTTCGCATTGACGAAAAGTGAACTTAATGCTACAATACGTTCCATAAAGTTCATATTGCGGGCCGGAGGGGGCAGGGAGATCGACGCGCAGATGAATGATGCGCAAATGGTTTCACAGGAGGCAGGGGATGAAGATGAAAGCGTTGAAAGAAAAATACCTGCGGCCGGGCCGTAAGATAACGGATCAGTTCGTCCTCGCGACGGTTCTGTCCATTCTGATCATGGTAGCGGCAGAAATCTTCCTGCCGATCGGAGCCCTGCTGCTTGGCAGCTTTGAAAGGATTCTCGGCGGGAACCATGATGCGGCGGCCTTCCTAAGAGATTATTTCGACTTTATCAGCATCTGGATCGGGCTGTTCCTGGTGGTCATCATCTTCAAGGCCAACAGGCCTATGCTGCGGGCGGTGAAATACTGCCGCCCGGACGCAGGGGGAAGCGGAGACGGCTCTGCCGCTGCCGGTACCGGTACCAACGGAAACCCTGCCCGCAATAATTTCACAGGCCTTCTGATCGGGCTCGCTCTTGGATTCGGGACCAACGGTTTCTGCGTCCTGATGTCTGCTCTGCTGGGAGATATTAACCTGGCCTACAGCGGGTTCAGGCCGGTGCCATTCCTCCTGTTCTTCGTGTGCGTATTCATCCAGTCCGCGGCGGAGGAGCTGGCGGACCGCTGGTATCTGTATCAGAAACTCCGCAGAAGATACAGGCAGCCCTGGATCGCGATCGCGGTCAATTCCCTCGTCTTCATGGTCCTGCACCTGATGAATCCGGGTGTCACCTTCCCGGCTGTGCTGCAGCTGGTCCTGATTGCTGTTCTCTTCTCGCTCTTCGTCCACTATTACAACGGCCTGTGGATCGCCATGGCCTACCACGCGGCATGGAATTTCAGCCAGAGTATTTTCTTCGGCCTGCCGAACAGCGGGATCGTGTCGGCCTACTCCGTCTTCCGGCTGGATGCCGCCTCGGCCAGGAACGGCATCTTCTACAATGTCAACTTCGGCGTGGAGGGCAGCATTGGCGCGGTGGCAATCATCATGATATTGACTGTCATTGTGATCGTGAAAAACCGCGGGAAAGGGGAGCATACGGATATCTGGGCAGAAACAGACCAGGCAGCGGTGGAGATGGCCGCAAAGTAGGCGCACATGTCTGTAAATCCTGCTTTCCTTTTCCGACTGATACCGCCCGTATTCATTTACTTTTACCCTGTAATTGATTTGATAAAGTAAAATCGCCAGGAGGTGATCTCAATGTACTCTTACGAAAATCCGGAAGCAAAACCGGTTAGAACGGAAAAACCGGCAAAACCGGCAAAACCGGAAATAAAACCGGCAAAACTGGCAAGACCGGCAAAACCGGTAAATAGAATGCTGGCGGTTTTTATGGTGGTCTTTCTGCTGTTTTCACCTGTGGTTTCGGTGACAGGTGCCGCGGCAGAAACTGACCAGGAGGAAAAAACAGGCTGGCAGGCTTATGATGGAAAGCGGATCGGTGTCCTGACCGGTACGCCGCTGGAGAATATCGCGGCTGAGAATTTTCCGAACAGCGAATATCTGTACTTTGATTCCTATCCGGACTTAAGTGCCGCGCTCCTTGCGGGAAAAATCGATGCCTTTCTTGCGGATGAACCCAATATCAAGATGATGCATTATGAACAGCCGGCGCTTGATTATATTCCCGATAAGATCACAAGGCAGGATGTCAGTTTTGCCTTCCGGAAGGATGACGAAAAGGAAGCCGCCCTGTGTGAGGAGTTCAATGCGTTTTTGAAGAAGATCCGGCAGGACGGGACGTTTGATGAGATCGATGATATATGGATGGGGACAGATGAGGCCAAAAAGACGGTGGATATGTCTGACCTCACGGGCGAAAACGGCACGGTCAGGGTCGTGACGACCGCAACGGACAATCCCTGGTCCTATATCAAGGACGGCAAAAACGTCGGTTACGACATCGATCTCGTGACACGGTTCTGCCGCGACAGAGGCTACGCGCTGGAGCTTCTGGATGTGGATTTTTCGGGCCGGATCGGTGCCGTGCAGGCCGGAAAATGCGATTTCTGCACAGGCATGAACGTGACGGAGGAGCGCAAGGAGCAGGTGCTGTTTTCTGATCCCACCTACGATGGAGGGATCGTACTGGCGGTCCCTTCGCAGGATGTCTCCAGCAATGTCGATGCAGCAGCCGATTCAGCCGCGTCGGAGCCCGAGTTCAGAACCTTTGAGGAATTAAACGGAAAAACGATCTCCATGATCACGGGCGCTCCCTTTGAGGAACTGATCTCCTCAAAGGTGCCTCAGGTAAAGGAGTTTACCTACTATCAGACCATGCCGGATATGATGCTGGGCGTCAGGAGCGGAAAGACCGATGCAGGACTTATGAATAACGCCGTCGCAGAGCTGGCAGCCAACAAGGATCCGGAGCTTGCCATTTTTCCGGAGAGCCTCGGCGAAACAGCCTTCGGGTTTGCTTTTCAAAAGGGAGATGAGAGATGCCGCCAGTGGCAGGAGGCCTATGACAGGATCCCCGCGGAGACCAGGGATGCCCTCTGGAAAAAATGGACCGGGGCGGATGACACTGTGAAAACGGTGCCGGAGCAGGACTGGCCCGGGACAAACGGAACCGTGCAGGTCGCGGCGTGTGATGCGCTGGAGCCCATGAGCTATGTGGGGCAGAATGGAGACCTGCTCGGGCTCGATATCGAGACGATCCTGCTCATTGCCAGAGAGCTGGATGTCCATGTGGAGTTTACGCCCATGGATTTCTCGGCGGTCCTGTCCTCCATCGGGTCCGGGAAGGCCGATATCGGGTGCGGGTCCATTGTCACCTCCGATGAGCGCAAGGAAACCATGGACTTTGTCGAATACCATCAGGCTCTGTTTGTGCTGATCGTCCGGGCTGGAGGATCCGCGCGTGCGGACCATTCCTTCCTGGCCGGTGTGCGGGAAAGCTTTTATAAGACCTTTATCAGAGAAAACCGGTATCAGCTGTTCATCGAAGGCATCATCACGACGCTGATCATCACAGTCCTCTCCATCCTGTTTGGCACTGTGCTGGGATTTGTCATATATATGCTGTGCCGGAACGGAGGCAGGATACCGGATACCATATCGCGGATTTTCGTCTGGCTGATCCAGGGCATGCCGGTCGTCGTGCTGCTGATGATCCTGTATTATATCATTTTCGCAAAGACACAGATGAGCGGGACGGTCGTCGCGGTGATCGCCTTTACGCTTGTTTTCGGCGCCGCTGTCTTCGGAATGCTCAAAATGGGCGTCGGCGCAGTGGACCAGGGACAGACGGAAGCCGCCCTGGCGCTGGGCTACGGGAAAACGCGCGCGTTTTTCCGGATCATCCTGCCCCAGGCCCTGCCGCATTTTCTGCCGTCCTACAAGGGTGAAGTGGTGGCCCTGATCAAGGCGACCGCGATCGTGGGCTACATTGCCGTACAGGACCTGACCAAGATGGGCGATATCGTCCGGGGCAGGACTTATGAAGCCTTCTTCCCCCTGGTCGCAGTGGCGGTCATCTATTTCCTGCTGGGAGGCCTTCTGACCTTCATTGCGGGCAGGATCGAGACGTTGATTAATCCCAGGAGACGGAAAAAGGAAGCGATCCTGGAAGGCGTAGAACAGAGAGGAGCAGGGGAATGATCAAGATCAGGAATCTGAAAAAAGAAGCGATCCTGGAAGGCATAGAACAGAGAGGAGCAGGGGAATGATCGAGATCAGAAATCTGAAAAAAGAATACGAGACCGTCACGCCCTTGAAGGATGTCACCGTCACGATCAATGACGGGGACGTAATCTCCATCATCGGGCCCTCCGGGACCGGCAAATCGACCTTTATACGGTGTATCAACATGCTGGAGAAGCCTTCTTCCGGCCGGATCATCGTGGACGGCGAGGAGATCACGGCGAAGGGGACCGATATCAAAAAGGTACGGCAGAAGATGGGAATGGTATTCCAGTCCTTCAACCTTTTCGGGCATCTGACGGTCATCGAAAACCTCATGCTGGCACCGATGGACATCCTGAAAAAGACCAGGCAGGAAGCCTACGACACGGGAATGGAGCTCCTGAAAAGAGTCGGCCTTGCGGAGAAGGCGCTCAGTTATCCGGATGAGCTTTCCGGCGGACAGAAGCAGCGCGTGGCCATTGCCAGGACGCTTGCCATGGATCCGGATGTCATCCTGCTCGATGAGCCGACCAGCGCCCTCGACCCCACCATGGTCTCGGAGGTACAGGCGGTCATCCGGGACCTGTCCAAGAGCGGAAAGACCATGCTGATCGTCACGCACGAAATGAATTTTGCAAGAGCCATCTCAAACAGAGTCTTCTATATGGATGAAGGCGGGATCTACGAGGAAGGAACGCCCGATGAGATCTTCGACAGCCCGCAGAAAGAACTGACCAGGCGGTTTATCAAGGGCCTCAAGATATTCGAGGCAGTCATTGACAGCAGGGACTACGACTTTATCGGGCTTGGCGCAGAGCTCGACAGGTATCTCCTCAAAAATGATGTTACTGCAGCGCTGAAATACCGGATCAGGCTCGTGATCGAGGAACTGGTGCAGCAGATCATCCTGCCGGCCTATGAGCGGCCTTTTATCAGAGTCAATGCAGAGTATTCGCCGGGGGACGGCGCGTGCCTGATCGATGTCAGATACAAGGGTGACCGCTTCGATATCCATGACTCTGAAAACGACCTGTCCCTCGCTGTGTTAAAAGGTACGGCGAAGGAGATGGCGTATGACTATCATGAAGAAGAGGCTGAGCCCAATCATGTAAAGATCGGGATCAGCCTCTGAAAAGGAGACTGCGGCGCCGGATGCCTTAATCCTGAGCCGGTGCCGCAACGATAAAGGCGGAGCCTTCGTATCGATCCGCACCAGGCTCGCGATCCCCTATCTCAAAACCTTCCGGAGGGCCGCCTCAGACCCTTCCGGAAACAGCTGTCCCGCCCTTGTGAAAATGCGGTCTGCGGAGAGCGCCGGCTCCTCTTTATAAGCGCTTGTCACATGCTCGTAGCCCCAGAGCTCCTCCGGCTTCTGGTAATAGGAGACTGCCATGCCGTAACTCTGGCCGCGCTTGTTTTTGCGCCGCTCGAACTTTCTGATAATGAGATAGGTCTGCATCTGCAGCTGCGTGATGCAGCCATCGAAATTCTTATAGCCTTCTCTGCCGAATCCCGCCGCGGGCTTCAGCTCAAAGCCCGGATACATGCCGCCGTCCTCAAAGACATCCATAATGGCCTTATGGCGGCGCTGGACCAGCTCGTCATCCCATGCTGCATCGAAATCATATCCGTCCCGCCGGGCATTTGCGAAGTAAGGAAACCACTCCCGGGAAATGAATCCGGTCTTGTTATTGAAAAACTTCCCGTATGCCACCTCGCCGGTCGCGGGAATGATCTCACGCCACATCCAGGGATCCTGGTCCGGATCGCCGGTCCACCAGAAAAGAGGAGAAACGTGTTCCTCGGCGGAAAAGCCCGGAACCTCATTCGCAAAAAGGGGCAGGAAGCCCACTTCATTGATCCAGTTGATCAGTTCACGCCAGGACCGGATCCGGTAGGGATCATCCCAGTCCAGGCCTTTCAAAATCCATTCGCCGCCTTCGTTTGCCATATTTGTCTACCTGTTTCACTCGATATCATTGAGGGTGTCTTCCATTGGCCTCCTCAGCCCAGGTCATTGCAGACCTGGATCTGGCAGGAGCGCATGGTCTCAAGCGCCGCGAGATGCTTCTCCGGGGTCACGCCGGCACAGCAGGCGGCATCCACAGAGATCGTTACCTCCGGCATAAAGGCCTTGAGAAGAAGCGCGTTGGAGACCACGCAGATGTCCGTGCAGAGGCCAATGAGCTCCAGCTCGATCTCCTCCTTGTCGGACAATGCCTTCAGATCAGCAGCCAGGGAGGTGCTTCCAAAGGTCGGTTTCTCATAAATCTTTGCACCGGTCAGAAGCTCTGCGATCTCCGGGCGGATCTTCCATCCGTCTGATCCCTTGATGCAGTGCGGCACGGGAAGGTATTTCCCTTCCTGTGTCTCCATGTAGTTCTCGAAGTGGGTGTCCATGGTGGCGATGATATTGTCGGCGGGATAGGAGAGGATCTTCTCCTTCACAGCCTCCACGATGGCCTGCGCTTCCTTTGTCCCAAGCGCCGCGTCGATGAAATCATTCTGCATGTCGATGACGATTAATATTTTTCTCATAGGAGTTACCTCATTTCTGGTGGCAGGTATCTATACAGATACATCCTCTAATTCACCTCGATACTCAGTTGGAAATTCCAGTAAAAGAGGGCAGGCGTTCCGCACCAACGGTGCGCTAAGTCCGGTTTTATCGGTGCGAAGCACCGCCCTCTATCGCTAAATCAATG
>CACZIO010000080.1 GCA_902781215.1 uncultured Lachnospiraceae bacterium
ATGATTCGATGCAAAACTCTATAAAGGACACAAGCAGGCTGTAACCAGCCCCTGACTATACTGTTCAGAACTTCAGACTTCCTGCTGTGATAAGCCTTCCGGACTTACGGTCGAACAGGAGGATGTCGCTGCCGGTGATGTTGATGGCTTCTTCCTGGCCTATTTGGTAGACCACGCCGCCGAAGACGACGCTGGTCAGCAGGAACTCGCCGACCTTGAGCTTCAATGTGGATTCCATGCCGGTAGGCATTGCACCGTAGACGACAGTGGGGATGCTGCCCGCGCTGCCTTCTTTAGCGATGTTGATGGCCTCGGGACGGATACCGATGACGAAGTCTTCATTGGTGATGACGGGTTCGTCCTGGAGGCTGTCGTCCACTTCTTCGACCTTCTGGACGTGGTACTTGAAGATCTCATCCTTGTTGCTCTTTTCGACAGCGCCCTTGACGCTCAGGCGTTTGTGCTCTTCTTCTGCCTTGTTGGTGATGTCCTTGTCCCTGTTCTTCTGCCACTCGTCGATGCTGAGGGGCTCGTTCGGGACGAAGGAAGCTTTAATGCCGCCGAGTATATCGAGCTCGAGGCTGCCGTCGGCCGCCTGTTTGCCCTTGCCTTCCACGAAGTTCATGGACGGATTGCCGACGAAGTCAGCAACGAACAGGTTCGCGGGGCGGTTGTAGACGGTAAGCGGCGCTTCGTACTGCTGCAGGACGCCGTTGTTGACCAGGCAGATCTTGGTAGCGAGCGTCATGGCTTCCATCTGGTCGTGCGTAACGTAAACAAAGGTGCTGCCGGTCTCGACGTGCAGACGCTGCAGTTCGTAGCGCATCTCCAGACGGAGCTTGGCATCCAGGTTGGACAGGGGCTCATCCATGAAAAGTACCTGCGGTTCCGGAGCGAGCGTCCTGGCGATAGCGACACGCTGCTGTTGGCCGCCGGAGAGCTCTGCGGGATAACGGTCCATGAACATGCCGATCTTGACGATTCTGGAGCAGACACGTACGCGGGAGTCGATCTCTTCGTTTGTGAGCTTTCTCTTTTCCATGACGGGCTTGCCGCCTGAGCAGATCTCGTATTTCTCGTTCAGCTCCTGGCCGGATGAGCGGTACTTGTCCTGCAGGGTCCTGAACTTGGCTTCATACTCGGCAAGCTTTGTCTTCGCGGCAGCGACGGGATCGGAAGCCTCGTGGATCTTGAGACCGTAGAGCGCTTTGGCAGTCATCATGGAAAGTGAATAATTGTCGATCAGCTTGACGCAGGCTTTGTTGTCGTCCAGCTTGCCGTTCTTGTCGCGGCATTCCTCAACGATCTCACGGATCTTCGCGCCGTTCTGGAGGGCACGGACCATGTCGCCGGTCTGCTTTGCCTCGACGTCGATCTTCGGCATCTCTTCATTGATGTTCTTGAGACCGAAGGCGATGTTCTGGTAAACGGTCATGTTGGGCCACAGCGCGTAGTTCTGGAAAAGGAAGCCGACACTTCTCTTGTTCGGAGGGATGTTTATGCCGGCATTGCTGTCGAAAACGACACGGTCGCCGATCTTGATCTGGCCTTCCGTCGGGGTCTCCAGGCCGGCGATCATGCGCAGGATCGTTGTTTTACCGCAGCCGGACGGGCCAAGCAGGGTGATAAAGGAATTGTCAGGGATGTCAAGGCTGACATTGTCGACGCCGAAAAACCTTCCCCAGCGTTTGGTAATGTTCTTTAATACGATTTCAGGCATGATCAGTTACCTCCTATACCGCTGTCCAGGGTTGCGCCGGTCAGTTTGTTAACCAGTGTGTTGAATATCAGAATCGTTACGATCAGGATCAGGTTGATCGCGCTCGAGAACGCGTACAGGCCCATCTCGTCGAAATAGTCCAGCGTCGTGGAAAGGATGAAGCCCTGTGTGCAGAGCAGCAGGAACAGGGAAAGTTCACGCAGGCAGGTCATAAAGGGCAGAAGATAGCCGCTTATGATCGACGACTTCTGGATCGGGATGATGATCCTGACCATTCGCTTGACCCAGGAAGTGTTCTGGATGATGGCTGCTTCTTCCAGTTCGTTGGAGAGCTGGAGCATGGAGTTCAGCGAACTTCGTGAAGCAAACGGGATATACTTGACAACACCCGCGATGATCAGGAGCGTGTAGGTGTTGAACAGGTTGATCTTCTCGTTTGAGAACAGGATGAAGAAAGCCGCGCCGACTGCGATGGAAGGCATCAGGTAAGGCAGGAACGCGACGTTGTTCACGTAGTTTGCCCATTTGCTCCGGCGGTTCTTCGCTACGGCATAGCCGATCAGGGTACCGATCGTACCTGCGATCAGGGCGCAGACCACAGCCAGCAGGAGGGTTCCGCGGAAAGCATGCCAGATCGTGGAATTGTACAGGATACCGGGCTGGCCGTACATGCCGTTCTCTTTGATATTCTCGCTCGTTACCCACCATTTCGTGGTCAGGTTGGCCATGTCGCGGGTGTACAGGAAACTGTAGTCGCCGGGGTTCGGCAGGAATGTTTCCAGCGCGAACAGCAGGATGGGCCAGATGCTGGTGAAGAAGGTAATGATGATGAAAATGATGGCTATTACATACTTGCCGGCTTTGCCGACCGAGATCTTGCTCAGATGGCCGGACTTGCCGGTGACGGTCGTGTAGTTCTTCCTGCTCTTTAAGCTCATCTGGTTGAGACCGAGGATGAGCACGCCGAAGACCATCATGATGATCGCCAGGATACTGGCTTCACCGGTATACTTGCTGTTCATGGAGATATACTTCGTGGACAGCGTGGTGAGGTTCAGGTAATGGGGAACCGGGTAGCTGCCCATCGCGCTGCCGAAGACCAGCAGGATAGTCGACAGGATAGCGGGCTTGATCATCGGAAGGGTGATCCGGCCCATGATCTTCCACTTCGGCGTATCCAGGATCGTAGCCGCTTCTTCCAGGTTGGCGTCCATATTCTTGAAAATGCCGCCGATCAGGATGTAAGCGAACGGGGCATAGTGGAGGCCCAGAACCATCGCGCTGGGGAAGATGCCCTGGCACCACCAGTGCGGGAAGCAGATCCTGAAAAGCGAAGCAAGAAGGCCGTCGGAAGTTCCCGTTACCTTATTGCTGTAGAACATATGCTGCCAAACGACAGCCAGTGTCCACTGGGGCATGATGTACGGGAAAATAAAAATGGAGCTTAAGTACTTCTTGAACTTCATGTCCGTCCTTGTAACAAGGAAAGCGAACAGTCCGCCGAAAACGATGGAGATCACGCAGGTCAGCGAGGACAGGATCACCGTGTTGAGCAGCGGTTTCCAGAGGTTCGTCCTGGCGAGCCTGCTGGTGAACAGGTCGATGTAGTTGACGACGCTGTAGCCGGTGGCGCGTCCTGTCAGGTGCTGATCTATCGTTCCGGGATGGATCTTAAAGGTATCTTGTACGATAGCAACGATAGGTGCGACGGTCGAAAAGGTAAGTACGATCCCAAAAAGCAGAAGGATGATATTCTGGGGCTGCGAGAACCATGTCTTCAGCTTATTAAGAAAGATCGCGCGCTTATCCTGCTTTACTGTTTCGTTCATGGCGTGTATCCCTCTCTATAAGTCCCTCTTGGAGATAAATCGTGGATAGATCTTGGTGATAAAAAAAGGGGACGCCGCTTTTGGCGACGCCCTCCCAGTTAAAAACCAGTTATTTATTCGCCGGGTGTATAGTGATCGAGAACGTCGATCCAGCTGCCTACGGTGAAGGAAACTTCAGAGCAGTATACGGGATCTTCCAGTACCAGCTCGCCTTCGCCTTCAGCTGTCCACCAGTCATAGCCGCGGTCGTTCTTTGCAGGGAACTCTTCGCCGCCGCCCTGGCTGTGCTGGAACTTCTCTTCGATCTCAGCAGCAACCTTCGGGTTGGAGGAATAACCGCCCATATCCTTGCCCCATGCTTCGAAGCCGGCTTCCGTGCAGGTCATGTACGCGATGAAAGCGCATGCTGTCCAGGGCAGCGGGCTGTTCTTGGTCAGGAACAGATAGTGGCAGTAGCCGTAGCCGCCGATACCTTCATAGTCGTCCTGATAAGCAGCAACAGTGATGTTCTTAACGGAAACGCTTGCGGATTCCTCAACGGAACGAAGCTTGGAATAAACCAGCAGGCCGGACTGATCGGTTGCGGAAGCATCTACAAGGGTGTTGCAGATAGGGCCGTCATCGGTCTGTTCATTGTAGTTGTTGACCCAGAGCTTGATCCATGCAAGGGCATAAGCGCCGTTCTCGCCAAGGCCAAGGTCGGCAGCGTCAGCTTTCATGCTCTCTACGACGGGCTCGAAATAATCCTTCTTGGTGTCATCGAGTTTGTCATAAGCAGCCTTCAGCCAGCCGGCATACTTGTCAGCCGTCAGCATCATCAGGAAGTTCTTGCCTACGATCTCGGAGTCAACGCCCATGAACAGCGGATGGGAACCTTCATAAACGAAATCCCAGCAGTTCGTGTAGGTGGCGTCGCCGGTGTTGTTGAACTCGAAAACTTTGTTCAGGGTCTGCAGAGGAAGGAATCCTGCATAAGCGTCAGCTGTCGTGCCGTTCGCGTCTGCCCATTCCTTCGGGATGAAGGTCTTAAGGATGTTGGTGTCGACCATCTTGGACTGGATCTGGTTGCCGTCCTGGATCAGGGTCATCGCGAATGTGCCGGTGGACTTCAGGGAGTCAGATGTCAGCTGCTCGAAGATTTTGTTGTTCTTGGGCTGCTGCCATTCGAATTCCATTGTGTAGTTGGGATCGATGGACTGCAGATACTCAATGAAAACAGGAAGAGCGGATTTGCCGCGGCTGGAGTTGCCTACGCCGTAGAAGGTCTTGCCGTTGGACTCTTCGATGGCTTTCTTTGCAAGTTCTTCCATGGTCATCGTCTCGGCTTCCGCAATGATGGCATCGATACCTGTCAGGTCAGCTGCGGGAGCTTCACTGACTGCCGCTGCTTCTTCGCCGCCTGATGCAGCGGGGGCTGCAGTGCTGCTGGCTGCCGGTGCCGCACAACCTGCGAGCAGTCCTGCAAGCAGGGCGCCCGCTGTCAAGATTGACAAAAATCTCTTTTTCATAAAACGCCTCCTTGTGCAAAAGTGTGGAAAGATACTTCATAACCGATATTGTATCGAGGCATGACGCACTTTGAAATAAGACAAAACTGATATAATTTGTAAATTTTGACTGTAAATGAGAGCAACCGGTTTTTGCTCAGATCCCCCTGATCTGATAATCCGACGGCGTGACGCCGACCAGCTTCTTGAAAGTGTTCGAGAAATAGGCGATATCCTGGTAGCCGACGCTTTCTGCGACTTCGTACACCTTGATCTGGACGTCGTTCAGCTCGCGCATGGCCTGACGGATCCTGTACCTGGTCAGGTAGGTATTCAGCCCGGTATCCATTTCGGTCTTGAACAGGCGGGAAAGGTGGCCCTCACTGAGGCCGATGGTACCGGCGATCCTGCCAACGCTGATATCACTGTCCTGGTAATGGCTCTCGATGTATTCGACTGCATTCAGGACATACCTGTTCCGGATCGTGCCTTTGGGCTTTAGGGGTATAAGCTCGTCTATCCTGTTCCCGGCGGAGGGAGCGGCATTCGCACCGGCTCCATGGGCTGCATTCAGGGAAATGCCGTGCAGCAGCCGCTGCACGGAGGCTTCCAGTTCGCCATCATCGTAGGGCTTCAGCAGATAGTCGGAGACGCCGATCCGGACGGCCTGCCGCGCGTACTCAAATTCATCGTAGGCGCTCAGGAAGATGACCTTTGTCTCCGGGTATTCCGCCAGAAGCTTTTCAGCCAGCTGCAGCCCGTTCACTTTGGGCATGTTGATATCCGAGATCACGAGAAGGGGCTTTGTCTGCCGGGCAAGCTCCAGCGCCTCTGCTCCGTTCGATGCTTCCGCCACGACCTCGCAGTCGATCAGGGCCCAGTCGGTATCTTCGATGATTCCTCTTCTGACGAACTTCTCGTCATCCACGATCATGACAGGTATCATAGTTTGCTCCTCTCAGCTCTGCAGGGTATTGGCGGTGCCGTAAAGCGCTGCCGTGTCAGGCAGTTCTGTTGTATAGGGCAGGATCAGATGCATAATGGTGCCGCCTTCGGCAGGGCGCTCCGCGTGGATCCCGTAATCCGCGCCGTGGTACAGCTTGATGATGGTACCGACGTTGGCAAGACCCAGATGCCCGGTAAGGGATTCCGGATCGGTATCTTCGAGCAGGCGCAGCATCTCGTCGCTGATCCCGCAGCCGTTGTCGGTAACGGTAATGTGCAGGATGGGCTGGTTCGATTCTCCGGCAGTATCCGCCGTATCCTCTGATTCCGAGAAGTTTTCCGCAAAGGCTTTTATCTCAATATGTCCGTTATCCTGCCCTTCGAGCCCGTGAATGATGGAGTTTTCGACAATCGGCTGGAGGATGAGCTTTGGAACGACGCACTTTAGCAGTTCGTCGGAAACGTCGATCGACAGGTCGAAACTGTCATCGAAACGGATCTTCTGTATGTCGCAGTAGTTTTCGACCAGTTTCAGCTCCTGCTCAAGGAGGACGAATTCCTGCCTGGAGATGCTGCTGCGCAGGATCGAAGCAAGCCTGGAGGAAAGGGTAGCGACCTCCGGGACCTGCCTGGATTTGGCGACCCATTTGATCGTGTCGAGCGTATTGTACAGGAAGTGCGGGTTCAGCTGGGCTTGCATCATCGCGATCCTGGTCTCGTTCAGCTTTCTTTCCGTAAGGACCTGTTCTTCCATATATTCCTTCAGCCTGGAGGTCATGTCGTTGAAGCCGGAGGCCAGCTGTCCGAATTCATCTTCCCGGTGCAATGTGATCCGTGTGTCGAGGTCGCCGTTGCGCACGTCCTGCATCGCCTGCGTGAAGATCGCGATCGGCTTCGAAGCCCATGCGCTCATCCGGGAAGCGACGAGGGAGCAGAGGATCACTCCGATTATCGCCAGGAGGAAGATGATACGGTATTCAACGTTGACAGCGAAAGAATCCAGTACGGGCGGCGTGATGTACAGGGAAAGAAGTCCGGTGTCGCCGAGCTCGGTGATGTAGATGTTGTTTTTGGCGCCGGCCGTATAGTCCTGCCGGTTCATCAGGTTCTTCCTGACCAGAGCAAGATCTTCGCCGTCCTCAGCGGCGCCCAGCTGGCAGAGCGGGCGGAGGAACCGGTTCGTCAGGATAAAGCCGTCCCTGGCGTTGACCCTGCTGGAGAGCAGGTCTTTTATGTTTTCCTCACTGACGCGGAAAACAACGTAGCCTTTTTCGGTGCCGTTCCACAGCTGCTGCACGATCAGGAGCGACGCGCCCTGCTCAGACGCTTCGCCCGGGTCGAGGGAGTATATGGTCCTGCCAGGGTTTTCGGAAGCTTCCCACAGGACGGAGTAGTCCAGGGGCAGGGATTTGGCGGCTGCGCCTGGACTCGTCGTATACAGGCGGCTGTTGCCGAGGTAAAGGTCCACAGCGCAGCGGTTCCGGACAGTCTGCGTGTGCTGGTAAAGAGCGGAATAAACGACTTTTGTATTGATGGCACTGCCGGTGCCGGCGGCTTCGGTACTACTGTTATTGCCTGTCCCGCCTTCCATGGCTTGCCGGAGGATCCCGTCTCCGGCGATGCCGTCGATCGCTTCCTGAACTTCATCCAGCAGGGACATGATGTGTTCGGTTATTTCCTTATCCAGCAGCAGGTCATTGCGGGCATAGTCCTGCCGGAGGCGTGTCCGGAAGCCCTGGACAGTCAGGAAACCGCCGCTGATGACCAGGATCAGCATGACGGCGAGGAAGACGACGAAGAGCTGTCTTTTAAAGGAATGTGCCAGCCAGGATCTCATTTATGGTTCCTCCATGCGGTCAACAGTCTTTTTCCAGAGGCTGAGGATCTTTTCGGCGTCATTGCCGGCCTGCGCTATGTCATATTCGATCAGGGGAATATCCGTATAGAGCAGGGAAGTATCGATATCGTTCCTGACAGTGCGTCTGTGGAACTGTTCTATAGCGTAGCGCTGCGTCTCCATGCCTGTGATGAAATTGATGAACTTTTCCGCGTTGGCCCGGTGCGGCGCTCCCGAAACGATCGCGCAGCCGTCCGGGACGGCGCTGGTGCCTTCGGCGGGATAGATCATCGAGATGTCGCTGTTCTCGTCCATATACTTCAGGGCTGTTTCCTCCAGTGTGATGCCCACCAGGTATTTACCGTTGCTGACAGAAGGGATCACGTCGCCTGACGAATGCTCTGTCTTAATGTCCAGCTGCTCGATAAAGCGCGGAATGAACTCTTCAGGCGTCTGCCCGGATGCGAGCAGCATGGTGTTGAGGATCGTGTAGCTGGAACCGGAATTGGTCGGATCCGCGAAGGAGATCAGCCCCTTCCAGCGGTTGTCGAAAAGGTCGGCCCAGCCTTTCGGCGCGTCTTCCTGCGAAACGAGTTTGTTGTTGTAGATAAAAACGATGGGAAGCTCGGTAAAAGGCGTCCACAGGTCTTCGGAAGAGCAGAATTCTTCGGCGATGTGCTCTTTTTCATCGGCCGCGAAAGGTACGAACAGGCCTTTGTTCGCGGCGTAGGCTTCTATTCCGCCGCCGAACATGATGTCGCAGCAGTTATCGCCGCTTTCAGCATTCTGCCGAATCTCGGAGAGCATTTCAATCGTGCCGCCGGCATGCACTTCCACCCAGATACCGGTCCGGTTCTCGAATTCGCAGATGATCGGCAGGTATACTTCTTCCTTGTGAGAAGTATAGACGATCAGCTGGCTGTCCGAGGGGACGCCGTATCTGGCGGAAAACTCGTCTATTTCCTTCCGGCGTCCGGGATCGTCGCAGGCGCAGAGCAGGATACAGCATAGTACCGGGAGAAGGAACGCTTTGGCAGTTTTCAGAATCCGTTTGTGCAGCATGGTATACCGTTTCAGAGTGTGGCATGGTGAACGGCCGGTGGACCGGCCGGCGGCATCTTTTTCAATTATAAACTATAATGCGGAAAGTGTCAGAGGCCATCTTCCCCATCTTTGAAGAAAATGCTTCTCAGATTTTCAGGCATTGAAGAGAACATCATTTTAACTATTGTTTCGGCAGGCGTTATGTTGTCGGTCAATAGCCATTCTCTGGTCATACCAACGGCCCAACTCGCAAGCTGACTGATCACCGCACCCTTTTGACACCCGAAGCATATGCTTTGTCTCTGCCAGTTACCTGCCGCAGAAGAACGTATTGATATCGCCGATGATTTCACGTTCGCCCTCCCGGCCTTCCAGCAAAAAGGTAAAAACCGTCCAGGCGTGGAACATCCCGTCTTTGATCTTGATCTCATAGTCCTTTACTCCACAACGGTTAAAAGACTTCTCATAGTCCGGCGCGATCCCCGCGAAGACCTCATCCCCGGCAAAGTACATGATGATCTTCGGGAAGCCGGTGTAGTCATCCTCATCCGCTTTTCCGAGAATATACTGCTGCAGATCGCCGTTTCCCTCCCTGAGTGCGTGCTGAACATTAATATCAGATGCATTGACCTCATACATCACTATTCTTACGTTACAAAATAAAAAATACATTGAATCTGAAAGGTTCTTATCTGATACAATTCATCGTTTTGTCATCCCTTGTCGCGCTCAAACATTGTACCAGGCACCATGAACAAGCCTTTCTTGGTGACAGGCACTTCGTTCCTACCTTCAAAAAGGCTCATTTTCGGACATCTGCTTTCGGCGTAAACGATATATTCATATCCATCCCATCCGCAAGTCTCTGTAATAGTTTGATTGAAGGATTTCTGGTTCCATTCTCTAACTTGCTAATCTCAGTCTGAGCGATCCCTGTTCTCTCAGCCAACTCCTTCTGTGAGATATTCTGAGAAATTCGAGCATCTATGATCGCACGGATCACATTCATTTCGGGTTGGATTTCTTCATATGCTTTGACAAATTCTGGATCATTCATCTTTTTTGCTTTATACTCTTTAAGATTCATGTTTGTCCTCCTTATAACGGTTTAGCCAATCGGCGCGCCGTTCTTTTGCAAGCTTAAGCTCTTTAACTGGAGTCTTTTTCGTTTTCTTTACAAATCCATTCGTTGCGACTATCTTCTTTCCTACATAAAAGAAATACATCACTCTCGTAATGTTACTTCCTTGTTTACAGCGAAGCTCAAAAATACCGTCCTCAAGATGTTCGGAATAAGGCATTCGAAGTTCTGTCCCCTTTTCCTCCAATATTTCCATAAGACCAACCAGTTTTGCAGACATCTTATCATCCAACGAATCTAAAAAATCTGCTACAGGTTCTTTTCCATCTTCACTTGAATAGAACTCAATTTCAAATCTCATATAACTCCTCTTCTGTAACAATTCTATAAGATATATCTCAACCCGTCAACATGTCATTCTTTTTCTGTCTGCTTCTCCACTGCCGTTTCACAAAGCACTCTGTACTCTACAACTGATTAAGAACTACCACTTTCCAGAAAGAATCTGAAAATGCTTAAGGAATTCTATTTCACCAGCAGACCATGATGCTCCTGATTCATGACGGACATAATATCCATCAATAACGTACCCCCACTCATAAATGCCATTTCGCCCGAATGGTGTATTTCTCGGAGGCGTGATGCATCTACAGGCTTTTTCATAATCACTCTCAGCACATTCATTCCGTTCCATGATCTTTAACCTCTTTCCTTTTTTATTCTGTATTCCACGGTCGTCCATTGAATGCGTGAATATATGCCCCATCTTACTGGTCTCCTGTTTCAAATGGCAAATAAAAAACCGCCCTACAGTCTGTACTCTGTAAGGCGGCAATACCTGACGATATAGTGTTTGTCCGACTTGTTCAACTGGGACAAATCTGATTGAGCCGCCTCGTTTTCAAGGTCACCCTTCTGCAATAACGATTCCCAAGTATCAATCCATCGGTGCTATTTTTTGTCAGTACCCCTTCATCATGCTGATCACGCAGCTGCTGCGCAGTTCTGCAGGATGGCAATTTTCCATAAAGCTGATATGTCTTCAAAATCCAATTCTGTTCAGGGTCGTCCAGAAAGCTGATCCAATACCCGGCCTGCATGGACAGCTTCCTTTTATCCACAAGTTCCAGCAAGTCCGGTATCAGATATGTCAGGCGGATATATCTCTGTACCTTCCGGGCATTATCGCCATACTTCTTTCCCACTGCATCCGGTGTGGATGATCCTTTCTTTCCCTGGTGCCGCATAGTTTCCATCTGCAGCTTATATGCATTCGCTTTCTCGCTCGGCAGCACGTTCGTCCGCTGTATGTTGCTGTAGATCATGATGTCCACTGCATCTTCATCGGACAGTTCCCGAATGATCGCAGGAACCTTTTCGAGCCCGG
>CACZIO010000081.1 GCA_902781215.1 uncultured Lachnospiraceae bacterium
ACGACCGGATGCAGGATCCGGACGACCAGAAGCGCGCCGATCCCCCAGTATATACTGAACTCCAGGCAGATATATCCGCCCAGGTTGAATGGTTTCTTCCGGTAGTCCCACCACCTGGCATGAAAGAGATGGTAGAGCCCCCAGCCGGCGATAAACTCGATGGAGGAGGCCAGCACCAGGCCAGCCAGAAAGATGAGGCCTGCGTTGACGGTGCCGATCCCGTCGACCGTCGTCCCGGCCGCGGAATCGATCACACCGAAGACCGCGATCATCCCGAACCCGTAGACAGGACATACCGGCCCCGCCAGGAAGCCGCGGTTGACGACCCTGCCCTGTGTCACCGCGTGATAGACGACCTCGACCACCCATCCGATGACGGAATAGGCGAGAAAATACCATACCAGTTCATAATATGTCATTCCCAGAACCATGCTCCTGTCCTCTGTCTTCCTTCTTTTGTTGGTGATCAGATTCATCCCCTCTCTGCAGGGGATTCTCTGCAGGAAACTTCTCTGCAGGGAATGATATAGTTTACCACTCCCTGCGGGACGGGGTAAATGAACAGATCCGGCAGAATGTCAACGCTTCGCGGCGGCGCGAAAGCCCTTTCGCGCAGGTCTCGCGAAAATGTCTCCTATGGCCGGAAAAAGTCCCGGTACAGCACCCTGCATGATTTGTATGGATGATGCGAATGACTCGCACAGGAAAACATGCTATACTGGTCTCGTTCTGCCGCCGGACATTCTCTCTCCGGGAACCGGCTGTGCAGGGAAACATGGTCAAAAGAGTGAAAAAAACGCTCGATAGCGTTTTTTTCACTCCGGATGCTTGTGGCAGAGCACAAGCATCCTGTGATGCCAACGAAAAATCGCCTTCGCGAATTTTTCGTTGGCGATGCCTGCGCACTTACGTGCTCCGGCATGGTCGGAAAGCGTGAATAATCTTGTCGATACAAGATTTTCACTCCGGAGGAAAACATATATGAAAGAACTGCTTGAGCTTTATCTCGCCTTTCTGCGCATCGGCGCAGTCAACTTCGGCGGCGGCTACGCCATGCTGCCGCTTCTGGAAAGGGATCTGGTGAAGGACCGCGGCTGGACCACCACAGAGGATCTCACGGACTATTTCGCCATCGGCCAGTGCACGCCCGGCCTGATCGCCCTCAATGTGGCAACCTTCATCGGAAGCCGGCGCAAGGGGGTCGCGGGCTCCATTGCCGCCACCGTCGGATTCGTGACCATGCCCATCATCATTATCCTCTTGATCGCCACCTTCCTGCAGGGCTTTGCCGATTATCCCGTCGTCCAGAACGCCTTTGCGGGCATCCGCGTCTGTGTCTGCGTGCTGATCGTCCAGGCCGTCCTGCGCCTGTGGAAGAAATCGGTCGTGGACAGGACGAGCCTGGCCCTCTACCTGGTCGTCTTCCTGATGACCGCGCTGTCCGGCGTCCTGCCTCTGGCTGTGCCCGCAGCGGTCCTGGTCATCTGCTCCGGCGCCCTCGGCGTGATCCTCGGCGCCCTGCGGGATAAACAATAATCATCAGGAGAACAAGTATGATCTATCTTCAGCTCTTTATCAATTTCTTCAAAACAGGACTCTTTTCCGTCGGCGGCGGACTCGCGACGCTTCCCTTCCTGTACGAAATGTCCGACCGGACACACTGGTTCTCCCACGCCGACATCGCGGACATGATCGCCATCTCCGAGTCCACGCCCGGCGCGATCGGCATCAACATGTCGACCTATGCCGGCTTCAAGACGGGGGGCTATCCCGGCGGCGTCATCGCGACCCTGTCCCTGGCGGCGCCCTCCCTGATCATCATCCTGATCATCTCCACCTTCCTGCAGAAGTTCAAGGACAGCAAACATGTCCAGAACGCCCTCTACGGCCTGCGCCCGGCCTCCATCGCCATGATCACCGCCGCCGGCCTGAATGTCGCGAAGGTCGCCCTGGTCAACATCGACGCCTTCATGGCATCGCACAAACTGACAGATCTCTTCCTCTGGAAGGCCGTCCTTCTTGGAATCGCCATCTTCGCCGGGCAGAAGCTGTTTCCCAAGATCCATCCCGTCGCTTTCATCGCCCTTTCAGCTGTAGTCGGGATCATTTTCCGGTTTGCGGGGGTGTAAAAACCGTTCCCGGTTCGGAGTCCGGGGCCTGCATACCGGCCCTGCCCGCCTTCCCGCTGTTCCCGGAAACGAGAGGCTTTTCCCTTCTGTGATCAATAAAAACAGGCACAAAAAAGCAGGATGTCCCCTGCCGGAAACAAATCCGGGCGGGAATATCCTGCTTTTGCTTTTTGCTGATCGTTTTCTGATGACAGGTTCCCGGTCTGTTTGTTTTAACCGTAATCTGTCTGTTTTATCTGTGATCTCTCTTTTTGATCTGCCTGCAGGGAAAGCCTGCAACGAAGACCTTCAGCCGGCCAGAAAAGCCTTCAGCTTTGTCCTGCGCAGCCAGAAGTAGGCGCAGACGATGGCAAACGCGGTGACGCCGATGCTGACCGGGTAGACCATCATGAGCACGTCAAAGGCAGGGTTGGCCTTAAACAGGGTGTTGACCCACACGATGCGGAGACCGCAGATGCCGAAGAGAGCCATGAGGGCGGGCGGCATGGAATAGCCGTAGCCGCGCAGCGCGCCGGAGATCGTCTCGACGAAAACAGAGAAGAGGTGGGCGCCCACGATGTAGCGGAGGCGGATCATGCCGAATTCAGCCACAACCGGGTCTGTGTTGAAGATACCCAGCATCTGCACGCCGAAGAGGTTGATCAGGGCGGCGACGATGGCGACGGCAATGAGATCCTGCAGCACGCACAGGCGCATGGCCTTTTTGCAGCGGGCGGGCTTGCCCGCGCCGAAGTTCTGGCCGATAAAGGTCGTGCAGGCCTGTCCGAAGGAGACGACGATATAGTAGGAGAAGATCTCGATGTTAAAGGCCGCCGAGGAGCCCGCCATGACGTCCGCTCCCAGCGAGTTGACGGCGGACTGCACGCTCAGGTTGGCCAGGGAAAAGACCATGTTCTGGACACCGGCCGGCAGGCCGATCCGGATCATGGGGCTGAGCATGTCCATGTGGATGCGCAGGTCGCGCGGCTCCACGTGGGCAGGTCCGTCAGACCGGCACAGGAAAAGAAAGAGGAGGGCGGAGCTGATCGCATTGGAAATCACAGTCGCCAGCGCGACGCCGTTGACGGTCATGCCGATGACCACAACGAAGAAGATATTCAGCACGACGTTGACCAGGCCCGAGACGGTCAGACAGATCAGGGGAGTCCTCGTATCGCCCTGGCTGCGGTAGACGGCGGACAGGAAGTTATAGAGCAGGATGACCGGCATGCCCGCCAGATAGACCCGCATATAGAGGACCGCCATGTCATAGACCTCCGGCGGCACCCCCATCAGGCTCAGGATCGATGGGGTCACCAGCTCGCCCACAACCGTCACGAAGAAGCCGCTGACCACGGCGACCACAATGGCCGTGTGCACGGCTTTTTTTACATTTTTATAGTCCTGCTGGCCCGTGTAGCGCGCGATGACAACATTGGCACCCATAGAAATGCCCATGAAGAGGTTGACCAGCAGACCGATGACGGGGGCGTTGCTGCCGACGGCCGCCATCGCGTGCTTGCCGACAAAGCGGCCGATGACCGCGATGTCCGCCGCATTGAAGAGCTGCTGCAGGATGCCCGTCGCCGCCAGCGGCAGCGCGAATCTCAGTATTTTATCTCCCAGCGACCCGCTGATCAGGTCCATCTGTTTTTTTCCAGCCATATAATGTTCTGTCCTTCTCTAATTGACTTACGGGGAGGTGATCATTTTCTATATGTACTCAGTTCAGGAGCAATTCATTTGCAGACATCCACCCAGCCGCAGGCGCGGGAGGCCTGCTCCAGTTCAGCCACGGTGAGCTTCACGGCGCTGTGGTCGTCGCCGGCCGCGGGGTAGACGATTTCATATTTGCGGAGACTTTCATCCATGTAGACAGGCACGCCGTCTTGAATGCCGAATGGGCAGACACCGCCGGGCGCGTGGCCGACAAGCTCTTCGACCCGGTCGCCGGGAATCATCTTCGCCTTGGTGTGAAAGGTTTCCTTGTATTTGTGGTTGTCGACGCGGGCAGTCCCCTCCGCGATGACCAGGACCGGGCCCTCCTTGGTGATAAAGGAGAGCGTCTTGGCGATCTCGCCCGGTGTCACGCCGATTGCCTGCGCGGCGAGCTCGACAGTGGCCGAGGAGGCCTCCGGGACGATGATCCGGTCCTCCAGGCCGATTGACCGCAGATAGCCTGATGCTTTTTCGAATGACATATGTGGTTCCTCCGGGGATAAATACTCTCTATGATGCGGCTTGCCTGTCACATCTTACTGTAACTTTTTACTGTAACTACCTATTGTAATTCCTTACTGTCACATCTTAGCAAAATAACATTGATTTAACGTTTTCACAAGGTGCATAACCTGCTGATGGCACAATAGCATGATGTATTTTTTGTCATACACTGCGCTCTGTTTCTCCGACAGCCTGACTTATGTGTCGTCCCAGGTTCAGTACAAAAGCTTTCAGGCCTCCTGCCAGGCCGGGCGAAACATCCTTCGGCCTCTGACCTGTACCGGATTTTCTCCGTCTTTCTGTACCGTTTTTCCCGGCTTCCTGTACCGGTTTTTTCTCCGGCTTCCTTTGACATGTCATGCTCAGTACAGTACAATAGTCCGGCACTGCAGACAGCTCACAGGACCTGAGCTTCACAGACAAAGCGCAGCCTATGGTGCACATTCGAAATACCCGGTAAAAACGTATCCTAATTCATAGAAAAAGCATATTCTATATACCTGGCAATAATACCTGGCTGAAGCGTATTCCAGCCACATGACAAAAAGACATGATGAGAGATAAACAGAAAACCGGTTTGAACAGCCGTGCGGCGGGGAGTCTCTCCGCCTCCTATAATCCCATTACGGAAGGGGTCATCTGGAAACAGATCCTCTTCTTCTTTTTTCCCATGCTGCTCAGCTCCTTTTTCCAGCAGCTCTACAACACGGCGGACGCCCTGATCGTCGGGCGGATCGCCGGCAAGGAGGCCTTGTCCGCCGTCGGCGGCTCAGCGGGCTCCGTGCTGGGGATCTTCATGATGTTCTATGTCGGCTTTGCGGGGGGCGCAGCCGTTCTGGCCGCCCAGTATTTCGGGGCAAAAAAAGAGGCCGCGACGCAGGCGGCTGTCCGGACCTCCCTGAAGATCTCCTGCCTGCTGGGCCTGTGCGGAACCCTCATCTGCCTTGTCTTCGCAGGCTCTATCCTGCGTGTGATGCACACGCCCGCGGATGTCATGGTTCCCTCCCTGGTCTACCTCCGGATCGTCGCGCTGGGGATGATCCCCAACGCCCTCTACAACATGGGCGCGTCCTCCCTGCGCGCGGTAGGTGACGCGCGCAGACCCCTCTATGTCCTGATCTTCACCTGCCTGTGCAACATCGGTCTGGACCTCTTCTTCGTCGCCGGCCTGCGGATGGGTGCCGCGGGCGCGGCGCTGGCGACCATCCTGTGCCAGCTGCTCAGCGCCGTCCTGGTACTGGTCTGTCTGCGACAGTTTATCCTTTCCGCGAAGAATCCGGAGGCGGCCACCGATACCAGCGTTCTGTCAGGAGAAGCGCCTTCCGCTGCTCCCGCAGAGAAGGAGAATCCGCAGGCATCTGCTGCCGGGGAAGGAACTTCAGGCACAGACAGCGCCGGCGCTGTGAGCCGCAGAACAGCCTCCTCCCGCGACATTCCCGTCCGCATCCTCAAGATGGGCCTGCCCCTGGGCTTCACAGAGGTCATGTACACCTTCGCCAACGTCGTCCTGATGGCCGCCATCAACAGCTTCGGTACGGATACCGTCGCCGCCTATGCCGCCTACGGCAAGATCGACGCCATCTTCTGGATGATCGTCGGATCCTTCGGCATCTCCATCACGACCTTCGTCGGCCAGAACATGGGCGCCGGCAAGTGGGGCCGTGTCCGGCAGAGCATCCGGGACTGCGCCGTGATGATGTTCACAGCCCTGGGCCTGGTCATCGCCGCCCTCTTCCTCTTCGCCCGCCCGCTGCAGGGTCTCTTCTGCACAGACCCGGAGGTCATCGAGATCGGTGTGCGCATGATGCGCTTCCTCATGCCCTTTTACGTCCTGTACATTCCCATCGAGGTCCTCTTCGGCGCCCTCCGCGGCATGGGCAATGCCCTGGCTCCAACCCTCCTGACCTTTTTCGGCGTCTGCGTCCTGCGCTCCGCCTGGGGCATCTGGATCGTCCCCCTGCACCATACCGTCAATATGGTGCTCACGGGCTTTCCCGTCACCTGGATCGTGACCTCCATCGCCTTTGGCATCTATTATCACTGGTATATCCGGAGGCTGCTGCCGAAGCAGGCCTGAAGGAACCATTAGGAAAACCGCCTGAAACCGCCTGGGACGGTTCTCGCAGGTACTTTTTGTACCATTGAGAACCGTCCCAGGCGGTTTCCGCAATAATGTACCACGAGAACCGTCCCAAGTGGTCCCAAGTGGTCCCAAGTGGTTACAGCACCTCTCCGGCGAAAGCGGCGCCCAGGATCAGCACGGCGCCGGCCATTCCGGCTGTAGTCATGGGCTCGTGCAGGAGGAGGACCGAGAAGACCAGGGCGGAGACGGGATCGATATAGCTGAAGAGGGCGATGGTCTGTGCCCGCAGTCCGTCGGTGCTGCCAAAATACAGGGCGTAGGCGATGCCGGTGTGGACGATTCCCACGACCAGGAGGAGCAGCAGGGACCGGGCATCCGCTTCCACCTCCGAAAACTGCCCTGTCAGCAGGAGCCAGGGCAGGAGGCAGACCGCTGCCGAGCCCAACTGCAGGATGGTCTTGCGGTATGGATCCACGCCCCTGAGCCGCTTGTTCAGGATGACAACAGACGCGTACAGGACCGCCGCACCGAGCCCGTACAGGATGCCCCGGAGGTTATCTCCCCGCAGCCCAGCGGCGCCTGCCGCTCCTGCGATGCTGCCGCCGGGTTCGAAGATGCCGGAGACCAGGGCCATGCCAGCCAGGGCCGCCGCTGTACAGATCAGCTTTTTCCCCGTGAGCCGCTCCTTGAAAAAGAGGGGGGAGAGCAGGATCACGATGACCGGCTCCATGTAATAGCACAGAGTCGCCGTCGCCACAGTGGTGTAATTATAGGCCTCGAAGAGAAGGATCCAGTTGATCCCGATCAGGGCGCCGGAGAGGACCAGGATGACAGACCTGTGCCATTCCTTCGTCTCTGATGCCGCCTCCGTTCTTTCCGATCCAGCGATACCTGTCTCTCCCGTTTTCTCTGCTCTTTCCGCCCCGGCATTCTCTGACTTCCCTGGCTTTTGCGGTCTTCCCGGTCCCATGTTTGCCGTCGTTACCGCTCTTCCCCTCCTTCCGGCTCTTCGCAGCCGCGCGAACAGGACGAGAAATGCCGTCCCGATCACGCCTCTCGCAAAGGCCAGCAGGCCGGAGGACAGAGGAATATATCTTCTGAAGATGCCGATCGTCCCGAAAATCAGCATGGACGATGCCAGCATCAGCATGGAGCCGGCCCGGTTCTGTTCTCTGTTATCCATCATTTCTCCATCGCTTCCATCACTTCCGGTATTTCCATCAGGTCTTCGATTCTGCAGTGCAGAGCGCCGGCAAGGTCTGCCACGGTCTGCACCTGCGCATGGTTGATATTTTTTCTCCTCTGCTCGTAGTGCTGGATCATTCTGACGGAGACCCCGCTTCTTCGGGCCAGTTCCCCCTGGCTCATCCCCAGCCGCTCCCTGAAAATACGCAGACGAGTCATCATATTTCTGCGCCGCATTCTCTCCTGTGCGGCATCGGCGAACTGCAAAAGGTCCATCTCATGAAAGGGGTGGTACATTTCTCTGATTTCCCTGACGGGCATGTATTCCCCGATCCGGCGAAAGCTCTGGCCCGAGTACCACTGGTACCAGCCCAGCACCCAGCCCGCCCAGTAGGTCTGGCTTTTTTCAAAATGCCATGACGGCTCCACCCGGAGAAATTCCCCATCGATCCGCCACATGACCTCGTAGGCGATCTCTACCCCGGACATACCGCTGATCAGCCGATAATCTCCCTTGCCGAACAGGTCGGCGACACCCGACAGCAGAAACAGCTCAAAAAAATCATCAACTTCCTTCCCCAGGTCCTCTTCCGCAAAACGGAACATCTGCCCCAGGTTCGCCTGCGCTCTGGGAACATAGAGCTCATCATATGCATGCATTTTGCTTCCTCCGATCGCCTTGCCCCGACAGCCAGGGTCGTCTTTTGGTCATTTCTCATCATCCCTTCCCCTGTTCATCTCTGCGACACAGGAAACGTCCGACGAATCCCTCAGAATCTCTTAGAATTACCCAGAATCACTTAGAATCACTCACAGGAGCCTCTGATCTTCCGGTGTCATCTCTTCGTCCAGGATCTGCACGACATACAGGTCCCCGCGGCGGTAGCGCATCCGGTCCGACTGCAGGTAATCGGCCCGCGCCTTCCTGTCCCGCTCCTTCTTTTTTTCGAGCCAGTCCAGTCGGAGCGCCCGGTTTGTATCCAGATAATTCAATTGAGAAAACGCCTTTCCGCTGACCAGAACGACCTGCCTGCCGAGCTTTCCCAGCTGCATGGCATATTTGAGCTGCTGGTAGGAGATCGCCCCGCTGATGAAATCCTGCGCAAAAGAAAAATAACTGTCATCCGCCCGGTACCCGCAGATAATGTCATATACCTGCGCGTCGATCCAGAACGCTTTCTTCAGATAGGCAGCTGCCTCCCGCCCCAGCGGTGTATCAATATTGAAGGTCCGGTTCTGAAGCAGGACTGCCAGCCAGGTCAGGACCGTATAGCCCTTGTCCAGATCCAGGACCTGCAGCCCTTCCATTTCCAGTTCATAGCGATTGGCGTAGCCGTCGTGCTCGTCACTGACGGCCCACTCCTTCGCCATCTCCTCCATTTCCGTACAGTGAATGACCCACCGCCTACGCATACGCTTAGAGGCGGGGGCTTCGCGCCGCTTACGCGGACACAGGGCAGACACTTGCCCGCTGTCCCGTTTGACCG
>CACZIO010000082.1 GCA_902781215.1 uncultured Lachnospiraceae bacterium
ATAGATGACATCCACTTTTTCAGAGAGGACCTGTTTGCCGCTGCCGTCGATGATCTTGTAGCCGCCGTCCTCATAGACCTGGAAATAGCCGCTGGTGCTCTTGACCACACTGCAGGAGCCTTCTCCGCTGTAGAGCTCCTTGCCGGCATCGTCGAAGATGGTGAAGCCACTGCCGCTCTGGACTTTTTCAAGGATCGCGGACGGGCTGCACTCCGTGCGGGAGTTGAAGTCGCGGAGCTTTTTGCCTGCTGCGTCATAGAGTGTATAGGTCTTGTCGTCATTCTGGAGCAGGATGCTGTTGCCGACGATATGGACGCTCTCGTACTTGTCCAGCTGCTCCAGCTTGATATCACCGACAAACTTGCCTTCCTGCACGTCAAAGATCCTGGCGTAGCCCTTGTAGAGGACGTCGTCCTTGCCGGGAGCAATGGTGACAAAGCTGTCAGAGGTATAGAAGAGGGCCTCCTCCTGGTTCTCGGTGATCTCCGTGCCGGTGTAGGCGATGATAAAGCGGTTCTGTATGACTTTACTTCCGTCTGTGCTGCCGTTGGGCCATTTATAGAAGGCGCACTCGAAGGGGATCAGAACCTTGCCGTCCTCGCTGACCAGGGCGGAACTGTTGACATCGTCGCCGCCGTCCTTGGTGATCTCATACAGGCCGCCTTCCAGGTATTCGACGGCGATGATCTCATCGTCCGCGATATGCTGCCCCTTGCTATCACAGATATAGGCCGAATTGTTGCTGGCGGGCTCCAGCAGAGCATTGCGCATGATGCGGATGTTGTCACTGGTAAAATCACCCGCTTCCTCCAGCTCCACATGGCGCTCCGCGGCAGCCGGCGCGGCGAGGGCAGGCAGGGCGCATGCGGCGGCCAGGACTGCGGCCAGCAGAGCGGACACTACTTTGGTTCTGATCTTCATCGTTGACGCTCCTTTCTCATGTTTCCGTGTGTGGTCCTGCACCGGACCCGCGGAACCAGCCCAAAACGGGTACATCATTGTGCATCGACGCTTCGTGGGCATGTACATGATCAGGGGATTGACGGTGCAGGAGGCTTGATGTCTACGGAATTATTATAACATATTCCGATACGTTTTATCGGTTTAATGCAGGAGCTTATATCCGCCGTGTGCTTTTCATAAAAAGACCCGGAAAAGGGGACTGCTGCAATCCGCACTTTTCAGCGAATGCAGCAGCCCCCTTTTTTCGGGCGATTATTTATTATCCCTTGACGCCGCCTGTCAGCCCATTGACATAATATTTCTGAAGTCGCAGGAACAAAAATGCGATGGGAATCGAGACCAGCACTGCACCGGCTGCAAAGCAAGTGTACCAGTTATCGATATACTCCTTCTCCAGCATTTTCCAGAGTCCGATTGCGACCGTATACTGGTCTGCGTTGGCACGGCAGATGACCTTGGCAAAAATGAAGTCCACCCAGGGAGCAATGAAGGAGGTCAGGACCGTGTAAATGACGATCGGTTTGGACAAGGGAAGTGTGATTTTGGTGAAGATCTGCCATCTGGTGCAGCCGTCGATCATTGCGGCTTCGTCGATCGCCAGAGGCATGGTGTCAAAAAATCCCTTGGCGATCTGGAAAGAGAGCGCTGTTCCACCCGAATAACACAGAATAAGAGCCAGCCGTATCATACTGCCTTCTGTCAGGCCTACCGCCTTCAGAATGAAATAGACTGCGACCATGCTCATGAAGCCGGGGAAGAGTCCGAGGACCATGGCCATATTCATGTAAGGCCTGCGGAACTTGAAGCGGAGCCTTGAGAGGCAGTAAGCGACACTCAGCACAAAGAAAGTGGATAAAATACAGGAAAACACTGCGATGATCAGCGTGTTCATAAACATTTTCGGAAAGTTCAGGATCGTCGTGTCCGTAAAGAGCTTTCTGTAATTATCCAAAGTGTATGCCCTTGGGAAAAACGTCGATACATAGGATCCTTTCTCCGCGCGGAAGCTTGTGAGGATGACCCAGAAGATCGGAAATACCCATATGGCGGCGAGGATCGCGAGAATGATATGGACAATCATATTATTGCGTCTGCGCTTCATTTTTGCGCTCTTCATTGTCAGAACCCCCCTTCCTCTTTGTAGGATTTGCTGTTTCGGTAAGTGAGCAGTGAACCGACAGCAAGAATGACAAATGTCAGAATACCGACGACTGCGCCGATATTATAGTATTGATTTTCAATCGTCAGCTTATAGAGCCAGGTGACAAGAAGGTCCGTATCTCCTGCCGTGGAGGCCAGGTTGGTCACCGGGTCGCCGCCGGAGAGCAGGTAGATCACGTTGAAGTTATTCACGTTCGCTGTAAATGTGGCGATCAGGTAAGGCGTCGTCACATAGAACATGTAGGGGAGGGTGATCGAGAAAAACTGCTGTACCTTGCTGGCGCCGTCCACGTCGGCGGCTTCATACAGGTCTGCGGGAATGTTCTGCAGGACACCGGTAAGCTGCAGGAGCGTATACGGCACGCCCACCCAGATATTGATCACGATGACGGAGATCCTGGCCCAGGTGGCATTGGTAAAGAAGGGCAGGCTCGATCCGGCGGGGATCAGGCCCACATTGCGCAGCATGACGTTGACCGCCCCTTCCGGCTGCAGCATTGTGCGCATGATCAGCAGAGAAACAAACATGGGCACTGCGCAGGACAGGACGAAGCAGAATCTCCAGAAACCTTTGATCTTCGTGTCCTTGCGGTTGATCAGGATCGCGAGGACCATTCCGAAAAAGTAGTTGGTAAAGGTTGCGAAAAATGCCCATATCAGTGTCCAGATGAGGACTTTCCAGAATGTGCTGCCCAGGACAGAACTGCTGTCAAAGAGCGTCGCAAAGTTCCTGAGCCCGACCCAGTCAAATAAAACCAGATGATTGTCTATTTTGCTGTAATTGGTAAATGCCATGCAGATCATAAAGATCAGGGGCAGGATCGTGAGCACGGTAATGAAAAACATCGGCGGGGTCATGAGGGTAAAGGGCAGGTTTTCATTCAAAAGACTCTTCAGATCTTCTGTGAAGGAAGGCACATGACGGCCCGACAGGTCCAGCATTTCCGCTCTGTAGGCGCTTCGCAGTGAAGCGCGCCAGATGAGAAAGAAAAGGATCGTGATCAGGATCGTTCCCAGTCCATACAGAAGGATCAGGATAGACTGATCGCCCTTGGTATACAAATACACCTGCAGTTCTTCGTTCCAGACTTCTTCCTGCGGCACGGATCCCAGACCGGGCAGCATGGCGAGATTGTGGAGTCCGCTGCGGATCATGAACACTATATACGCGGCCTCTATTGCAAGATAGAGCAGCCCCTTGATGACCTGTTTGTGCAGGATACACCCCAATCCCATGACTGGCGCGGAGAGCCTGGCTGCACTTTGTCCGTTTCGGAAGACTTCCGACAGGCTGGGATCCGACAGGTCGACATTTCTGACAGCTTTTTCTTTCATGTCGATTCCTCCTCTTACTCGATGCCGTTACTGTTCATCGCGTCATTCATTGCTTTTGTCTGTTCCGCCGCGTTTTCATGTGTCACGCTACCGTTCCGGATCGACTTCCCCATGTTTTCTACCGGCGTCCAGCAGTTAGCCATTCGGGAAACGAAGGGCTGGAGCTTTGATGTGTTGTCAAAGGTTTCGTTCTGCGCAATAAAGACGGGGTCAGAGGATATAACCGGGTCGTCCTGCAGTTCTGTGGAACAGGGGATCACAGAGCGAAGTTCGTAGTGGAGCTTCTGGGCCTCTGCGCTGCCCAGATATATTGCAAGCTCTACCGCCGGAACCATATACTCGGAATATGCATTTACGCCGACCGCTTTGGAACCTGAATAGGAATACATCTGCCTGGGAGCGCCGTCGAGCGTATAGACGGGGAGTGCCGCGGCGCCCAGGTTGTCACCCAGGATCTCCCTGACACTTCCGTAATCCCAGGATCCGGAGAAGATCGCGTTGACCGATCCGTCCCTGAGGCCTGCCATACCGGAACCGTCCGCATCCACCACGAAGTTTGGATTTTGAATCAGGTCCACGAGATAATCGGTAACCGCGGCCGCGTTATCGCCTCCGAAGTCCGCGCCCAGTTCCTCCTGAGTTCCGTCTCCGAAGAGCGTGCAGCCGTTTCCGAAATAGAAAGCAGGCAGATACCAGGAATTGGTAAAAGGGAAGGAAACGACGCCCTTTGACAGCATTGCCTCAAGGCTTTTTATATCTTCCTGCGAGAACACGCGCTTATCGTAATACATAAACCAGGTGTTTGTCGTAAAAGGGACCCCGTACAGATATCCGTCCATTGTGACGGAGTTCAGGATCGCCTCACTGGCATTTTCCCTGATCTGCTGTTCGTACTTACCGCCGAACTTCACGAGCGCCTGCGCGTCTGTCATGATCGTGATGTTGTCGTTCGCGTACAGAAAAACATCTGCGCTCGCCTCCGGATCCTGTGCGATCGATGAGGCGGCGGTTGCTTCGTCGGCAATTCCGTACACGAACGTGATATCCCACTCCGGATGCTGGTCCGCAAATGCCGCGCAGCATGTCTGCAGCCACTCACCGGAATCCCTGGATTGGTCCTCCGAAGGCGACCAGACCATCAATCTGACTTTTTCGGCTCCGTCTGCAGGCTGATCCGCGGCGCCGCAGCCGAAGAACACTGCCGAAAGCAGCAAAGCAGCGGCAGCAGCGGCCAGCCGTCTCCATCCGTATTTCATTCAAAACCCCCTTTCCTTGTTTACTGACGTAAATGATGTGTATTGAAAAAAAAAGCTCTCTTTTATCAAATGTACACCGGTTTTACAATGTGGAGCAATAGCTGAAAGGACGTCATCTATCAAATCGGACAATAATTTTCCAATGTGGAGCAATGGCTGATTTTCAAAGGCCTGCATTCATGCCGGGATGCGCTTGCGGGAGGTCCTGTGGTATACTTGACGTGTGTTTGCGGCTGATCACCGGCAGCGAATTCATGCGGACATTCTGTGGCAGGCTTGCAGCCTCGCATGACCGCCACGGGAATGTGCCGATATTGTTTCACACTGAGATAAACAAAGGAGACCCGCCTATGCGCAAATTCATATCCTGGAATATCGATTCCCTGAACGCAGCCCTGACATCCGACTCACCCCGGGCACAGCTGTCCAGGGACGTGCTGAACACACTGAAGGAGGAGGACGCGGACTTTATCGCGATCCAGGAGACCAAGCTTCCGCCCGGAGGACCGGCCAGAAAACATACGAAAGCCCTGGAGGAGTATTTCCCCGGCTATCAGGCGGAATGGGTCAGCTCTGTGCCGCCTGCCAGGAAGGGCTATGCCGGGACCATGATCCTGTATAAAGAAGGAATGACGATCGAGAAGATCGTTCCGGAGATCGGAGCTCCTCAGCCTATGGACAAGGAGGGCAGACTCCTGGTCCTGGAGAGCGATGCCTTCTATTTCGCCAACGTCTATACACCCAATGCCGGAGACGGACTCAAGCGCCTGGGGGACCGGCAGGTCTGGGACAAATGCTACGCGGATTATCTGGCAGACTTGGACCGGAAAAAGCCCGTCATCGCCTGCGGGGACTTCAATGTCGCCCATAAGGAGATCGACCTGGCCCATCCGGAGAGCAACCACATGTCGCCGGGCTTTACCGATGAGGAGAGAGAAGGCTTTACCAGCCTGCTGGGCAGAGGCTTTGTCGATACATTCCGCTATATCCACGGGGATGTGAAGGATGTCTATTCCTGGTGGGCCCAGCGGGTCAGGACCAGCAAGACCAACAACTCGGGATGGAGGATCGACTATTTCCTGGTCAGCGACCGCATCAAGGATCAGGTCAGACGGTCCGAGATGATCGACTCCGGCCCCCGCCAGGACCATACGCCGATCCTGCTGGAAATTGAGATATAATACCTGCGGGCCACTATCACCGTGTAACAGTTCGACGAATTAAGGAGACAGCCGGATGAGCCTGTACGCCATCGGCGATCTGCACCTGCACTACCAGTCCGTGCTGAAAGCACCCGGGCAGCTGCACGACCGCGTCTGGAAAAACCATGAAGAGAAGTTCCGTAAAAACTGCGGAAAACTGCTGACCGAAGAGGACACCCTTGTCCTGGTCGGGGATCACAGCTGGGGGAAGAACCTGTCTGAATGCGAGCTGGACCTGCAGTACATCTGCGACCTGCCCGGCCGGAAGATCCTGACGAGGGGCAACCACGACATGTTCTGGGACGTAAAGAAGACCGGACAGCTGAACGACCTGTACCGGCCGCATCTAACCTTCCTGCAGGACAGCTACGAGACTTATCAGGACTACGCCATTGTCGGGACAAAGGGATTCACGTTTGAGGGCCCCTTCTACCTGGACCGGTGCGGCCGGATCGTGGACTGGGATGAAAAAGAGGAGATCCACGCAAAAAAGCTCGTGGACCGGGAACTTCTGCGCCTCCGCAAGTCCTTTGAACTGGCCAAGGCCGACGGATACCGGAAATATATCATGTTCCTGCACTATCCGCCCACCAACATCCTGGAAGAACGGAGCGGCTTCACCGATATGGCGGAGGAGTATGGCGCAGACCAGGTGATCTATGCCCACTCGCACGGCGAGAGCCGATTTCACGACAGCATCCACGGGGTCTTCCGCGGGCGGATCTATCACCTGGTATCGGGAGATTTCCTTCGCTGGAAACCTCTGAAAATTCTATGAAAGGACTCTGAAAAGAGCCGGCGGCATCCTGTACCCGATCAGCTGGAGGGCTGTTTTTCTTTGTGGTAAAATCAGAAGGATCATGAGGGGGAAAAAAGCACGAACCGGAGTTATACGGAGGAAGGACAGGCTGCAGATGACAGATCAATATAGAATGAGCGCCGTGATCCTGTGCGGGGGGAAAAGCCGGCGCATGGGAAGGGACAAGGCAAGGCTCACAGTGGAAGGAATACCAAATGCGGAGCGCCTTTTCTGTGCTCTGTCCGGAGAGGACTCGCCCTGCACGGATGTCTGGCTATCGATCGGGGCGGGAGAGAGCTATCCGGAGATCCGGGCACAGAAGGTCTCCGACAGGTTTCCGGGATGCGGCCCCATGGGCGGACTGGAGGCAGCGCTGACCATCTGCAGGGAGGAGTATCTGTTCGTGACACCGGTGGACACGCCCTTTGCCGATGCGCAGCTGGCGCGTGAGCTGATGGCCTATATGACGGGTGCCTTTCGGCAGCGGGACGCTGTGCTGGTCATTGACGGGGGCGGCAGGCTCCAGACCCTGCTTGGAATTTACCATAAGCGGGTTCTGCCCGCGCTGACGCAGAGACTGGCCGACGGCCGCCGGGAGAAGCTGCGGATCCGCGATTTCCTGCAGGACCTGGACGTGGCCTGTGTGGAGGCGGAAATGCTCACGGACGGCGCCAGAAAGAGCATGAGCGGCAATACGCAGGAGGAATGGCGGCGGCTGCTGGAGATACGAACGCATACAACAGAATAATCCTGAGCAAAAAAGTGGGGTCTTCCGAAGTAGAATGTCTGTTTCGGAAGACCCTTAATCTAACTTCTTAATTCTTTAACAGCATGAATAAACTTAGCCGCAGCTGCTGTCGGCTCCTTAGTATAGACCAGACCGTAGGGCATGGAAGCGCCTGTCTGAAGCGGAACAGTGATCAGATTGGGGTGGATGTCTTCGTAGACCGGCTGTGTGATCAGGATGTAGGAATTCATTTCGCACATGGCAAAGGTATCCACACCGTAATAAGCGGAGTCGATGATTCTGGTCGAAGGATAATACCGAATGATTTCTTCCCGGAATGTATCCAGTTCTTCAGAGACTCCTTGGATGGGCATGACCAGCACCTCGCCGCTTAAGTCCTGCATGGATAGTTCTGATGCTTTCGCAAGGCGATGATTCCGGGAGACCGCACAGCAAAGAGGGGTCCTTTTCAGCTCCAGGAACTGACTGACGAAGAGTTCACAGCGCTGGAAGATGCGCTGAACGGCCTGAAGGTCTACGGGCACAGGGGATTGGGCGGTTTTTAAGAGAGAGTCGGTAAATGACTGGATCGCAGATCCTGGTTTCTGAGAATAAGACCACGCGCACAAAGGCGGAGGAATAAAACATGCTTTTTGACAGAAATGAAAACAAGGAAGATATCGCAGAAGCCGGAGAATTTCTTCTGGGGAAACATGCAGGCTTCATCACCGGAACGGACCTGCTGATTGATGGCGGTGTGATCGCTTCCATCAGAACGGGACAATATAAACTGCACTGAGAACCAGATAAGCTGACAGAATAAAGAAGAGTCTGAATATAATAAATGCCCCGGTATCGGACCTGGAGGACATTTTCTATCGAGTCATGATGGGTGAATACATCATATATTTTCGGGGCAGGATTATCGGCGGCATTGTCGGAAAGAATAAAAACAACCAGAGAGAAGAATTTCCGAATATTCTTCAAAAACGTAAAAAACCAGAAGGAAAAATCTTTTTTGTACGTCAATTCACGGCGGATAACATTTTTGATATTCGTTAAAATACCCGGAAAAACAATTGGCAATTTCGTACCGTGACCTTATCCTAGGACAGATGAAAATCTGGGAGGACTGGTATGACATTCAGGAGAAAGATCTACAATAAGCTGCTTGAGTGGAAAAGCGAATCGGATGGAAAAAGTGCAGTTCTGATAGAAGGGGCAAGGCGTGTCGGTAAGAGCACGATAGCAGAAGAATTCGCAAGAAACGAATATGATGATTATATTCTGCTTGATTTTGCCCTGGAAACAAGGGATACACGCCGGAATTTCGAAGATAATACTGGCAGAACATAACAAAACGGCAGAACGTTGAGATAAAAACAAAATAGAACACTTGTTCTTCTGCAGCATTTGTGGTATACTCATATCAGGTTCCGGATCATTCAGTCGAAATGAAAGGAGTACTGATATTATGCGGGATTTTGGCCATAATGCCCATTCGGTTTTTCTTTTGTATTATCACCTCATCCTGGTCGTCAAATACAGGAGAAAGGTGTTCGATGATGAAGTCTCAGACCGGGCGAA
>CACZIO010000083.1 GCA_902781215.1 uncultured Lachnospiraceae bacterium
CTGCTTTTCTGCCCTGGAATCTCTATCTGGAGGAGGATCCCGGCCAGGATATATCCATCCGCCTCAACAATCTGACCAATTTCTACTACTGGTGCGCGTCCCGTGTACTCACGCTGGATCGGGTCTACGCAAAGGAGGTGCTGAACGCCATCGGCGCGGTGCAGGCAGCGACAGACCGTGAGCGGGCGGCAATCTCCCTGTCCTATCACTGCCTGACGCTGACAGATGTCTTCTGGGTCAGAGAGGAAGGCGAGCCTGTCTCTTTTTCAGATTTGAACCTCTATGAGCATTCTCTGTCGGACGCGTTTGTGGACGTCAGCCTTCTGGGAAAGAGCCTGACAGTGGAGAACGCAGAGCTTCTGACGCCCGCCGACGCGGCGGGGGATGTATCCACGCAGGGCGCGGTCCCCAAGGCCTGGATCAGACGGGGAGGACAGTTTTACCTCCTGAAGGACGGCGGTGAACGGGATGTACGGGCGGAGCTGCTTGCCAGCCGAATCGCGCGCTGTTTTGATGTCGAGCAGGTTTACTACGAACCTTTTATCTACAATGGCGTGCACGTAAGTGCCAGCCGGCTGATCACTTCACCGGAAAAAAGCATCGTTCCGATGGAATATGTCGAAATCTATGCGGCCAATCACGATACGACCCGCATGGCAATGATCGACCGATATGATCTGTACGGCTATCATATGATGAACATCATCGATTATCTCATCGGAAACACGGACAGGCACTGGGGAAACTGGGGCTTCTGGATCGATAACCGGACCAATCAGCCGGTCCGCCTGCACCCTTTGATGGATTTTAACAAGGCCTTCCTCGCTTACGAAGACCTGGAAGGCGCGCGCTGCCTGACCACTCAGACCGCTATGAGTCAGCGCGAAGCGGCACGTCAGGGCGTAAAATCTGTCGGTCTGAACCGGACCGGCGGGATTCAGAGAGAATGGTTTGACGATCAGGAAAGAGCGCAGATGTTTTTCCGTAGGTTGAGAGAACTGGAGTCCCTGTCATGACCCGGCCAGGTATGAAAACAAACCGCATCTACAAAGTCAATCTATTACGATAGGAGACTTTCATTATGAATAATCCAGTTTTATTCGTGAACGCCTGCGTGCGAAAAGATTCCAGGACAAAGCGCCTGGCAGACCGGCTGCTCCTGAAGCTGGATCAGCCCTATGAGGAGGTCCGTCTGGAGGAGATCGACTTTCCCGTCGTGAACGAGGAGTATCTCCTGAAGCGCGATCAGCTGGTCTCAAACGGAGATCTTCAGGATCCGATGTTTGACCTCGCGCGGCAGTTTTCGCAGGCCACGGACATCGTGATCGCAGCTCCGTTCTGGGATCTCTCCTTCCCGGCCATGCTGAAGCAGTATCTGGAGCTGATCAATGTTGTCGGAATCACCTTCCGCTACTCGGAGGACGGCATTCCGGTCGGTCTCTGCCGGGCAGACAGGCTCTTCTATGTGACCACTGCCGGCGGGCATTATGTCCCGGAGGAATTCGGCTTCGGGTACATCGAAGCGCTGGCACATGGCTACTATGGTATTCAGGATGTCAGACAGATCCGGGCCGTCGGCCTGGATATCATCGGCGCAGACGTCGATGCGATCATGGGGGCGGCGGAGGCCTCGCTGTCAGGCATGGATCTGAGCTGACAGATTCCGTTTCCTGCACGTCAGTGGGAACATCCGCCTGTCGTTTTCCGGCACTGTTATCATACATGAGCTGCCGTCATCCTGTATGAACAGCCTCTGTGTACAGCTCTATCTCTTGAAAAGATTCCAGGGGGGATAATCATGAGTTCCATTGAAATCAGAAAGATCAGCATTACCGAGCTTGACACAGACGCGATCGTAAATGCCGCCAATGAAGGCCTCTGGGCCGGCGGCGGCGTCTGCGGCGCCATCTTCAGGGCGGCGGGCTATGACCGGCTTCAGGATGCCTGCGATGCAATCGGTCATTGCGACACCGGTTCGGCCGTGATCACACCCGGCTTCAACCTGAAGGCCAAGTACATCATCCATGCGGTCGGCCCCAGGTGGAGCGGCGGGAAACACAAGGAACCTGAACTGCTCTACGGCGCCTATTACAGATCGCTGCAGCTGGCGCTGGAGAACGGCTGCAGATCGATCGGCTTCCCGCTTATCTCTGCCGGAATCTTCGGATACCCTCTCCAGGGGGCATGGCAGACCGCAGTCAGGGCCTGCGGGGACTTCCTCGATCAGCTGACAGACCAGTCGCTCGACATCATTTTTGCGGTATTGAGCGATGAGATCATAGAAACGGGCCGCGCTGCACTCAGGGCGAGCGGGGCTTCCCGATACAATGTCGCCGACAGATAAAACGGGGGACGAAGCGAATTACTGCGCTTTTTCCAAAGAGCTCACGCAATGCAGGTAATGCGCATGACCCGCGCAATCCGTATTTTGCTGTACAGAACGATGAAAGCCTGGAAGGAAGCAATCAGAAAGCAGTCAAAAAGTGCCGGCGGCATTGTGCCCCGGCGTTTTTTACTGTCGATTGCCCGATGTTCTTGATTCCGACGAATACATCCCGGCAGGGTATAACTGAAAATAATAGGAAGGCATAATAAATAAGCATTTCCTCTGACAAGTCCTTTCGGGTTAGAATAATATGTATTTTTGATCGGTAACCCATATGCATATTGCGCTGTATAATGTGTGAGTCCTGATCAGCCCCTGTAGAAACGGATTATTTTTGTTCGTCATCCCGATCAAAACATTCCAGAAAAAAGAAAAGAATACATCTAAAAAAATGTCAGAAAGAATATGGAATATACTCATTGAAGGTTTTGGCAAGATCATGCTTGCCAGTATCCAGGTCACGATCCCGCTGACCATCCTGGGATTCGGTTTTGCCATGATCATCGCCATGTTCATGGCCTTGGTCCAGTACGCCGGGGTGCCGGTCCTGCGTCAGTTCTCCAGGATCTACATATGGATCTTCCGCGGAACGCCGCTTCTGGTCCAGCTCTTCCTCGCCTACTACGGCTTTCCCAGGATCGGCATCGTATTGAATTCCTTTGTGTGCGCCGTGATTGTTTTCTCACTCAATGAGGGCGCCTACTGCGCGGAAATCATGCGGTCAGCCCTGGAAGCGGTGCCGGAGGGACAGATGGAGGCCGGCTATTGTGTCGGCATGAACTACCTGCAGATCATGTGGCATGTGGTCATCCCCCAGGCGCTGCGCACCGCCTTTCCGCCCCTGTCCAATTCCGTGATCGCCATGCTCAAGGACACCTCCCTTGTAGCCGAGATCACGGTCGCGGACATGTTCATGGCAGCGCAGAAGATCGTGGGGCGCACCTACGAACCCCTGTGGCTCTACTGCGAGGTCGCCCTGATCTATCTTGTCTTTTCGACCGTCCTGACCTTTGTGCAGCGGTATTGTGAGAAGAAGCTCAGCGCCTACAACAGCCGCGAGACAGAAGCCGCGTCTGTGAAGTGATAATCAGATATAAGTGATACAAGACGGAAATGGCGAAAAGGCAGGCATAATCAAATAAACAAGAAGCGCAGGAGTCATTGCCCGGACAGACCCGGAAATGTCTCCATATCATAAATCAAGGCTGAAAAAGCACCTTTACAGAAGCCTTTTCAGATAAGTTAGGTACATTATGGAAATCAGGAAACTGGTCAAATCATTTGGAACAAATACGGTATTGCATGGGATCGATCTGACGGTCAACAAGGGAGACGTCGTCGCGGTCCTGGGACCGAGCGGGAGCGGCAAGACCACGCTTCTGCGCTGCATCAATTTTCTGGAGAAGGCTGATTCCGGCACCATGATCTTTGACGGACAGTCCTATGATCTGGGGCAGATGCGCCGCAATCAGATCGCGGAGATCCGGCAAAAAACCGCCTTCGTCTTTCAGAACTACAACCTTTTCGCCAATAAGACCGCGATCGACAACGTGACCCTGGGGCTGACATCGGCCCGCGGAATGGAGAAAAGTAAAGCGCGCGACATCGGCATGGAGATGCTGGAAAAGGTCGGCATGGCGGACCGGGCCGGCTACTATCCCATCCAGCTCTCCGGCGGTCAGCAGCAGAGAGTGGCGATCGCCAGGGCCCTGGCGGTGAACCCAGAGATTATCTATTTTGACGAGCCGACGTCGGCGCTCGATCCCGAGCTGATCGGCGAAGTGCTGCAGGTCATGCGGCAGCTGGCCCGGGAGGGTATGACCATGCTGGTCGTCACCCATGAGATGAACTTCGCCCAGCATGTCTCCAACAGGGTCATTTTCATGGAAAAAGGCGAGATCGTGGAAGAGGGCGAAGCCGGCGCATTTTTTGAAGACCCGCGCGAGGAGCGGACCCGGGCCTTTCTGCGCAGTATACAGGAGAGATGAGCGGAACGAACGCAAACGGATTGCAGACAGCGGGCAGGACAGCTGCAAATGCCGATTTTCCTCAAAAACACATAAAGATACATAGCAAAAAACAAACAGGAGGACGAAAAAAGTGAAAAAGAAATGGATCAGCCTGGTGATGGCAGTCATGATGACGGCGGCCCTGGCCGCCGGCTGCGGGAGCAGTTCTTCCGGCAGCAGTGCAGGACAGGAAAAAGAAACGCAGACCGGCGCTGCCGCAGGAGCGGAAGCAGATGCCGGGGCGGCAAATACAGCAGCGGCAGATGAAGGCACAGGAGCCGCAGATGCAGGTGCAGGGACAGATGCCGGGGCGGATTCAGCCTCCGCCGGGGATGATCTCCTGGCCAAAGTCCAAAACAGCGGAAAGCTCGTGATCGCCATGGAGGGCAACTGGGCGCCCTGGACCTATGAGAACGAGGACGGCGAGCTCGTCGGCTTCGAGGTGGAGGTCTCCCGGGCGGTCGCGGAGAAGCTGGGCGTCACCCCGGAATATGTGACCGGCGAATGGGACGGCCTGCTGGCAGGCGTCCAGGCCGGGCGCTACGACGTGATGGCCAACGGCGTGGGCTACACAGAGGAGCGGGCACAGGCCTATTATTACAGCGATTTCTACGCCTTCAACAGGACCGCCCTGGTGGTGCGCGGGGACAACGAGGAGATCAAGTCTCTGGAGGACCTGGACGGCAAGACCACCTGCAACTCGGCCAACAGCACCTACCAGCTGCTGGCGGAAAAATACGGCGCCACTGTCAAGGACGTGGAGTCCCTTGCGGGAACGATCGACGAGCTCATGGCGGGCCGCGTGGACGCGACGCTCAATGCGGAGGTCTCCATCAATGACTATATGCGCGAGCAGCCCGATGCCGATATCAAGATTGTCGATTACGATCCGGACGTGGAGCAGGTCGGCATGATCATGCCCTACGGCGCCCCCTCCGACTCCCTTCGCGACGCCATCAACCAGGCGCTCGAGGAGCTCCGGGCCGACGGCACGCTGACGGAGATTTCAAACAAGTATTTCGGTATGGATATCACGACAAATGAGTAACTTGAACCTCGACACGGTACTGCATAGCAAAGAAGTGAGCCAGACGGAGAAGATCCGTCTGGTTCTTGGTTTGAGCCTTCCGGCCATTCTGGCCCAGCTCACCTCCATCGCCATGCAGTACATTGATGCCGGCATGGTGGGGAGCCTGGGCGCGGAGGCGACCGCGGCCATCGGCCTGGTGTCCTCGTCCACCTGGCTGATCGGCGGCAGCTGCATCGGCATCTCCGCCGGCTTTTATGTCCAGGTCGCCCAGCTGATCGGGGCCAGGCGGGACCGCGAAGCGGAGGACGTCCTGCGGCAGGGCTTGCGCACGGTTCTTTTGCTGGGGATCGCGATCAGCGCCATTGGCGTTCTGATCAGCGGCCGCCTGCCCCTCTGGCTGGGCGGCGAGGCATCCATTCGAAAAGACGCCTCGTCCTACTTCATGATCTACTGCATGATGATCCCCTTTTCACTCATCCGGCAGCTCACGGGCGGCATGATGCAGAGCACGGGGGATATGAAAACGCCCAGCATTCTGTCGGCTGTCGTGTGCCTGCTGGACGTTGTTTTCAATATGTTTCTGATCTTCCCGACGAGGACTGTCGCGATAGCGGGGATGCCGGGGCTCTCGCTCACCCTCCCCGGCGCCGGGCTCAGGGTGACCGGCGCTGCGCTGGGAACAGCCCTGGCGGAGGTCGTGATCTCCCTCCTCTCCCTCTATCTTCTGGCCACCAGAAACAGGCGGATCTCCCTGCGGAACAAGGGGAGCTGGAAGTGGCGGAAGCGCACGATGGCAAATGCCGCCAGGATCGCTCTCCCGCTCTCTTTTGACCAGATCTTCATGTGCAGCGCCTACGTGGCCGGAACCTTCATCGTGGCACGCCTGGGAACCGTGGCGGTCGCCGCCAACTCCCTGGCCATCACGGCGGAGAGCCTGTGCTACATGCCGGGATACGGGATCGGCGCGGCGGCGACGGCCATCATCGGCCAGACGATCGGCGCGGAGCGTCCGGACCTGACCAGGAGCTTTTCGCGTGTTTCCGTCTATCTGGCCATGGTCATGATGGGCCTGACCGGTCTCCTCATGTATCTGGGGGCGCCCTTTGTCTTCTCCCGCCTGACCAGCAGCGCCGAGGTGGCCACGCTGGGGACTGCCGTCCTCAGGACCGAGCTCATCGCGGAGCCCCTCTACGGAGCCTCCATCGGCTGTGCCGGTGTCTTCCGGGGCGCCGGGGACACCCTGCAGCCAAGTGTCATGAACCTGCTCAGCATGTGGTGCGTGCGGATTCTCCTGGCCGCCGTCCTGGTTCCCCGCATGGGGCTCAGGGGCTACTGGACGGCCATGGCCGTGGAACTGTGCTTCCGCGGGACGATCTTCCTGATCCGGCTCTACCGCGGAAGGTGGATGAAGAAGGCGATGGTGTGACGGGTGAGTCAGCCAATGTATAATCCTTTCAGAACAATGACCAGTGCAGACATCCTTTCTATTCTGCGCTGGTCATTTCATATCCATCTGTTTATCACTGATTTTGCCTGCGGCGGAGACGGTACAGACCGTAGATCCCGCCCGCGGCCGCGCCTGCAGCCGTCCCTGTAAGGACCAGGTGCCGGGCCGCGCGCCGCGCGACATGCCGCAGATATCTCCGTATGGTTCCCACCTGATCGTGGTTGCCGTTATAGCGGTAGGAAAGAAGGGGTTCGATCAGGACCCGGTTCTCCTTCATGGGGTCTGACACCATATGGATCTCGTCTCCCAGCATCATGGTCATCCTGCTGCCGGGCACATATTTTTCCCACGGATATTTTTCCGTCCCGGGCTCTCCTGTCGCGGCGAAGCTGACCCACATGTCCTGCACTGCATCGGAGAGCCCTTTGTCTGCCCTTTCACCCGTGAAGATTGTCTCATCCAGGTTGCCGAAGACATAGGCGAGCTCCACCGCGTGGCAGGCCTTGAAATGGGGGATCGAGGATTTTTTGGTCCAGTAATACATGTAGGTGTTCCCGCCGTTTCGGGCATGGTAGGCAGCCTGGACAATCGAGGGAACGCGGAAGACCAGCTCATTGACGAATTCCGTGGCCCGGTGGACCGCATCGCCCTTCTGCAGGGCCCCGAAAGCCTTCGCGCGGGCCTTGTCCTCCTTGTTCATGGCATGCACGATGCCCCGCGCCAGGACCGGGATCAGGCTCCGGTAGATGAGCCATCCGCCCGTCTCTCCGATCCAGTACCGGGTCTCGTCCGCGTTGGTGCCGATCAGCATATCGATCCCTGTGCCCCCGCCCTCTTCATAGGCAGCATAGAGGTCTGCCGGCAGGACGATCCCGTCCCGGACGGGAAAAATATTGTGGTCGTTGAGGTCTTCGTTGATCGCGCGGAGCCGGTCTTCATCGAGGGCCGCGAGCTCCACCACAGAGGATGCGCCGGCCGCCTGCAGGAGCTTTTCAGTGAGGGTCTGGGCCTCCTCCCTGCTGTAGGTCAGGGCGACAGACCCGCTCTCGGCGATCACCCGCTTAAAAAGGCCCTGCGCGGAATCGATCAGGGGCAGGAGGGAGACGCTGGACGCCCCCGCAGACTCCCCGAAGATGGTCACATTGTCGGGATCTCCGCCAAAGCCGCGGATATTGCGCCGGATCCACTGGAGGGCGCAGATCTGGTCCAGCAGGCCCAGGTTGCCGCTCTCCCGGTAGTCCTCTCCCCCCTGCACCTGCGAGAAGTCAATAAATCCGAAGAGCCCGGTCCGGTAGTTGATCGTCACGAGGACGACGTCCTTTCTCCTGTGCACCAGGTGATAGCCGTCGTAGAGCGGGTCGGAAGTCCCGCCCCAGCCGTAGGCGCCGCCGTGGATAAAGACCATGACGGGTTTGGGGGAGGCTTTTTCGGAAGCGGTCCAAATGTTCAAGGTCAGGCAGTCCTCGCTCTGTATGTACATGGAGGCCCTCTCCGAGGCCTCCTCTGTCTGGATGCAGGATCTGCCGAAATACCGGGCCTCATACACGCCGTCCCCGTCGGGCGCGGGCTCCGGCGCCTTCCAGCGGCGCCCGCCCACAGGGGGGATTGCATAGGGAATGCCCTTGTAGGACCGGACGCCGTCCGTCTGTGTGCCCACGAAGGTCCCGTTGCTGCACTTGACTGCCAGGGCGGTATCCCAGGCCCTGCCGGTCAGTTCTCTGTTGTGACCGACCAGCGACTGCATGTGTTTTTTCGAGCTTTCGATATTATAAATTGCCATCTCTGTATACCTCGGGGCCCGCGGAACAGCCGCTGCCGGCAGCGCTGATCCGGGGCCCCGCAAAAATGTCGAAATATGTCAATTCTTTTCCGTTTTAACCGCGCCGTGTTTTCTTCAGTGCCCTACAATGGCCTGAATGCCAGCGTGTTTGTTCCCAGTGTACCGTGATATGGTTTACTGTGCGGGATTTTTTCAGCGCTTGTGCCTGAATCTGGCGGAGTAATTTTTCAGGAGGGCGCCGCTTCCCTTCACTTTCTCCATGACGGTGGTACGGCGCATCTCAGGGCCGTCAAGCGGGATGTCGTCGTCGTTTTTGTGGATGAGCGGAACATCCATGATCTTTTCCCCGATCTTT
>CACZIO010000084.1 GCA_902781215.1 uncultured Lachnospiraceae bacterium
TTGACCAGTTCGATCCTGCCGTCAAAGCGGATCGCCATGACCCCTTCCGACATATCGGATATAATGCTGTTTTGAATAATCTGCCGTTTTTCCATTCTTCCAACCATGTTGTCAGACAGTCATGCGGCTATCTGATCCCGCACAGGTCTCTTACTACTTCGCCTGCTATGATCAGTCCTGCCACAGAGGGGACAAAGGCAAGGCTGCCCGGCGTTGACCGGCGCTGGTGGAGAGCTTCCTCATTCCCGCTCTCCTGCCCTGTTCCCTCCGCAGGCTCCTGTTCTGCAAGCGGCTGCAGGGGTTTTTCCTTTGAATATACGACCTTCAGTGCTTCTACTCCACGCTTTTTCAGTTCGCGGCGCATCACACGGGCCAGAGGATCAACGGAAGTCTCATAGATGTCGGCAACTTCAAACCGGGCCGGGTCCAGCTTGTTGCCGGCCCCCATGGCGCTGATGACCGGCACGCTCGCCTCTTTTGCCTGCAGGATGAGCTGGATCTTGCCTGTCACCGTATCGATCGCGTCCACGACATAGTCGAAGCAGGTAAAATCAAACTCCTCTGCCGTCTCCGGCAGATAAAAACATTTATGTCGATATACGATGGCATCCGGATTGATGGAGAGGATCCTCTCTGCGATGACATCCACCTTATTGCGGCCAACCGTGTCCATAGTCGCGATGATCTGGCGGTTGAGATTGGAGAGGGCGACCGTGTCGTTGTCAATGACATCGATCTGTCCGACCCCGCTCCTGGCCAGCGCCTCGACGACATAGCCGCCCACGCCGCCGACGCCGAAGACTGCCACTCTCGATGCCGCAAGCTTTTTCATCGCCTCTTCACCGAGCAGCATCCTGCTCCTGGAAAACCGATCCTCCATCTTCCTTTTCTCTCTCCTCTTCTCACGTATGTCCGTCGATGCTCCGCCGCAGACCACACCGGCTTTTGACCGACCTTTACAGTATAGCATTCTCTAACACTTTATGGCAAAAAACTCTGTTTTTATAAAAAAATCCGGCCGAAGCCGGATTTTTTCCGATTTTGTAAACTGGGCAATCGTTTTGAGTACTTTCCTGTTAATGCGACAGCCCCTTTTTGGCCATGTCTGAGACTTTAAAATCCAGATATGGTCGTTTTTTGGAAAAATCTGAAATCCAGGAGGATTGTCATATGCACGCCCGGATGATAAACATGGGCGTGGAAGAAAAGTTGATCTTTTCCTCCCGGGACCAGACCTTTTTCCAGAAGGACTCATCCGCCTCAGCGCGCATTCCGAGCCGCCCCAGAAGGTCTATATCCCATCCCGGTCTGCTGATACGGGAGAGGGGGATGCGGCGCGCAATGCCCTCCATGATATCAAAGTTTTCCCCTATGTTGGCGTCATGTATGCCTTCTGTCGCGGAGTTGATTCTGTCCATTTCATATGCTGCAAGTGCATCGTCGTCGAACAAATAGGAATACCAGTTTGCATCGAAATTGAGCAGGAGTCCTCCGGGCCGCAGGACACGGGACCATTCCGCGTAGGCCTTTTCGGGATGGGGCAGGTTCCAGGTCAGATTCCTGCTGACGATCACATCAAAGGAATCATCGTCAAAATCCAGTTCCTCCGCATTCATTTCCAAAAAGCGGATCTGCCCGGCAAGATTTCCGGCATTTCTCCGGGCTTCCTCCAGCATGGCAGGTGTCAGATCGACTGCCGTGACAGACAATCCCATTTCACAAAGCAGGATCGCAAAGAAACCGGGACCCGTCCCGACATCCAGCACACGAAGTTCCTCAAAAGGTATAGCAGGAAAGTGCTCTGTGATTTCGTTTTTAAAACAGGATTTCCATTTCTCACGCTTGTCTGTGGAAAGCTCTGTCCGATTAACTTTTGAATAACCTGCAGACCGGCCGGTCCAGTATTGTCTGCTTTCTGAGAGAATCGTCGAAAGGGACATGGAATCACCTTTTCCTTCCTGTGCTGGCGGCTGCCGGGCCGCGAAACGGTTGAGTCTTACGTAAATACAGTACCATCTGCACGGACTCTCCACAACCCGAGTGGGGGGATACAAATCCGGGATCGTCGACAGAAAACGCTATCCCCCTATGGGGCTTCCGACAAGGAAAACGGACATTTAAAATATACTTGTAAGAAATGCCGTGGAGTGACTCTGTTACTTCACCTTATCTCAAGCCGGGTGATCCTGGATCAAACTGTTCAAGATTACCGGGGCTTTTTTGATGTTGGAGAATACTTTGCGAAAATATATCATTCAGCGGCTTCTGCAGCTGATTCCCGTCCTGATCGGTATCACATTTTTATCCTTTGCCATGATGCGTGTGGCCGGAAGTGATGCGGTCACAGAAATGTACGGGGATAAGGGGGCGGTCTCGCAGGAGATCATAGATGCCAGGCGGGCTGAGCTCGGACTGGACCGTCCTTTTCTGATCCAGTATGCCGCCTGGCTGGGCGGCATGGTCAGAGGGGACATGGGCACGAGCTATGTCTCCGGTCTTGATGTCGCCGGGACTTTTGCTGCGAAACTGCCCGCAACCCTTCTGCTGACGGCACTGTCCATCCTTGCCACGGTCCTGATCTCGATTCCCCTGGGGATCCTGGCAGCGGTGTGCCGCGGCGGAGTTGTCGACTACATACTTCGTTTTATCAGCTTTATCGGAAATTCTCTTCCGAACTTTTTTGTTGCACTTCTATTGATGCACCTTCTGTCGATCAGACTTAAGCTTCTTCCGGTTCTTTCGGACGGCATTTCTCTGCGCAGCGCGCTGATGCCGACCATGACACTGGCCATTGCCATGTCTTCCAAATATATGCGCCAGGTCAGGGCGGCCGTTCTGGAAGAACTCCAGAAAGACTATGTGACGGGGGCAAAGGCGCGCGGCGTCCGTGGACGGGTGACACTTTGGAACAGTGTGATCCGGTCTTCCATGCTCACCATCATCACCCTGCTCGCGCTCTCGATCGGGAATCTTCTGGGAGGTACCGCCATTATTGAGAGCATCTTTATGTGGGACGGTGTAGGAAAAATGGCGGTCGACGCGATTACCATGCGGGACTATCCTCTGATCCAGGCCTATGTCGTCTGGATGGCGGTCATTTATGTGATGGTAAACCTCGTGACAGATCTTCTCTATCATCTGCTCGACCCGCGTATCCGACTGGGGGTGATCCGGGAATGAGGCAGACTTTTCTGAAAAATCGTGAAAAAAGGCCCCTCCAAAAACAGGGGCATAAAAGCGTCACAATGTACAGCGGAATGTACGGCGGCCGGAGGCATGGCCGGCGGGCAGGTTCTGTCAAAACCAGGCTGATCGTTTTCGGCCTGCTGGCGGCTTTTCTGCTCCTGGGATCCGTCTTCAGCGCGCAGCTGGCGCCCTATGATCCTGATCTTCAGAATCTGGAGATTGCCAGGGCGGCGCCCTCCGCGGCACATCTTTTAGGGACAGACCGTTTCGGGAGAGATATGCTTTCGCGCGTGATTGCCGGAAGCCGGGCCAGTATTTTTTCGACCCTTCTTCTCGTGGCCGTCATTACAGTCATCGGTACTCTGATCGGTGTGTTCTGCGGCTGGAACGGGAAGCGTGCCGACGCAGTCCTAATGCGCATTTCGGACATTTTCCTTGCCTTTCCGGGGTTGGTCTTTGCCATGGCTGTCGCCGGTGTGCTGGGAGGAGGTCTTCACAATGCTATCGTTGCACTGGCGGCCATTTCCTGGCCCAAATACGCGCGCATTGCAAGAAGCCAGACGCTTGCCCAACGGGAGTCTGCCTATCTCAAAGCGGCAAAGCTGGCAGGAAGCAGTACGACAAAAATTATCTTCAAACATCTGCTGCCCAATATCATAGGCCCGATCCTGGTCACATCCATGCTGGATATCGGCACCATGATGATGGAACTTGCAGGGCTGAGCTTCCTGGGACTCGGCGCAAAGCCTCCCACAGCGGAGTGGGGCAGCATGATGAGTGATGCAAGGAGCCTCATGACCACTGCTCCCTGGGTTGCTTTTTCACCGGGTGCGGCAATCTTTCTGTCTGTCATGGTATTTAATCTGCTGGGAGATACCATCCGCGATTACGCGGATCCAAGAAGCAGAGATTTTTAAAACCAGGATTTTTAAACATGCAAATCAGGTGAATGTATGAAAATACCTGCCGGCAGGGCAAAGTCCGGAGTAAAGTGCCTGGAAAAATGCAGAGCAAAGAGTGGGGCAAAGTCCGGAGTAAAATACAGGGCAAAGTGTAGGATAAAGTGCGGAGGAAATTGATTGATGACGGATCTTCTCAAATATGAACAGGCTGAGATCAGCTACCGGGGCAGGCCGGCTGTCAGGGATGTCAGTTTTACCCTCCGCCAGGGAGAAATCCTTGGAATCGTCGGGGAAAGCGGATCCGGCAAATCCACTCTGATCCGGGCGGCAATGGGACTGCTGGGACCGTCCGGTGCCGTCACCGGAGGAGATATTCTCTATAAGGGAAAGAGCCTTCCCGCTCTTTCTCCGGAGGAACTCCGCAGGATCAACGGCCCGGAGCTCGGCATGATCTTTCAGAATGCGGGCGCATCTTTCTGCCCCATCCGCAAAGTCGGCGCCCAGCTCTATGAGAGTGTTGCCGCACATGAAAAAGTCTCCAGGCACGACTTTACGGAACAGGCCGTTGACCTTCTGCAGAAGATCGGTTTTACGGACGGAAGGCGCATACTGAACAGCTATCCCTTCGAACTTTCCGGAGGAATGCAGCAGAGAGTGGGGATTGCGGCAGCCATGCTGCTTAAGCCTTCTGTTCTGCTGGCGGATGAGCCGACTTCGGCGCTGGATGTTTTTGTACAGAAACAGGTCGTCGAAGAGATGCTCCTGCTGCACAGGACATTCGGGACTTCAATCATCCTGGTGACGCACAACATCGGCCTTGTGGGAGCCATGGCCGATAATGTACTTGTCCTCAAGGACGGCCATGCTGTGGAATACGGCAGAACGCAGCAGGTCCTGCAGTCACCGGAAAATGCCTATACAAAGCAATTAATGGCCGCGGTTCCTCGTTTGAAGAGAGCGACAGGCTGACGGGGAAAAGCCCAGACGCGCGGCATGGTCGGAAAGGATGCCAGATGCAGGATAATAATAAGGGGCCGGTGCTGGAGGTCCGTGATCTGACAAAAATATACAAGCGCAGGGGGCAGGATACTGTCACTGCCGTCGACGGGGTTTCCTTTTCGCTGCATCCGGGTGAATGTCTGGGAATCATCGGGGAGAGCGGGAGCGGAAAGACTACACTTGTAAATATGATCGCGCGTCTGACCGATCCGGACAGGGGGCAGATCCTCCTGAAAGGAAGAGAGATCACCCGGCTGCGGGGGAGAGATCTCCGCAGTGTATATGCCGAGATGCAGATGGTCTTTCAGCAGCCGGCGGATTCCTTTGATCCCCGCCGCACCCTGGGGGACGGAATCGGAGAGAGCCTGCGTAACAACGGGTGGTCTGCCGCAGCTGCCCGGGAGGAAAGCGGAAAGCTGTTGGAACAGTGCGGTCTTCCGGCAGGGTTTGCAGAGCGCTGGCCCCATGAGGTCAGCGGAGGACAATGTCAGCGCGCCGCAATTGCCAGAGCTCTGGCAATCCGGCCTTCGATCCTTTTGTGTGACGAGGCAACTTCCGCTTTAGATGTCACGATCCAGCAGGAAATTCTGGATCTGCTGGGAACCCTGCGCAGGCAGATGGGAGCGGGATTCTCAATTTTGTTCATCTGTCATGATATTGCTCTGGTCCAGCAGTTCTGCGACCGGGTGCTGGTCATGTATCAGGGAAAGATCGTGGAGGAGGGAATTCCGGATGCTGTCATCCGAAAGCCCTCGCACCCCTATACCAGACGCCTGATCGACAGCATTCTCTGATATCTGTGATGTCTATGATGTCAGGGCAAAAGCTTATGTGTACTTTGACGAGAAGGGGAGGACATATGAGAAGTAAGTTACTGAAGCGCAGTTTTTTGATCTTTTCAGCCTTCTGTCTTGCGGCCGGTCTGCTGGCGGGCTGCGGAGGATCTTCCGGAGAAAAAGAAAAGACGGTGACTCCCGGAGCAGGAGAAACGGGAGCCCTTTCGCAGGTGGAAGGAGCAGCAAAAACAGGTGTTACAGGAAAAACAGATGCCGATTTGCAGGCGGAAGGGGCCGGAGAGGCTGTGGCGGCTGCCCCGGGCGGAAAGACCATGGTCATCGGAGACACAACATTCAACGCCGAGAACTGGGAGGAGACGGTGGATCCGCACCGCACATACAACGGCTGGGCCTGCATCCGCTACGGAATCGGAGAGACGCTTGTCCATTATACGGACACGATGGAGCTCGAACCCTGGCTGGCCAGGTCCTGGGAAAACGACGGCGATCTGACCTGGACCATCACGCTGCAGGACAATGTATATTTTTCCAGCGGACGTCTGATGGACGGCGAAGCGGTCAAAGAATGTCTGGAGCATCTGATCGCAAACCACGACCGTGCTCCCGAGGACACCAAAATCAAAGAAATAAAGGCGGAAGGCCAGGAACTGACCATCACTACCACCGAGCCCAATCCGGCGCTTATGAATTACCTGGGAGACCCTTACGGCTGTATCATTGACGTGCAGGCCTCCGACTTTGAGAAGGGAATCGTGGCAGGTACGGGTCCTTATGTCGTGGTCGATATGCAGACAGATCACCATCTGACGCTGACTAAAAATGATAATTACTGGAACGGAACGCCCAAGATCGATACGCTGACAATTCGCACGCTTTCCGATGGCGATACACTTTCTGCAGCCCTTCTGGCAGGCGACATCGACGCGGCCTACGGGATGGCTTATGAGGCCTATCCGAATTTTGAGAACGACAGTTTCCGGTTTTCGTCCATCGACACATCCAGAGCCTTTTTTGCATCCATGAACATGACGAGCCCGGTCATCCGGGATCCGGCGGTCCGCAAGGCTGTTGCCATGGGAATCAATAAGGAGGGATTTGTGTCAACACTTCTGGAAGGGCACGGACAGCCCGGAAACGGCGCTTTTCCTGACGGATTCAGCACGTTCGGCGGAGAAAATGTAAAGACAGAAAGCTATGACCCTGAAGGGGCAGCCAAAGTTCTGGAAGAAGCGGGATGGAAGGATACCGATGGCGACGGAATTCGCGAAAAGGACGGACAGAAGCTTACGATCCGCTGGCTGACCTATCCCAGCCGTCAGGAGCTTCCTCTTCTGGCCGAGTCTGCACAGGCCTCCCTCAAGGACATTGGCATAGAACTGGATATCAACTGCACAGCCAACCGGCGGGACTTTCTGGCAAAGATGGAGAGCTGGGATATTTATGCTTCGGCCCTGGTCACCGCACCTTCCGGTGACCCCCAGTACTTTTTTACCACCAGCTGCCTGCCTGACATGAGCTACAATTTCGGCGCCTATGAAAATGACGAAGTCACAGCCCTGATCAAAGAGATGAGCACCGAGTTCGACCCGGCAGAGAGAGGAAGGCTTGCCATCGAACTTCAGCAGAAGATCCTCGACGATAACGCCTTTGTTTTCTGCTCGTTCCTGCAGATGAATATGATCTCCAGAGCAGGTGTCACCGGCTATACCGCCCATGCCTGTGATTATTATCAGGTCACGGCGGATCTGGACATAGAATAAACCTCCACCCCCATGCGGGGCAGAGGTATCATTTGATGTGTTTCCTACTTGATGAACCGGTCGATGGCCCGGTTGAGGGCTTCCACAGCCTCCATATCATCTTCCTCGATGGCGTCGACGATGCAGTGGCTGATATGATTTTTCATAATAACTTTACCGGTATTGTTGATCGCGTTGCGGACTGCTGCCAGCTGAATCAGTACATCACTGCAGTCCTCATCGCGTTCCACCATCCGCCGGACGGATTCAAGGTGGCCGATCGCCCTCGACAGGCGGTTGACCACCGCTCTTTTTTCCGCCGCACTGTGTACATGATGATGCTTCATGCCGTCCGCATGGTCATGGGGGTGCTCGTGCGAATGACTGTTCGTATGGTCATGCAAGTGCTCGTGCGAATGACTGTGCGTATGGTCATGCGGGTGTTCGTGCGAATGATCGTGAGTATGTTCTTGTATTTCCAAATCTATTACCTCATTAGTCGGCGCCTACGGCTGCTTTTCGAAAAGGCCGGTCTGCTCCTGTCTGTGAAAAAACCTGATGGATTTCAATTTCCCAATTATTGTAATTATTATACTTTGAGTTTTTCTTCACAACAACAAAGATATTTTGTAAATCGATCTGGGACCAACGATCCCGGTAGATGACCCGGTTCGCCTTCTAAGTGCATGTGTGGAGGGCATGGATATTTCGAAACTGAATGCAGCCTATGACAGGATCCGGAAAAATCAGGCGACACCGAAGCAGCTGTTCAAGAATAATTCATTACACGGGCTGTGTCATAGAAAAGCCGCCATTTCCGATCGTTCTCAGATTCGGAAATGGCGGCTCTGTGTTTTTCGAATTCCGCTCTCTTTTGAGATTTTGAATGACTTGAGTTTT
>CACZIO010000085.1 GCA_902781215.1 uncultured Lachnospiraceae bacterium
GCAGCTGGTAGCGCATCCGCTTGACGTGCGGGAGGTCACAAGTTCGAGTCTTGTATCGTCCACCATGAAATCCGAACCGAAAGGTTCGGATTTTTCTTTCTTTCCGGCAAATTCGGCCACTTTTTGCCCCAAAAAGTAGATGCCCATTTTTCAAAACCCGTTTTTTTACTTATTTTTAGCCTTTAGAGTGCGGTAAAACCCAGTAAATATCAGGACGAAACGGCACTGATAAACAGTTCCATTCTGCTCGCGCTGGCCTCTTTCATCTGGTTTGTAACGTGCCCATATACGTCCAGCGTAAAGGCCGCGGTCGCATGACCGAGATTTTCCTGTACGGTTTTAATGTCATCCCCACTCTTGATCGCTGCCACCGCGTAGGTGTGCCGCAGATCGTGAAAACGGGTTTCCGGCAGACCGAGCTTGGTCATCACACGCTTGAAGCAGTCATACACCGTCCGATACGAGAGATAGCCTCCGGTTTGATTGGAGAAGATCAGGTTGTTGTCTACCCACTTCTTCCCCGCGTCCATCATCATCAGAGTCTGCCTCTTCTGCTGCTCACGAAACAACTGAACAACGGTCGGAGCAAGAACAATGACGCGGATCTTGCCGTTCTTCGGGGTGGAGAAGTGATACTCTCCACCCTTCTGTCTATCTCTGACCAACTGACGGCGCACAACGAGCCTACCGCGCCTGAAGTCGATGCAGTCCCAAGTCAAGCCGAGAACCTCACCCTCACGCATTCCGGTAAACAGAGCGATCTTATACAGATACTCATGCGGATGGCCGATGATGGCTTTTAGGAAAGTTGCAATCTGATCATCCTCCAGAGGAACGATCTCTTTTTTGACGACACGGGGTAGTTCACAGGCATCAGTAGGATTCATACGAATGTATCCAAGCTGAACCGCTTTGCTCAATGCAGAGTGGAAGATACCGTGAACACAACGTACCGTCTTCGCGGTCAAGGGCTTTACGCCAGGCTTTTTGGGATGAAGGAGATCGTTGTAAAAGTGCTGGATCATTGGAGTTGCCAAATCCTCCAGCTTTGTCGCACCAAGCCTCGGAATGATATAGTTATCAATATCCACCTTATACTTGTATGCGGTAGAGGGCTTAACATTTTGCAGATACTCTTCCTGCCATGTTGTCAGCCAAGACCTTACAGTGAGCTTGTTCGGCTCAAGGTATGTCCCGTGATCAAGATCTGACGTGAGTTCCCTAAGGCGCAGGCTGACTTCCTTCTGCGTTTTGCCGGTAATGGTGCGCTGGAGCTGTTTGCCGGTTCCAGGGTCATAGCCGGTCGTGCATCTTGCCTGCCAGTAAGTATAGTTTTTGCCGTTTTGGTTTACGGTGATTTTTCTGATTGTCCCGGTGCCGGACGCTGCACGGTTGGATGTGCGAGACATAAATCCTCCTTCCTGTTCAACTCTGCGCTGATCATACAACGTAGAGTAAACTCCGTCAATCTTGTGGAGTGCTGATATATGCTACGACGGACTCCTTGGGAATTCGGAAACGGTGCCCGACACGGATACTCTGTATCTCACCGCAGCGCACAAGTTCATAGGCATAGTTTTTTCCAATGTCCAATACTTGCGCCAACTGTTCAACCGACAGCACGAGTGGAAGCTGTTCAAAAGTTGTGTAAGTCATTTATCTATCCTCGCGTTCTGCTTATTATTTCTTTCTCATATCCTCCCCATTACGCAACTTCAGCGGTAGTTTTTGAGAACTTGAATTCCTCAATGCCGCTTATAGCGAAAATCTAATCTCTCTAAGGGTTGGACTGTTGGGCTGCCTGCGATTCTGCAGGCAGCCTTTTTTCCCGTATTCGACACTACTCCCCCGGGGGTGGGCGTACAGCATAACCGCGTTTGGCAACGCGCTCCGGGACTTTCACCCCTCCGAGGATCGCTCCGAGCTGCTCCCTTTGCTTGAGGCTGAGGCTGAGCAGGGGTACCATTGTAGGCAAACGATCTTATTGCGAAACGGCCTGCCAGAGTCGCTTTTGGATAGGTCTAACCGCTATGCACCTTATCGCCTTCATTATATGCAGGCATCTATCCTGCACAGGTGGTCTTGGCGAACCCTCCGCATCGCTCCATCGTCTGCTGATGTTATTATGCTGCCGGATATTCACTTGTCTTTGAGAAGAAAAAGTCCCCTCACTTAAGGTAGGGATAAAAAACGCACTTTTGTCACCCTCTAGCCATAATTTCTCGAAGATTTTTTATCGCCTTTTTCTCTGTTCTTTCGACAACCTGATAGGATATGCCAACGATTTCTTCAATCTCACGGTATGTTAGTTTCCTATAGTATCGAAGAAAAAGAATCAACCTTTGACGGCATGAGAGTTTATGCAACGCTCGACAGAGAGCTTCATTTTCCATCTCCGCCATCCATTCATCTGCGGATTTACATTCTGTTCTAGAAAGGAAATTATCTCTGTGATCTTCAAGAACAGATTCTCGTTCTTTTTTTCCTGTGTTACCATCTTCTTCTGCTTCCATGATTTGATCCAGCGAGGAGAACATTGCATAATAATCATGAGTTTCCTGCAGGTCATGTTTCACCTCCATCGCAACATACTTATTGAAATACCGCTCGCTATCTATAATTTCTTCCGATTTTGTTTTTCTCCTTGACATGATGATGCCTCCGTTCTTTGAAGTTGATACAGTGAAACTCAAAGAAACCGGAGGCGCGCGACTGTCATAATAAAAACCCATCGCCAAGGACCTTTCTCTCTCGACTGGCGATGGGTTTTGTATATGCCTCTATGCCAGTCACAGAGTTTTTTTCTTTGGCTGGCTGAGACAGATAAAATTTTAAGTATAACAGGAACAATGCGCGCCTTGTGTCGATATCAAGGCGCACCCATAATTAAGCACTTTTCGCTAAAATATGTTGTCGAATTATGCGAGGGGGGCGAGAATTAAGAATTGCAGAATGATCTCTTAATCCAGAAATAGAAGCACCCGCCGTTCTGGATGAGAACGGCGGGCTTCGTGTATTGGATTGACAGTCTCTTATCTACCCTGTTCGGAGATATAGATCCGTGCGCGACTCTGAATGACTTTGGCGCAGTCCTCAGCGCTGACTTGACCGGCAAAATAACGGCTCGCCTCGGCTTGTACGATCTCCCACACCGCGTCGTCATGGCGGTAGAGCACGGTCGCGCCGGTGAAAGCGTCGGCAAAGGCGCGCATATCCGCCTCGGCGTTCAGCCACTTGTCCATGAGACCCTCCTGCTCCCGCTGCTGAAGCTGCCCCTGGATGGATTCCTCTAGTCCGCCCTGCATGGCGCTGAAAGCGTAGGGGCGCGGATTCAGATAAAAGGTTCGCAGGAAGGCCCAGCATTCCTCCTTGTGCTGGGAATCTGCCGCCATGCCGAGCGCCGAAGCACCAAGCGTGCTGTAGGGCTTGATGACGCTGCCGAGCTCCGGCAGGCCGACGATCGTCCAGTTGCCCTCGCCGTATTGCTTTCCCGCATTGGCGCCCTGCCACAGATCGCCGTATTCGCTGAGGGTCAGCAGACCTTCGCCGTCCACGAGGCTGTGCTGCTCACTGTAATAGTCCTCCGGCTCGACAGCCTGCTCGGGAAGCTGCATCACGGCCTCCAGAATGGATATAAAGTACGGGGTATCAAAATAGCATTCTCCGCTGTCCCAATCCACCAGCCTTTTGCCGGAGGCGTCGGTCAGAAGCTGCAGGAAACCCATGCGGCCCCAACTCTCGGCGGTAAACAGGCGCTCACAGCGATCGGTGCTGTCCGCCAGGCGCAGAAGCTCCTCCCAGCTCCGTGCGCTGCCGACCTCAGAGGCAAAGCCGGTGACGGTGAGCAGTGAGTAATTCGTCACGACCTCATACAGCCCGCCGCGGATCTCCTGCGCCTCCAGAACACTCGGGTAAAAGCTCTCGCGGCTCAGCACCGGATCAGCGTCGAGATACGGATAGAGGTTTTCCAGCTTTCCGCTAACAGCCAGCGAAGCCGCGTTCAGGCTGCTCAGATCAAAGAGATCGGGATGGACATTGCCGGTGATGATGTCCATGGCCATCGCTTTTCGCGCTTCCTCCGTGGCCTGCTCCTGCTGCTGCCAATCGTTCGAGTGCTGGCCGGTGAAATAGTCGCGCACGACGATCATGCACTCCGGGTGTGCCCGGTTCCAGTCGAGGATCGCGTCTTCCAGATAGGATGCCAGAAATAGCCGGTCCAGCACGACCAACGTCATCGTCTCCGGTTCGCCGCTTTCCCCGACTTCCACATCCACCTGACGCATGCGGAACAGGCGGTTATTGCCGTCAGCGGCGAAAAAGCCGCCCTCCGGGGCCTCGATCAGCGCGCGGCCCACAATGCCGACACTCAGCCACTCGAACTGCTTTTCCAGCTTCCCGGTCTCCAGATCGAGGCCATAGGCGGAGGTACCGTCGGTGATGTAGACATTCCAGCGCTCGCCGCCGCAGAGCAGGCTGCCGCCCTTGTCAAAGGGGATGGGAGCCCCGAAGCTGCGGCTCTCTTTATCAAAGACCATGACAGCGTACTGCCCACCTGCGTTGGTGTCGAGAATCAAGCGTCCGTCGGGAAGCAGCCCCAGGCGCTGGGAATCCCTCGCCGCGAGGTCGCACAGATGCTCGATCTGATCGCCCATAGAGAAGAGCGACAGCCAGCCGTTGCCGAGCAGATACACGGTTTCTCCGTCAGAGACCATCCAGAACGGGAAAAAATCCTCGGGATAGCCCGCACCCTTCAGCTCCAGCCGCTTGAGCTCGCGCCCATCCTTGTCGAGCTCGCGCAGCGTGTATTCATATAACCGCGTTTCTTCGTTGAAAGCGTTATTGAGCACAAAGAGCGTGCCGTGATCGGAGGCGCCGATGCCCTTGATCGGCGCGCCGTCATAAGCGCTCAGAACCTGCCGGTCGCCGCCGTCCATGTCGTAGGAGCAAATGAGATGAGGTTTCTCGAAGCCCGTGGCGTGCACATACAGCCGCCCGTCCATGGTCACAAGTCCACTTTGCCAGTCGAGATTCATGTCCTCGGGCGGTTCGACCTGCGTGGAGGCCAGGCGCTGCACCACATTCTTTTGCGCTTCCTCCGCCATCTTGACAGGCTCACTATTCTGCTTCGGCCTGCTTGTCCCTCCCTGTGTTCCGCTGCTTTGTGCTTCTCCGCTCTGCGGTGCCGGGCTGCAGGCGCAGAGCGACAGGCACAGGGCAAGAAGCAGAAGCCAACTGATCCATGTTCTTCCTTTTTTCATAAAAATCGCCTCTCTATCAAAAGAATTGTCCCTTTTCGGGCGTCCCGATGGAATATTCCATCAGAAGCGCCAAAAAGGGACAACTTGAAAACGAGAAATCTTTTGTTATACTTGTTTGGCAGAGAGGCGGTGGATTTGTGACCGATACTTTCTTGGAAGATCTCTATCGGGAGATGTATCAAAAAATATACGCTTTCGCGCGGGTGCGACTGCGGGACGACCAGCTTGCGCAGGAGGTCACGCAGGACGTATTCGTGCTGGCGCAGGAGAAGCTGGACGAAGTGCGGCAGAGCCCCAATCCGCAGGGCTGGCTGATCCGTGCAGCTGGTTACGCTGTGCAGCATGCGCAGCGAGACCGGCAGTACATCGAGCAGCGCACCGTTCCCCTGGAGGAGACCCGTCTTTCCGCACCGCCCCCTGAAGCGGAAGACGACGAGCTGAAACGACGCATGAGCCCGCAGGAATGGCTGCTGCTGCGTGCCGTCTACTGTGACGGCTATTCGATCAAGGAGGCCGCGCAGCTCTGCGGCCTGAGCTTTGAAGCCTGCCGGAAGCGCCTGCTTCGATGTAAGCAGCGGTTGCGGCGGGAGATGAGTGTGGAACAGAAAGGAGGGAAACAGCATGTCGGATAAGATCAGCCGTGAACAACTGAATACCATGCCTATTGCAAAGCTGGAGGAGCTGATCCGCTCGCTTCCGGCAGACTGTGACCCGGATTTCTGGATGCTCGTGATGGACGCTTATATGGAGCGCTCCGAACAGCCCATGCCGGATACCGAAGCGTCCCTTCAAGCGTTTTTCTCCGATTACAGCGGGACGGCGCCGATCTTCGCCGAGGCTCCTGCGCCCGCGAAAAAACAGAAGAAGGCGATCGTGACCGTGTTGCGCTTCGCGCTGGTCGCGGCGATTCTTGTAAGCCTCTTTACCGCGACCGCCTATGCCATGGGCTGGTTCGGCCTTCGGGAGCGCACGGTGCATACCGGCTACGAGACGACTCAGGCGGTCATAGAAGAGGACGGGACTAGCCATCTGGAGCCCGCCGAGGCCGTGCTCCTGCTGCCCACCGGCTACCGCGACAGCCCGGAATACCAGGCGGCGGCAGAGTGGTTTGCCTATGAGCTGGAATACCGCGAGACAAAAGCGGCAGAGAGCGTCGCTGCGGGAAACGGTGCCTGGGACTGGCTAGATATGGAGGCTGCCGAGGCGCTGATTGGGAACACTATTTACGATGCCAGCGACGCGACGATGGCGGAAAAGCTGCTGGAGATCCGGGATAAATACGGTCTGAAGCTCCACAGCTCCATGGTATTCCCGCCGACAAGCGCGGAGTTCTATCGGCTGACGGGCACAAAGCCCTTTTTCTCCGGCGAAGGGTACTTCGCGCCGATGTACGTCTTTGAGGATGGCGCTTACAAAGCGGAGGGCGGCATCGAGCTCTTCGGGCAGAGCTGTATCTGGACGCTGACCCGTTATGAGCCGGGCACGCTCCCTCCCTATATGAGCCTTTTGTGGAATGAGGACAGCTATGACGAGTGGGCCTATAAAACTGCGTCAGGCGCGGAGCTCTGCATCGACTGCAGCCGCGAAGGCACGGTGTTTGATCCCACGTCGGAGGACGCCGAGCCGCTCTATTCGGTGATTATCTATTACACCGGGGAAAACGCCTTCCTGACCTTGAGCGGCAGCATGCCCCGCGGCCGTGAAGGCGCTGAGGCGCTGGCCGAGGCCTTTGACTTTGCCTCCGCCTGTGAGGGCGTGCCGCAGGAAAACGGCTTGCTGGAGATTCGACCCTATACCGGGGAGAAGTCTGCCATCACGCTCTCCGAGCTTGCGCAGACGCCCGAGATCCGCGGTGCCAAGGCCTTTGCCGACTGGTATGTGGGATATAAGGGCAGCATCATGGCGGTCGAGGGCTGCGTGGTCGGCTGTGATGAAGAAACCGCGCCGGAGATGCGCGCGGCCTTTGAGCGGATCGCCTCGGACTACGGTCTTTCCTATGCCGACGACTGGAGCTGGATACACAACGGCTATGTCTATCCGCATGGGTATAACGGCGGTGTCAACGACTTCGATGCCTATTCCGAACATCTGACCGAGGATGAGATATGGGCGCGGCTGGGTCAGGGGAGCTTTGACACGGTGGAGCTGCGCTCCGTGATGCTCTATCCCGGCGCTTTCTCGGTGGAGGCCGACGCCTATCGCCTGCACTACATTCAAAAGGGCACGCTGTACACCAATATCTGCCTCGCCGGTGATTTGAGCGCGTACCGCGATGAATGGCTCTTTGAAACAGCCTGCGGCGAGGTGGTCTGCTGTGCCCTCAGCGGATCGGACCGGTATTCCGTGCCATATATCATCTACGAGACGCCAAGCGCTTATGTCCTGATCGTCCCGAATCATCCGGACGTCTACAGCATCCAGGCCATCGCCTACGGCATCGACTTTACGCAATTTCGATAACGAATAAAGAAACCGAGATTTCTGTCAAAAGAATCTCGGTTTCTTTGTCCCTTTTTTCTGCTTCTGTTGGAATAGTCAAGATGGTGGACTTCCACCGGAAGGAGAAACAAAAAAATGAGAAAAAAGATAATCTCGCTGATGCTTCTGCTTGCGCTTTGTCTCTGCGCTTGCGGCAGTCATAAAGAAAGTGCTGACCTTACCGTGATCGGCGCGGAGGATCTGGCGTTAAAAATCGTCACACCGAAGTATGCGCTGACACCGGAAAGCTATACGGAAAGCGCATGGATCGGGGCCGCGTTTACAAAGGCCGGAGACTCAATCTTTTATCTGGCAAGTGATGAGCAAAGCAATCTGCTGTGTAGCCTGAATCTGAACACGATGGAGCGAAAAGAGCTGTTCCGAGACGAGGCACTTCTGCTGCAGGATATCGCAGCGGCACAGGATGGCAGACTGTTTTTGCTTGCCGAGACGCAAAGTGGAGATACCCCGTGTATGATTCTCTGCCTTGACACAGACGGGGCGGAACTGACCCGTACTCTTGTATCGCTGGAACGCACGGAGGCAGTTCGGGAACTTGCCTGGGTTAATGAACAAGTGTTTCTGCTGGCAGGGAACAATCTGATCGTCTTTGACGACGACGGTAAAGAACTCTCAGAGCGGCAGACGGTAGAAGTCGGAAGCACAACCCGCATGGCGGTCACGGGCCAAGGTGTGCTCGTCCTATTGCAGGGAAGTATGAGCGGAGATACTATCTCCATTTGGAATAGCAAAAAGAAGAGGTTGGAGCAGGTCGTATCTATT
>CACZIO010000086.1 GCA_902781215.1 uncultured Lachnospiraceae bacterium
CAAGGAATCCGACACCCTCTCGCCCGGTGACCACATCGGCTGCTTCGACACGGAATTCGGGAGGATCGGGCTCTGCATCTGCTACGATTTCCGCTTCCCCGAGACGGCCCGCCTCATGGCCCAGGACGGAGCGAAGGTCATCCTGGTGCCGGCGGCCTTCAACATGACGACGGGCCCCGCCCACTGGGAGCTCATGTTCCAGGGACGGGCGGTCGAGAGCCAGTGCTATGTCATCGGCACAGCGCCCGCCCGCGACCCGCACAGCTCCTACATCTCCTGGGGACACTCGATCGTGGTCGATCCCTGGGGACGGATCCTGACACAGATGGATGAAAAGGAAGGAATCCGCATCGTGAAGCTCGATCTGGACTATGTGGAGGAGGTCAGGCAGCAGCTGCCTCTCTTAAAGCACCGCAGGACCGACCTCTACGAGCTGCGGCGGGTTTGAGCAGCGGTATGGTACAAGACCGTGTCCGGCAGTTGTGATCCAAAATAACATTGTTTTTACAGACTCCTGTCAATTTCGTCATTTTGACGAATCTGACAGGGTTTTTTTTTGCTCAAACAGAGTCTGAGCCGCAGAATACCTGTACTCGGGCATGTCAAAAAAACCGCATATCCACATAGTTTTCCACAGGAAGGGGGGATAAGCCCATCTTGCCCGGGCGCAGGAGACAGCGTAAGATGGAGGCGCAGGCAACCGGATGAGGCGCTCCGACGTGTTCGGTATACCGGCACATTTCCAGGGCGTGATCGGAGCCAGGCTGAAGTTTCACGGCAGTTTTTCAGATGATGTGGAAGGGGGCAGATATGGATTACACGAAGTATATACATCAGGAAGGGGAGGATATGGATTCCTGCCTCATGGAAGCCGCACCGGAATTGTATCTGCGTGAGAAACTTCTGAGGGAAGGACCGGACCCGGACCGGGTCTACACCATGGAGGATATCGAGGCATTGCCGGAGGAAATCCAGGCGGAGCTCAATGACGGAAAGATTTTCTATATGCAGATGCCGACGGCCAGCCATCAGGATGTGGCGGGCGGCATGTACCTGGCCGTCGCCAATTATATACGCGCAAAGCGGGGGGACTGCAAGGTCTACATCCCGCCCTACGGCGTGTACCTCAACAACGATGACAAGACATTTTTTGTACCGGATCTGACCGTGATCTGTGACCGGGGCAAGCTGGATGAAAAGGGCTGTCACGGCGCGCCGGACTGGGTCGTGGAGGTCACCTCACCCTCCACGAAGAAACGTGACTACGGCCTGAAGCTCTTCCGCTACCGGGATGCCGGGGTCAGGGAATACTGGATCATTGACCTGCAGCAAAGGATCGTCATGGTCTATGTCTTTGACACGGAACCGGAGGACGCGGGTATCTATTCCTTTGAGGACGAGATCACGCCGTCTCTGTACCCTGATCTGAAGATCCGGATCGCAGACATGGTAGTATGAACTGTCAAGAGATAGAACACTTGTGCGAAATGAAAAAAGGATGTATGATAGAGGAAGCAAGGAATCCGTCGGGAGTTCCGTCGGGCAGTCCCGCTGTGTTCCGGCGCTGCCGGGAGTTGTTCCGTGCAGGTCCCTGCGCCTGAAAAACAGCAATGCTTTGCATTGCTGATAAAACGCTCCGCGAGGATGCGCACAGATACGGCGCGGAAGATGTTGTTCTTACGGGCAACCCGCATCCGGCGCGCAAGACTTGCAAGCGAGTCTTGAAACTGTAGTAAATTCACATGGTTTTAATTTAAGAAGGAGGTACGCATGTTTACACAGATCACACTTCCCTACGCCTATGATGCCCTGGAGCCCGTCATCGATGCCCTGACGGTGGAGACCCACTTCGCCAAGCACCACGCGGCCTATACGAAGAACTTTAATGACGCCGCGGAGAAAGCCGGTGTCAGCGGTCTGGATGCCGAGACCCTTCTGGCCTCCCTCGATAAGGTGGAGGATCCGGCCCTGCGCAAGGCCCTGCGCAACAACGGCGGCGGCTTCTACAACCACAACCTCTATTTCTCGACCCTGTCTCCGCAGGCTGAGGCGGCCAAGGCGCCCACAGGAGCCCTCCTGGACAAGATCAACGAGACCTTCGGCAGTGTCGACGAGGTGAAGGCGCAGCTGTCCGCGGCCGCGGCTGGTCAGTTCGGCTCCGGCTGGTCCTGGCTCTCCGCCAATGCGGCGGGCGACCTTATGGTCTCCGCAAGCCCCAACCAGGACAACCCCATCAGCGAGGGAACCGGCTTTGTCCCGATCCTGGCCATCGACGTCTGGGAGCACGCCTACTATCTGAAATATAAAAACCTCCGCCCCGACTATATCAAGGCCCTCTTCGAGATCATTGACTGGAAAAAGGTCGAGGACCTGTACGCGAAGGTGACTTCCCGCTGATCACGAGCCTCATCCCGGTTTTCTATACCGGCCGGGATGAGGCATAACTTAAAGCGGGCTGCAGAAAAAGATTTCCGTCAGCGCTCCCGGATCCACAGGTTCCGGTCGACTTCCCCCTCGATCCCGGGGACGATCCCCTTGTTGGTGTACTGCCACCAGGCAAAGTGATAGGGGGTCTGGGGCTTTTTCTCGTAGTCCGCGTACCAGATCCGGTATTGATTGAGGGTATCACTGTCAAAGAGCATGTCCTCCCAGGGCAGGTTGGAATAGATGTCGACCTCCAGGGAGGACATTTTCTCAACCTCATCCCGGAAGGCGGCCGTGTTCAGGGCGACCTGGTCCCTTGTGATGTCATTGGCCCGGCCCCACTCGTCGTGGATGACCTCCGGGTCGTAGATCAGGGGCAGGTCTGCCTCCACGCCGGCCTGCCCGATGACATTGACGGCCAGCTGGGCCTCGGCGCGCGCCTCTTCCTCGTTTAAGGCCTGGGAAAAAATATAGGTTCCCACCTGCAGTCCCGCCGCCTTAGCCCGCTGCAGGTTGTCCACGGCAGCTGCGTCCTCGTTCAGGGAGCCGGTCTCGCCGTAACCCCTGTAGCCGACGCGGATGAAGGCAAAATCGATGCCGGCTTCGGCCACGGCCTCCCAGTCGATCCAGCCCTGGTGCTCGGAGACGTCGACGCCCTGCAGGACTTCATATTGATCGCCGCCGGCGTAGGTCGTGACTCCGTCCTGTTCGACAAACAGATCCGGGTCGTATGCGTTCTTTTCGACGGAGAGATCCACCTCCATGGTGTGCCACTCCTCCCAGGCGTCGATGTAATCCAGCATGACGGGAGAGGCGGCTGTTGTTGCAGTACTGCCTGTACCGGCGGTTTCGGCGGATATCGAGGTGTCGGCAGCTGATGTCATGGCTGCTGTCAGGCCGACGGATGCAGTTTCCGCTGTCTGGCCGGAGGCCGCCGCGGTGGCTGCTTCAGACCCGGAGACGGCGGCAGGCATCGTCCCATCAGAAGCGGATACCTCCCCGGAAACAGCAGTACTCTCTGTCTGACCGGCGCTTTCCGAACTTTCTGCCGGGATGGAACTGCTCCCGCCCCCCGTGCCTGTGCAGGAGGTCAGCAGGGCCGGCAAAAGGAACAGTGTCATTGCGATGGCCGGACAGGTGCGGATCACCTGCCTGCAGAAGGATTTTTCGTTTGGGGATGTTCTTTTCTTCATTATGCAGAGCTCCTGTTCTGTGGATTTATCGCGCGCGAAATGCAGGCGGGTCCTGCACTTCGCAGATACAGTATATCAGCCGCAGGTTCCTATGTGGGAAAAACTGCGGATTCAGCGAGGAAAATGAATAATTGAAGCTGATACATTGTGCAGACCTGCATCTGGACTCCAGGCTGCAGACCCATCTTGATCAGGACCTTGCCAAACGCAGGAGGGATGAACTTCTGCGCAATTTTGACCGGAACGGCGTGGAGGCCATCCTGATCGCGGGGGACCTCTTTGACCGGGACACGGTCTCTGCCCTGGCGCGGAACACGGTTCTCTCCGTGATCGAGGAGCACCCGCAGATCCGCTACTATTATCTGCGAGGCAATCACGACACCGGTGACTGCCTGCGGACGGCCGTAAAGGGGACCGCCCTGGCCGGCGGCAGGCACGAAAGGAGCGAAAACAATGCCGACTCCGGGACAGACCGGCCTGCCGGCCTGCCGGGCAACCTCTTCCTGTTTGACAGCAGGTGGAGGACATATCCGGAAGGCGCATCCGGAAACATCACGATCTCGGGGATCGAGCTCTCGCCGGAGACCGGTGCCGATGCGTTCGCCTCTTTTCATGCGGATCCTCAGAAGTTCAATATTGTCATGCTGCACGGAGAGGACAGCAGCCGGGGTGACACGGACAGGCCCGCCGGCGGCAGGTCTGCGGCCATCAGCCTGCGCGCCCTCCGCGGCAGGGGGATCGACTATCTGGCCCTGGGCCACATCCACGCATATAAGGAGGGCCCGCTGGATGCGCGCGGCACCTATTGTTACCCTGGCTGCCTGGAGGGACGGGGCTTTGACGAGTCCGGCCCTCACGGTTTTGTCCTGCTGGACATTGATGAGGGCAGACGCACCATGCAGCGGCAGTTTATCCCCTTCGCCCGGCGCACGCTTTTTTCACTGGAGGTGGATGTGACCGGCTGCCGGACGACGGCAGGGATGCGGGAGCGGATCCTGAAGGCCCTGGAGACGGCGGGCTGCACCCACCATGATATGGCGGACGTCGTGCTCTGCGGTGAGGTCGATGTGGAATGTGAGATGGATGTGGCCTTTCTGCGGACCGACCTGGAGGATCGTTTCTTTTTTGCCAGAGTGACCGACCGGACTGTCCTCAGCATAGATCCGGCAGATTATTTATACGATGAATCCCTGCGCGGCGAATTCGTCCGGCTTGTCATGAATGATCCGGCTGTGCCGGAGGAGGAGAAGGCGGCTGTGATCCGCTGCGGCTTCCGTGCCATGGACGGAGAGGATCCTTTATGAAACTGATTTCCTGCCATATCGAGAATTTCGGCCGTCTGCGGAATTTTGACCACACCTTTGAGGATGGCCTCAATCTGTTTCTGCGCGAAAACGGGTGGGGCAAGTCTACACTGGCGGCCTTTCTCTGTGCCATGTTCTATGGTATGCCCGGCTCGCGCAGGCGCGCCGCCGGGGAAAATGACCGTGTCAAATACCGTCCCTGGCAGGGCGGTACTTTTGGTGGGAAGATCCTCTTCGAGAGCGGCGGGCATATCTATGAGCTGACTCGGATCTTCGGAAAAAAGGAGTCGGAGGATGTCTTTGACCTTCGCGACGCGGAGACCAATCTGCCGGACTTTCGCTTCTCAGCCCGGATCGGCGAGGAGCTGTTCGGGCTCGACCGGGAGTCCTTCCGGCGGACCGTCTTCGTGGGGCAGCTGGACTGTGCCACAAGGACCACGGACAATGTCAACGCGCTTCTCGCCGACCTCGCCGAGCAGACGGGAGATCTGGGCGGCTATGAGGATGCGATGAAAAGGCTCACGGATGCGGCAAACCGGCTGACGCCGAAGCGCAGGACCGGGAGTCTGTACCGCCGCGCGGAACAGATCCGCCTCCTGGAGAGGGAGACGGCGGGAGCCTCCGACCTGGACAGGCAGATCGGGGCGCAGGAACAGCGCCGCTGCGGGGCGGAGCAGCGTGTGGATGCCCTGGAGCGGGAGACCCGCCGCCTGGAGGCGGAGCTGGCATCCGCCCAGGAGGCGGCAGAGCGGTGGGCGTCGGCGGAGGAAGCCGCGCGCAGCAGGGCTGCCGGGCAGGAGATCCTGCGCAGGCTCCTGGAGACGGAAGAGACCAGGCGCAGAAGTCTGGAGACAGCGGCGGCCGTCTTTCCCGGGCGGATTCCCCCGCGCGCGGAAGTGGAGGAGCATCTGCGCAAATGCCGCGATCTGGAGCGCCTGGAATACAAAATGCAGGAGAACATGCTCAGCGAGGAGGAGCAGACCAGGCTGACGGAACTGGAGGAGATTTTTCTGAGGGGAGATCCCGATGGAGATGCTTACGGGGACGAAGCCGGCCGGATTCAGGTTTCCGCGCTGTTGCCGGCAGCGTGCGGTGTGATCGTCCTGATCGCGGGGGCCTTCCTTGCCATGCGGGGATACCTGACAGCCGGTGCGCTCCTGGCAGCGGCGGGTGCCTTCCTGGCCGCGGCAGACTGGAAACTGTCCGGCGGAGGGCGGAAGCGGTCCGGAAGTGCGGCGTCAGAGGAATATTCCCGGGCGGATGCGCGGGATCCTGACCGGATGGAATATGACTATCTGCAGAAAAAAGAGAGAATGCTCGAGGAGACGCATGCCCGCTGGACAGAGGTGCGCAGACCGGTCGCCGTATTTCTGCGGGACCTGGGTTTTGCCCCGCGGGAGGATCTGAGAAGCCAGCTGGAAGAGATCCGGGATGCCGTGGACACCTGGGAGGACGCGCAGACACTGCTGAGAGAGGCTGAGACCCAGCGCCGGGAGCTGGATCAGGCTGCTTTCATCGAGAAGAGGACAGGGCACAGGGAAGTGGGGGCATTTTCCATGCCATCGCCTGACCCGTACGCCGGATCCGATGCTTTGGATCAGCCGGGAAGAGCGGACACAGCGGACCTGCCGGGACTGCCGGATGCCAGCAGGCTCCGCGCCCTCCGGCAGAAACTGGAGACGGAGCGCAATGCCCTCGCGGGGGCACAGCGCGCGCTGGATGAAGCGGGCGAAGCGCTGAAAGAACTCCGCCTGGAACAGACAGAACTGGAGGAGGCTGCCGGCCGCCTGCAGACACTTCGCGCGGAGCAGGAGACCGAAACAGCAGCCTATCACAGGGTCATCACCGCAGCTGTCTTTCTCCGCCGGGCCAGGGAATCCCTGACAACCCGCTATGCGGACCCTGTCCGCAGGAACTTCAGCTATTACTGGGAAAAGATCACGAAAACCTCCGCCGCAGGGGTCTATCTTGACGCGGACTCGCAGATCACTGTCGAGGAGGCGGGCCGGCAGAGAGAGATCGACAGCTTCAGCAGCGGATACCGCGACCTGGCCGGCGTCTGCCTTCGGATCGCGCTGGCAGATGCCATGTATCCCGATCCGGCTGCCGACCTCCCGCCCCTCATCCTCGACGATCCCTTCACCAGTCTGGATGACGACAAGATGGCAGGCGCCATGCGCCTCCTGGAGGAGGCGGCGCAGCGCTATCAGATCCTCTACTTTACCTGCAGCAGGAGCCGCTGCGGGACTTCATTTTCAGACCAATAGAAAAAAGAGTGCTTCCGCAGATTGCGACAGCACTCTTTTCTGGTCGTAAAAAGACTTTCGTAAAAACGTAAGTAAAGAAACTTAAGTTTAAAGACTAAAACTGAAAGAGATCGTTGACGGATCCCTGTCAGGGTCAGTCAATGATTACTGGATCTTGATATAACCGCTGCGGGCAGCGCCGTCGATCCAATAGGTGACATGGTACCAGTAATTATCCAGGCGCTCATTGATGTTGAGGATATAGCCAGGATAGACGTAATCAATGACGTTTGCATCGTTCTGATCCATGGAAGCATAGATATTGCCGCCGAAACGAACGGTGTACTGAGTGCCGGGATCCACGATCACATCTTCTTCAGTGTTTGCAGCGGCAGCTTCACCGGTGACAGCTTCAGCAGCCTCATCATCAACAAACTCTTCTGCTGCGGCTTCGCCTGTGCCTGCTTCGGCAGCGACAGCCTCTGCAGCAGTGGCTGCTTCGACAGCCTCAATAGCAGCGGCAGTTGTTGCATCCGAAGTGACCTCTTCGACAACAGCCTCCTCGACGGCATTTTCCACAGCCTCAGCCTCGGCTTCAGCGCCGTCTTCCACGGCACCCTCTACAGGAGCCGCAGCTTCAGTTGTAGCAGCGGCATTTGCGGCATCGGCATCGCCGCCCTTTTTGCCGCATCCGATCAGTGCAGTGACTGCAAGAGCGGAGACCAGCAGATATGCAACCAGTTTCTTTTTCATATAACAATCCTCCGTATAAATAAGATAGAGTTCATGTGCTGAACGCGGCATCCGCCGGAACAACATATACATTGTATCATCATTGACGAAAAAATGTGTGTTTTTTTTGTATTCTTTCCGACCATGCCGCCAGCAGGAGCAGCAGCTCCCGGAGTGATTCGTGAAGGGCGTTTCTCTGAAGGAGCCGCAGAGCCCCGGGCTGTCCCGCACCACAAAGCTCCGGGAGCAAAAAACAGTACCGGCGGCATGTTTGCTCTGATCAGCACCGCAAGTTCAGAAATATCAGAGAGAATTGCCGGTGCTCCCGTCACAGCGTAACATTTCTGCGGCGGTTTGCGTTATTATGTATAACAGTAAATCAAAAAATGTTTCGGCACAGCAAACTCTTTTAGAATCTGTAGGATTACAAATGGAGGAAAAGAGCATGAGAAAGTACTTGAACAGTGGTTGTGCACGCCTGTTGGTCATTGTCATGCAGTTTGCATTGCTGTCAGCCTTCCTGTCTGCGTGCGGAAGCGGGGGCGGAGAGCAGCCGCAGACCGGTTCCGGAGCGGGATCCACGGCTTCGCAGCAGACGGAAGCGGATCCGGGGACCGGTATGACATCTGCGCAGCAGACGGAAACGGACGCTGCCGCCTCCGCAGCCGGTGACCAGCTGCCGGTTGAGCCCCGGCAGTCCCTGGAGGACGTTTTCCGCAATCACGACAGCTTCACGGATGATCTGAGCAAATGGAACGCGAAGGCCGAGACGCGGCCACTCAGCGGCTGGTACTCAAATCTGACGTCTGAAGAGGAGGAGGCAGTCATCGACTCCATGAATGCGGACTTCAGGAGCGCGGTCCTGGAGCTCGCCTATGAGCGGCTGGAAGACCCGGACGATTACGACGACAGGGGCCGCTGCCTGAAGGTGCTCCTGCAGCATGATATGATTTCCAAGGATGTGGCGGACAGGTATCTGCTTGCAAGTTCCCTTTATGCGGATAATCTGGCGGAGGAGCTCTGGAAAGAAATCGATCAAATCATCGAAAAGGCAAGGAAGGAAGACCCGGATCTGTTCCCGGAACCTGAACCGGATCTTCTCTATGAAGACGAAATGAGTATGGCTGCTGCCGGCGGGGGTGCGGTGGAAGAATCCGCCATGGAGACAGGACTGGCGCTGGCATCTGAGCCCTCTGCATCCGATGACGCAGAGACCGGATCTCAGGATGGTTCACAGAGCAAGCGCGCAGAAGCAGCACAGCCTGAGACGCCGGATGAGCAGATGCCGGACCCGGATGAGGACCCGGACTTCAACACGGCCGAGTACAACACGATCCGGGAGAATCCTTTCAAATCCGTTGCGTCCTCGCCCCTCTCTACGTTTTCCATCGATGTGGATACGGCGGGCTACACGAAACTGAAATATGATATTCTCGACGGATACCAGATAGAGAAGGACGAGGTCAAGATCGAGGAACTGATCAATTATTTCAATTACGACTACAGCGGCGACCGCGTCGGAGAAGAGCCCTTCACCGTCTCCACGGAGTATACCCGCTGCCCCTGGAACCCCGGACACGGCCTGGTCCGCATCGGAATCCGCGCGGACGACCGGCAGGAAAAACCGGCGACAAACTTTGTGCTGGTGACTGATGTCTCCGGATCCATGATGCTGATCAACAAGCTTCCGCTGGCACTCAGCGCCTACGCGGATATGCTGGAGGGGTTTGACGAGAAGGACACGGTCTCTCTCATGTACTACGCCTCCGGCCAGGGCGTTGTTCTGGAGAATGTCAGCTGTGACAAAAAGGACGAAATCTATAGGGGACTTGCAGAGCTTCTTTTCAATGCCGGCGGAGGCACTTACGGGTCTCTCGGCCTCCAGACCGCCTATGAGATGGCGGAAAAAAGCTATGTTGAAGACGGCGTCAACCGTGTTCTGCTGGCGACCGACGGCGACTTCAACATCGGTGCCACCAGCGAGGGGGCGCTCAAGGAGATCGTGGAAGCGGGCAGACAGAAGGGCGTCTACCTGACCATCCTGGGCTACGGAGCCGAAAACCTCAAGGACAACAAGATGGAGGTCATGGCGGAAAACGGAAACGGCAACTATCATTATATCGGGGATATGACCGACGCGGAGAAAGCCCTCGTACAGGAAAGCGCCTCCACGCTCATTCCCATGGCGGACGACGTCAAGATCCAGGTCGAATTCAATCCGGCGCTCGTGCAGGAATACCGACTGATCGGCTATGAAAGCCGGATCCTGAACGCCGAGGACTTTAACAATGACAAGGTGGATGCCGGAGACGTGGGCGCCGGAAAGACCGTGACCGCCCTCTATGAGCTGGTACCGGCGGGCGGAGAGAGTGAGACCAGTGTCCCCGATCTCAAATACAGCAGCAAGGAAAGCGCCGGCGAAGACAGTGAACTTTGCAACGTCGCCATTCGCTACAAAGAAATCAACAGCGGAAAGACCGGTTCCGAGAGCAGGCTCGTGGAAAGACCGGTCCTCGCAGCTGATTATCACGAGATCCCGGATGACAACACCGCGCTTGCCATCTCTCTGGCAGAAGCCGGCATGGTCATCCGCGGCAGCGAATTTAAAGGAACGGCAACCCTTACCAGCGCAGAGGCCATTGCCGGAACTGTGGCTGCCGACACCGGATCCGACCTGGTCAAATCCTGGGCAGAATTGCTCGGGACACTGATCAGGCAGTCTGAATAACACTATGCATGAAATGGTTTTGGAGTGAATTGGCGTTCCTGATCAGACTGCCACGAAACTTAAGGCTTCTTTTCGCGGTATTTCGCGAAAAAACCTGAGTGGAACGATTTGGCAGGCGGCTGCCTGCCGCTTTACTAAAAAATTGCAAGCACAGAAGATTTCATATATTATTAAATTCCGACGGGAGAAGCCCGTTTCTTTTAGAGACATAAAATCTGCGGGCAATTCTTAAAACGATTGCCCGCATACTCTCATGACTTCATAACAGTTGTGTGAGGCTTCAAGAAAAGTGTTGCGAAAGGAAGAGCGGCATGCAGCAGATCCATGAGAGTGTTTTTCGGGCGGAGGGAAGCAGGATTATCCGTAATGTGACCATCGGAGAACAGAGCAGTGTCTGGTACAACGCGGTGCTGCGTGGTGACGGCGGCGGGATCCGGATGGGAAAGAGATCCAATGTACAGGATAATGCAGTCGTACATACCGGCCCGGACTTCCCTGTGGAGATCGGCGACGACGTGTCGATCGGCCACGGTGCGATCGTACATGGCTGTAAGATCGGTAACTGTACACTGATCGGAATGGGTGCCATTATCATGAACGGAGCCGAGATCGGCAGCCACTGTCTGATCGGAGCCGGCGCCCTTGTCACAGGAGGAATGGTCATTCCGGACGGCAGCCTTGTCGTGGGCAGCCCGGCCAGAATTGTAAGCCGGGTATCAGAGGACCAGATCCGGTTACTGGAGCACAATGCCTCCCGCTATGTGGAGCTCGCTGCAGAATACGCTGCGGAATATAGCTGAAGTAAAAAAATTCTGTTGACAAACCTCCGCCCCATTAATATAATAGAACATGCCCTTGCGAGAGATTCGATTTTTTTGAAGGGAAAAAAGCATAGAATAGACAGCATTCAGATCGCAAACAGTAGTTCAGACATACTTGGAGAAATACTCAAGAGGCTGAAGAGGCGCCCCTGCTAAGGGTGTAGGTCGGGAAACCGGCGCGCGGGTTCAAATCCCGCTTTCTTCCGCTCAAAGAAATGAAATGAACCGATCAGGACTATCGAACGGCTCCTTTCATTTTTTTGTCCCCTAAAATCACGAGGGGCTGGCGCTGAAAAAAACTTTTTAAAAAAATATTTAAAAAAGTTGTTGACAGAGCCGAAACACTGTGATATCTTATAGAAGTTGTCGCCGCTGAGGAAAACAAAGCGAAGACAGCGGACCGGTCACCTGCCCTGCAGGGATCCGGAACACATTTCCAACCTTATATGAGAACAAGACAGAAATGCAACCCTGAATATATTCCTTATATTTAGAA
>CACZIO010000087.1 GCA_902781215.1 uncultured Lachnospiraceae bacterium
GGCAATTTTCATGTCTTTCACCACCAATCTACATCCACTTTCCTGGCAACTCGCGGGAACATGTTATCGTTCTGTAAGATGATAATATCTGTCAGGGATCAGATGCGTGTGGTTCACCTTCATTTGTTACACCGTCAATTATTCTTACAGATAACCCCGCCTTTTTTGCCAAGGTATAAAAAAGTAATGAATTATCTATTGAACTGACATCAAAAGCAAAATCATGTCCACGATCCTCCAAAAAGCAAAATCATTTCCACAACTGCCCAAAAGCAAAATAGTAGCCACAACCCTCGGCAAATCACGATCCCGACAAGTTTCCGCGAACAGAAAAAAGGACCTCTACTGCCCCAGACCGTGATGGCCCCAAGCCGCAGAAATCCCTTAAAACAAGGCTTTTCCAGCCTGCTTCTCTTGTAACCACTGTTTTGCCCAGATGGTTTTCTGCGGTGACTGCGGTGAATTATTCCGGCGCGTCCACTGGAACAACCGTGGCCGCAAATCCATAGTATGGCGCTGCTGCAGCCGGTTGGAAGCTACAGGCCGAGTCTGCCGCGCACGAACCGCATCATATTACGGTTATAGCCTGTAGTCGTAAGGTACGCTTTCTCCTTGTGTGCTTCCATCAGGCCGCTGAGGATAAAGCTGCTGAGACCGGAAACCGCCTGATCCGGGGCGGTAAGATCAAATATTTCACCGGAATCCCGCTCAATCAACAGCGCGGAGTCCTTCTCAAAGAGCAGAGATATTTCTGTCAGGATCGGCTTTTTCTTCTCAGTGTTCTTTTCAAGGATGGTCAAGCCGATTTCTTCCGTGAACAGCGCTGCGAGAGCCGCCGTGCGCGTTGGATAGCCATGTTCCTGCATGGCCGCCTGCACCCGCTCCGAAAGCCGCGCGCAGCCCTCACTCGTCAGTATGTCCTCCATCACGATGATTTCCGTATCCGTATTCTCCAACAGGTACGGGAACCTTGCCTCACCGTAACGAAGCCGGATAAACAGAAAAGACAGCGCCAGTGCCAGAGCCGGCGTGACAGCAAAGGCCGCCCACATGCCGGTTTCCCTAAAAAGTGCCGAACCGATCAGCGGCAGGATGGAATACAGCAAGCCATCCTTGAGCATTGTAATCCCGACAGACAGCCCCACATGATTCACCAGCATGTAGTAAGAAGTCGTGAGAGAAAACACGCTGCAAAACACCATTCCGAGCGACACTACGCGCACCGCGTTGACAGACGGCAGCAGGGCCGCGCCGCCGGCAATGCCGAACAGGCCGCAGAATTGCTTCGCGAAGATAAACAGCAGCGCGTTCGCGATCAGTCCCTCTATGACAGCCGCTTTCGCTGCCGCGCGCATGAGCCGCCGGATCAGCACATGATTTTTCTCTCCCAGATAGGTTCCCAGAAGCGGCTGGACCGCCATACCGACGCCATCCATAACGACGCTGAACTCTATGACGCTGACGACCACTGCCAGCGTGATCAGCCCCTTCTCACCGTACCGGGCGGAAATATGGCCGATCATCACATAATCCATCACAGCCCAGCACAGATAGATCGCTGCGTCCACGATGCTGAACCTCACGCATTGCATCAGATCCTTCAAGGAAAGATGCCAGACAAAATGAAGCGTATTACTCTTCTTGAAAAAGTGCAGGCTTATCGCCAGAAGACCGAGGACATTCCCGATGATCGTGCCGAGTATAATTCCGGCCATTCCGAGTGACCGCGCCAGAATCACCGACAGAACTATATTCCCGCCGACCTGAAGCCCGTAAGAGATATTGTTGCAGGTTTCATCCCCGTCCGTGTACACCATCTGTGTAAGGTAATTCACCGTGACGCTCAGCGCCGCGTTCAGCGGCGTCCACAGATAGTAGGCGTTGGCAAGCTCGTAGATCTCGCCCGTGATGCCGTTCGCCCGGAAATAAACCTCCCGACCAAGCACCAGCGCCAGCGCGCTGAATACGGCGATTGCGATGCTCAGGATCAGGCCCTGACCGAAGATTTCATCCGCGCGGCGCTTGTTCATCGCGCCGATCTCCCGGCTGTAAAGAATACCGGCGCCGATGGCAATGACGGTCGAAAAGAACGTCACAAGCCCAGTTACCGGCGTGACCGCGTTGATCGCGGCAACGCCCATCTCCCCGATGAAAAATCCCGCGATGATGTTGTCGCAGAGGAGCATTATGTACAGGACCGCCATCGTGAGCGTCCCTGTGAGGAGCATGGAGTGAAACTTTGTCTCGCAAAAACCTCTTTTATTCATTCGTCTGCTCCCTTTCGGCGAACAATACCTCATTATGGGCGTATCTGCCCCCAAAATTTCTTGTTCGATAATTCTATGTCCTTTGAATAATACCTCTTGATGAGAAACTGCGGAAGCGGATCCCAAAGTGGCATCACAAGGCTACAGAGAACTATTTCAGTCTCCTTGAACCGGGACCCACTCAAAAACCATATCGACCCCATACTCGGACTGATCCTCGTGCCAGGTAAAGGTCCCATCATCGTTGAAGGTAATCGTGCCGGTGCCGTCCTCATACTCCGGCTCCTGACTGACGATCTCCCCGCTGTCGTCATAGGTGACGATGGACTTTGTGACACCGGAATAATTGATGGTCAGTGTCTCGGTGTTCAGACGGCCAAAGATATCCCAGCGGGCCAATTCTGAGGTGCTCCCACCCCACTCGATGGTGATCAATGCGTCCTCGGTACCGGAGCACTCCACCAGGGCGTGGGCCCGGTCGCTCTGGTACTCACCGATGAAGTTCATGACCGGATTCTGCCAGCCGGGGTCTTCCTCAAACACCGCGACGAATTCCGCGCTCTCGTCCAACAGTACGGTGATGACCGGCTCGGTGGAGAAGTCCTCGCCGTTCTTTGTCCATTTTACGAACATGCTGCCTGCCTCAGGCGCGGCGGCAAAGGTATAGGTCGCAGGATCGCCCAGATTGACCTGCGCGGACTGATAGGGCCGCTCGGGGTCAAGCTCCGGCACGGTCTCGCCCTCTTCATAACCGATCATACCAAAGCCTTCTGTGCCTATCGTCACAATAATGCTGGCCGTCATATCGCCCATGGAGGTGAAATGGTACGTCTCTCCGCCCTCTACCACGAGAAGGAGACCGTCTTCGCCCTCTTCAGAAACCGTGACTATGATGTCATCCTTACTGCCGGAAGAAGGGAGAGCACCGTGCAGGGTGCTTCCTTCCTGCGGAAGGGTACCGCCCCAGGAGTCCTCGCCCAGCATGCAGCCGACATACCAGCCAGGCTCGTCAATATCCTCCATCCAGGTAACGGAGAGCATATTCTCATTCTCATCCTGGAAATAGCCCTCCCGGGTCCACTCGAACGACGCCTGCTCTGCTTCAGACGGGGCTGCAGTCTGCTGCTCAGCACTGTTTTCCGACTTTTCTGTACCGCAGGCTGCGACCATAAACAGCATGATTGTGCACAGGATAAAGCAAATAATTTTCTTCATTGTTCTATTTTTCTCCTTTTGTTGCTCACTTGACGATTCAGTTAATTTGCCAGGGAAAGCGTAAACCTTGCCACGATTGCTTCGATATCCGCTTTGTTTGCCGTAATCAGCACATAGGCGGAATCATTCAGCGAAGTGAGATAGCCCATCTCGTCCTCATAGTAGGTATAATAAACGCCTCCATCTGCTTCCTTGTGGCTTTCATCTGCCATGGCCGCCTCAAGATCTTCTTCATAAACCTCCTTGTCGAGGGTAACCAGCATAGCAACGCCGTCGTTGGTCTCGGTGATCTCGCTGTCATAAAGATAAACAGCTCCTCTGACAAATTCCACAGACCATCCGCCGCTAAGGTCTACTGTCACTTCGATGGCAGCGTCCGATTCCTGGTCCAGGTAGGCGGAGGCTGTCTGTTTACCACTGTTCACATTTCCAGAGGAACAGGCCGCCAGAGAAAGCAGCAAAACAGCAGCCAGTAATGTACAGATCATTCTCTTCATTTTCATCTTCTCCTATCGTGTTTTGATGATATCCTTTCTTTGACATAATATGCATCACCCGAATCATTAAATTATTAAACAGACCAAAGCATATCCACTGCTGTTAACAGCTCTTTTCAGCAGTCATGCCGCAGTATATTTTTGTTTTATAACTGCCCGATACTTTTCAGCACCGCGTCCTTTCTGTCCTTCCAGCCGCCCTTGAAATACACGCGTACGATCAGTTCCTTTGCCGAAAAAGGTTTTCCGTCCTGAATCCCTTTAGTTTACATCAGCTGCCAGATGATGCCGAGCAGCAACAGGTGCGCGGGATAAAACCATTTGTAAACCAAATGGAAGGTTTTTGACCGGATACCCAGTTCCCCGTTATAGCCGGCCAGCAGGCAGGCGATCAGAATATGAGTCAGATACCACCAGGTGTTGGCGCCCGGGAGCTTTTCCACGAAGGCCGTCAGGCTAAAGTCGTATCGGGCCCAATGGTAGATGGGGAGATAGCAGGCAAAGATTCCAAGCAGGAACAGCAGTCTCTGACCGTAATTCAGTTTCTCCATTTTGTTCAGGTAGAAATATAAAGCATAGACCAACAGGACGCCGGCGAACTTGTAATTGGATTTAATGAGATAATTCATCAGAGCCGTCAGAAGCACAACCGAACCGACATAGATGCGGCGGCCCTTCCAGTGGTCGATGGCAATCAGGCCCACAAAGGCGAGAAGCAATGTGATTAAAGCGCTCTGGGACCCGGCCATGTCGGTTATCGTAATGGGTTTGAACTCCAACACATCATAACAGGCTTCCGAAACCAGCGCCAGGATCACATATCCGCCAAGATGCTGCCAGACGCGATCCCGGTCACTTCTCATGTGCCGATATCCTTCCGCCAGCAACAGCGCGTAGATCGGAAAAGCGAAGCGTCCAACACAGCGCATCCAGACCAGGTTGTCGAGGAAAGTGCTTGCCACATGATCACAGAACATGGTGATCATCGCGATCAACTGCAGCATAAATACGTTCATCATTCTTCCTCCTCTTATGTGCATGCTTTCCGGCAGGGCTGCCTTTGGAGCAGCCGGTTCATTTCAGCGATCCTGCTTTCTCAGCAGGCGATCCGCCATCATGAAAAGATACCCCGGAACAACAAACCTCTGTCGATTGCCATTGTCTGCTCCTCCTGCTCAAGTTTGCGGGAGACCCCTCCCATAGATAGGCGGCGTTTTCTCCTTTGACTCATGTTTTTTCAAGAGTAACATCAGCTCTTCCCGTTTTCCTTGTTCAACATCATGCTAAGCTCCTTTCCTTCTGTTTAGCGCCAGGCCTTCCCGCAATCGGTCATGCCCTGATAATTGACTGCCACTTTCACACAGGCGTCATTTGTCGAGCACCAGCTTCCGTCCTCCACAGTCGCCGCACAGTTCGGGAAAGCGCCGAGATAGATGCTGCGCTTTTCCTCACGGGAACAGTTCGCCTGCTGCGTTTTAGAGCAGCTAATACCGTCATTTGCCTGGGAACCGCCCTTTCCTCCTCCCGCGACCGCTTCCAGCTCGTCCGCAGACAGCGGCTGCGCCAGTACCTCATCCTCCATCTCGGCGGCGACGGCCTTCAGAAAGTCCTCAAACTTTCCTTCCTCCACGTCGCCCAGCTTCTCAAAGAATTCCTTCTCACGGATCGGACCGCTCAGTGCTTCAATCAGAAATGCTCTCTGTTCCTCAGTCAGTTCACCCAGAATCGCCATAAGCTGCTCCAGCTTCTCCTTGTTCAGCATGTTTCTATCCTCCCTGTATGCTTTGTGTCCTCCAAAGCGGCTATGCCGCTGTCTGGTTCTGTGTCCGGAGCAGGCGGAAAGCTATCCTTGTAGCGCTCGATCAGCGCCTGCACCCTTTCGTACCAGCCGCCTTTGAAAAAGCGGCAGGCGTCCTCGTCGATCCCGAGGTAGTCCGTGCCTGTCTCTCCGCAGGCGCAGGCCCGGCAGCCCGCGCCGCAGGCGAGGCGGTATTCGCAGTCCCGGCATTTTTCGTTATGGTCGATGCAGTCGCCCATCTTTACGAGGCACATGTCCCGATAGTGGGAATCCGACAGGATCTCGGAAAGCGGCTTCTCCAGCGCGGATTCAAACATGGGGTCGATGGCCGTGCCGCCCAGCGTCATGCAGGGCAGGATCTTCCCCGTGGGGGAGATGTACATGCCGTTCTTCACCGCGCCGCAGGCGAAGGCCCGGTTGCCGCCCTCTACGCCGGAATATTTCTGGAAGGGTATCATGATCCGGCGCGTTTCCTTGTTGAAGTCGAGGTAGCCGCAAAACTGCGCCGAAACGGGCATGCCGTCCGCCACGTACTGCGGCAGATAGGCCTCGATGGCCTCAAACGCCTCGTCCTGCGAGATGAAGTGCTCCGTCTCGTTCTTCCAGCGGCCTGCAGGCGTGGCTACGTTCATTTTCAAATGAGATACGCCCAGCGAGGCTAACAGATCCACACTCTCCTTCAACACTCCGATGTTGTGACGGTGAAGGCACATGGACGTGCTGGTCTGAAAGCCGTGCTCATGCAGCAATCTGAAGGAACGAATCACTGCCTTCTCCGCGCCGTCCACGCCGCGCAGCCAGTCGTGCCAGCCCGCGCCGTCGTAGCTGAGATGGAAAGCAGGGTGCATCCTGCGTTTCTCCAGCTCGTCCAGCAGATGCCCGTCCACCAGCTCGCCGTTGGTGTACAGGGTCTCCAGCACGAGGCCACGATCCGCGATCTCGTCCAGGATGTCGCAAAACCGGGGATGCACCAGCGCCTCGCCGCCGGTCAGCGACACACAGCGGATCCCGCATTCCACCAGCCCGTCCAGGATGCGGGTGATCTGCTCCATCGTCAGGTCTTCTCCGTGATAATCCGGCGCGGACATGAAGCAGTGGCGGCAGTTGTAGTTACAACGCCCCGTGATCGACCACTGTACGCTGTTCTTGTACATGGCGGGATAGCTTTTGTATGCCTGCCAAGGGGCAAGCGTCCGGGTACCGTCGCTGGGAACGGCGATGCCCCGCTCGATGAGCTTCTCCAGCAGCTTCTTCTGGGAGTCTGTCAGGCTTTCCGCTTCGATGTCGTGCTTTCCGTCGAGCCGATACACCAGGCGGTAATCCTCCCGGTCGAAAAAGTCCGCGTAGCGAGGATTGGGATAGCGCAGAGCAAAGGGAAGCCCCTTCCACCCGCACAGTTCAAATCCATTCTGTAAAATGAAGTAAGCCATCTTTTTCCCCCTCTTGCTTTACCCTGCCATATCCAGCCGCTGTTGCCTAAAGGCAGCGCTCAGCCCCAGATGCTGAACGGATTGAAGTCCCCGCTGGCCATATGAATAATCCTTGATCTCAGGGTATCGCGCATATACTCCGGCCCGCCGGTACGCAAGGTTTTTTCGTTATAAATCGAAGGGAACAGCTCATTTGCCATGCCGATTGCGTTATCGACGCCGCAAGTGTCATACGCCCATTTTACGATGTCGTAAAACTCGTCCACCGTCATATCGCCCATGGGAGTGTCGGTGGAGATATATGCCACGCCGTCCCGAGCAAAGCATCCCTGCCCGCCGGCAACGCCGTCCAACTCGTCGGCAGACAGCTCCCGAACTTCTTGCGCCTCAACTTTTCTTATCAACTCATCAATCTTTGCTTTCATCTCCGGGGTCGGTTCAAATTTCTTTTCCTTGGTGAGTTCTCCTTTCAAATTTCAGATTCGTTGTTTATCCATCAGCGCGCCGATCAGGGTGAAAGGCTCCGCCCCAAGCTGCGCGTCTATGACTTGTTTGATGCGATCCAGCGCGGCACCGACCTGTCCGGCCAGACAATAGAAAGAAACAGGACAAGAAAGACGGGCCTGACAGAATAACCATAGGCCGACAGAAGATTCTTCAAAGCAAGATGTGAGTGACTGACGAACAGCTC
>CACZIO010000088.1 GCA_902781215.1 uncultured Lachnospiraceae bacterium
GACGGACATCCCCTATGACGTGCGCAGGTACCGGATGGAGCCGGACGCGTCCCGCATGATCGGGCTGGCGACGCGGGGACCCGGCCAGATGGCCCCGGCAGTGCGGACACTCTACCGGCACATCATCGACACCTACAAAAACCTATAGAATTTTCGAAAAAAACTTTTCGATAAATTCTGAGGATGGATTTTGAAAATATTTTTGAGAAATTCTGAGAAAAAGGGCCTGATTTGCGGCCCTTTTTTGATTGCTGCGCAGTCTTTATATATAGAAGAGAAAAGAACCGGGAGGATCGGTCCGGAGGATACAGGAGGGGAGAAATGGCTGAGAAATATAGAAAGTGCGGACGGGAAAATTCCTGTCTGCCGGACGCGGGCAGGCGCAAAGGAAGGTCCGGGACTGCGGGGCTGTTGATGGCAGTGGTCTGTGCCCTGGTCCTGCTGTGGGCAGCGGCGATGCTGCCGTATAGAGTGTTGGCGGCTGAGGAGGGCGGAGATTCGTCCGGTCTGGAGATCGAGGTGGTCGGTGAGTATTCGATCGACGATGAGATCATCATCGAGGACCAGGAGGTGCCGCTGGCGATGCCGGAGGAGGAGCCGGCTGAGAGTGGAACCAGACATGCGGTCATGATGGGACTTGTGTTCTGCTGTGCGGCGGGGTATGTCCTGTATTTCCACAGGTATGAGGAGAGGCTTTTCGGGCTGCGGCGGGAGGCCGCAAAGGCCCAGAAACAGGCGATGGACGGCGGCCGGCGGATATGATACCATCCGGGATGGTTCTCGCGGTACAAAAAACCGCAGGGGCGGTTCCGGATAACAGGAGGCATGTAATCCTTTTTTGTGCAGGTGATTCCGTATCTGGGCGGTTCCGGATAACAGGAGGCATGTAAATGATGGGAGATGTGATCGCGTGGGCCCTGGGGCTTGCGGCGCTTGTATTGCTGGCGGCCGGGGAGAGGCATCTGCGGGATAAGCGCAGAGATTACCATAGAATCCTGATCGGCGAATTTGTGGAGAAAGAAAATGCAGACGGCAGCTGAGATGTTTTCCGCGTTCAGTTCCTTGTTTCTGGATATTGCCCCCTTTGCGGCGTTGATCGCGCTGGCAGTCTCCTGGGTCCGGCGCAGGAAGCGGTGCAGGGAAGAGGAGAGAGAACTGCGGGAGCGGATCGATTTCTATCACAGTCAGAAGGAGTCGGGATCATCCGGAATCTCCCGGAGCGGAGAGGAAGATGAGAAGTGAAAAACGATGCGGAATGATGAACCCGAATGATGAATTTGAATGATGCATCCGAATGATGAATTCGAATGATGAATGAACGAAGACCCGGTGAGGGGCTCGCTGTCGAAGGACAGCCTGTCTCCTGTACCGGGTTTTTCCTTTTTACATATGATTTTTCGGGGAATCAAGAGGCTTTGCCGCCTGCCTTCCAGAAACTGATAATATGTAGCCGGATCTTCCGGCGGCCCGGTGAAAGCTGATAATACGTGGCCGGATCTCCTGGCGGCCCGGCTTGCCGGGTATGTTTGATCTGTCCGGCAGCGTCATGCCTGTCCCATCTGTCTGTCGGTGTCAGGTTCATGCCAGTCCTGTCGGGTCCGGCTGCTGTCCGGTTTCCAGGCGGCGCATCACGTGGAGGTAAGCCAGGATCAGGAAGATTCCGGCGGTGAGCCAGGCGGCGCCGTCGCAGCCCGCGGAGAGCAGGTAGCTGTGCAGGCGCATGCCGGCGAGGGCGCTAAGGACGCGGGCGGCCATTTCCACGACGCCGCCCATGAGGGGCAGGAAGGAGCTGCTGCAGCCCTGCATGGCGTTGCGGAAGAGGAAAATATAGCTGAGCGGAACAAAGAAGATGGCGCACTCGACGGTGTAGGTCATAGCCCAGGGCATGAGGGCACCGAGGTCCGCGCCCGCGGAGAAAAAGAGCCGCAGGAAGAGGGGAAGAAAGGCGACGGAAGCGATGCCGGCCGCGACGGAGTATATGGTCTCGATCCGGACGGCGGTGCGGACGCCCTCCCGGATGCGGGCGAAGTCTTTTTTGCCGAAATTCTGGCCGCAGAAGGCGGCCATGGTCTGGCCCATGGCGACCATCTCCTGGGTGAGGATGTTCTGGATCCGCCAGGCGGCGGTGAAGGCGGCGACGGCGGTGGAGCCGAACATGTTGATCGCCGTCTGCATGACGATGGTGCCGGAGGCGGTGACGGAAAACTGCAGGGCCATGGGGATGCCCATGCGCAGCTGGTGTTTCGTGGCGTCCGCGTGCAAGCCCCAGTGGGCACTCCCGGGGAGGAGGACCCGGACTCTGGTAAAGATATAGAGCAGGCAGAGGGCCGCGGAGACCGCCTGGGCCAGGACCGTCGCGAGGGCGGCGCCGTCCACGCCCATGCCGAGCCGGACGATGAAAAAGATGTCCAGGGCGATGTTGAGGCAGGAGGAGAAGACCAGGAAAAACAGGGGGGCGCGGCTGTTGCCGACGGCGCGCAGGAAGGACGAGAACAGGTTGTAGAACATGGAGGCAGCCAGTCCCCTGCAGATGATCAGCATGTAGGAGGTCGCGTCGGTCAGGATGTCGGCGGGCGTGTGCATGAGTGCCAGAAGGCCCGGGACGACCATAAGGCCCAGCAGGGTCAGGAGGGCGGAGAGCAGGACGGTCAGGAGGATCCCGTTCGCGACGCTGATCCGCACGCCGTCTTCATCGCCGGCGCCGAAGCGCTGGGCGGTCAGGACCGCGAAGCCGGAGGCCAGGCCCATGGCAAATCCGAGCAACAAAAAAGAAACCGTGCTCGTGGAACCGACGGCGGCCAGCGCCGAGGGTCCCAGAAAACGGCCGACAATGACGGTATCCGCCATGTTGTAGAGCTGCTGGAAAATATTCCCCAGAAAGAGGGGAAGGGTAAACCGCAGAATGATCGGCAGGATCCTGCCGGTGGTCATATCCTGCTGCATAGGGGAATCTCCGTGACGATCGCGATAATGTTTCAGGCTTTATACGCAGAGGGAATGTGATTCACTCGACGCCTGTCTCCTGACTATTGGCGCAGGTGCCGGGGATTTCGCTTCTTACTCGTCCCAGCCGTCGGTCAGGCGGATCGTGACGGCGATGTTGCGGACAAATTCGCCCTCCTGCAGGTCCAGGGAGTCGGGATGGGAGACGGGGGGAAGCTCAAAGGTGTCCTCCAGCTCGACCTGGATCCAGGTGCGGGCCTCCTCGATCGCGCTGTTGAGGGCCTCGTCCAGGGTGTCGCCCTCGGCGTAGCACTGCTCGAGATCGGGGAAATAGCCGCGGTAGCCGCCGTCTTCACGTTTGCTGAATACTGCAGGGTAGATGAATTGCATGTTTTTTTCCTCCATAGGTGTTATCAGAACTGCTTTGCGAGGCAGATGTCTGTCGGGATGATCAGAACCGGCGGGCGACGCGGGTGTCTGCCGGATTTTGACAGAAGCGCGCGGAACAGGCTGCCTCCTTGAGCGTCTGTCATGGAATGCGCGGACGCAGGTGCGATCGTGCTGCCAGGCTGTTCATGCAGGCGGCCTGAAAGCAGGCGCAAAGCGCGCGGCGGATCAAATCTCTACTATTATAAGCGCGGGTGATTCAATCACGCAATATCTTCTCCGTTCGACAGTGTTTTTTTGGGAGAGCTTGCGTTATAATGGTGCAGGAAAGAAAACAATTATAAGCGGTGAATGCAGATCCGACGCGGGAAATACAGAGTACGAACGGCAGCAGTGCCGGAGGAATGAATATGGACAGAAAAGATGTCTACGAGATTGGAAATGATATCATGAACGCCGTCAATGACGCGGTGGGGACCGGGGATTTCACCGGCCTGAACGAGACGCTCAAAAATGTGACGGGGGCCGCGGCGGGAAGCGCGGCGGACGCCCTCTACAATCTGCAGGGGCACCTGCAGGGGAGCGGCGGTGCTTCCGGTATGGGAAATCCGAATGCGCAGGGCAATATGCAGGGCGCGCCGGGAGCTCAGGGAGGCCGGACCTACGGCTATGCGGGAAGGTCTGCGGAGAATCAGACGGAGGCCTATATGAAACGGGCGGCAGGTGCTCGGCACCACACGACCTTCGCCAGCAAGGTATCTCCTTTTTTACAGAGAAAGATCAGCCGCGCGAGCGGGACCGGCAGGATCGTCGGCGGCATCATGAGCCTGGTCTGCGCGGGGATCGCGCTGCTGGACACGATCGCCTCGGGGCTGCTGGGGATTTTTTCACCGTTCGGGAACGGATTTTTTTCCGCATGGTCGATCTTCGCCCTGATCATCGCGGGCGGGCTGGCCATCCTGGGCGGGGTCCTGATCAAGAGCGGACAGGAGCGCAAACGCCTGGTGCGCGAATATTATGAATACGGCAAGATCGCGGGGACCGGCGAGTACCTGGAGATCGGCAGGCTGGCCCACGCCATGGGCGAGAGCCGGGAGACGGTCCTGGAAAATCTGGAAAAGATGATAAGCGAGGACATGCTGCCCGCCGCCTGGTTCGACAAGCAGAAGACGACCCTGATGCTGTCGGAGCGGATGTACAACGAGTACCTGGAGCTGGAGCGGCAGCGGCAGGAGCAGGAGGCGGAAGAGGCGAAGAAGCGGATGGCGCAGAATGTGGCCCGGGGCGGAGCAAATGAGTATGCCGCCGTGGCCGACAGCCTGCCGGATGATCTGAAGCTGCGGCCGGAGGACGAGAAGCTCCCCAAAGAGGCGAAAAAGATCGTCGAGGAGGGCCTCCTGTACATGGGCCGGATCCGGGCCTACAACGATGACATCGCCGACGAGGAGGTCTCCGCGGAGCTGACGCAGCTGGAGACGACCATGAAGAGGATCTTGGAGCAGATCCGCAAGGATCCGTCGACGGCACCCAACCTGCGCAGGCTCATGGTCTACTATCTGCCCACGACGATGAAGCTGCTCCAGGCCTACAAGGAGCTGGACCGCCAGCCCGCGGCGGGTGAAAATATCCGCAACACGCGGCGGGAGATCCGGGAGGCGCTGGGCACCATCAACGGGGCCTTCGATCGGCTGTTGGACAGCCTCTTCCAGGATATGGCCTGGGACATCTCCTCGGATATTTCCGTCATGAAGACCATGATGGCCCAGGACGGCCTGACCGGGCAGAGGATCCGGGAGACCCAGGTCCCCGGCGCCGGGGCGTCAGTACAGCCTTCGGATGAGGCGCAGGCTTCCGGAATGCCGCAGGGCGCCGGTTCCGGAACAGGAACGGAAACTGTACCGCAGAGTATGCCTGCCCAGAGCGCAGGCGGCGCCGGCAGCGCAGGTAATGCCGGCGAGGATGCCTTTGACAGCTACACGGAGGGCTTCACAGAGGGCCTGGCCGATGAAGAAGCGGGGGGAATTCAGCTGAAATTCGGGGAGTGACAAAGATCAATCATAACCCGGCAACAATCGATAAGGTAGAAAAGGTAGAATAGGCAGATCACGGAGGAAATTATGGCAGACGAAATCAGAAATGAAGTACCTGAGATGACAACACCGGCTGCGCCTGCACCCACACTTGATTTTGGGGCAGCGCCCGCGGAGGGAGCAGCGGAAGGAGCCGCTGCGGCAGCAGCACCTGCGCCTGCACCTGCTGCAGACCTGTTCGCGCAGATGCCCGCACCGGGCGCTCCCACACTTTCCTTCGGAGAGCCGGAGGCAGCGGCGGTCCAGGCGGCACCGGCGCCGGTTCAGGCCGCGCCCCAGCCCGAGCCGGAGGAGGCTGTCCTCACACCTGAGGAGATCCGCCAGGTCGACGCATTTGTCAAACAGATCGACATCACCAATACCCAGGCGGTGATGACCTACGGCGTCGGCACCCAGAAGAAGATGGCCGATTTCTCCGAGAAGACCCTGGAGAGCGTCAAGACCAAGGATCTGGGCGAAGTAGGCGGCATGATCACCTCCCTGGTGACGGAGCTCAAGAATTTTGAGGTCGACGAGGAGGAGAAGGGCCTTTTCGGCATCTTCAAGAAGAGCTCCAACAAGATGAACGAGATGAAGGCCAAGTACAGCAAGGTCGAGACCAATGTGGACGCGATCACCAAGGAGCTGGAAAAGCATCAGATCACGCTGATGAAGGACATCAGCCTGCTGGACCAGATGTATGAGCTGAATCTGGGTTATTACAAGGAACTCTCCATGTACATCCTGGCCGGTAAGAAGAAGCTGAAAGAGGTCCGGGAGAAAGACCTGGTCGAGCTCCAGCAGAAGGCACAGCGGTCCGGCCTGCCGGAGGACGCCCAGGCGGCCAAGGATTTCGCCGAGATGTGCGACCGCTTTGAGAAGAAGCTCCACGACCTGCAGCTGACCAGGACGGTCGCCATGCAGACCGGTCCCCAGATCCGCATGATCCAGTCCTCCGATTCCGTGATGGCGGAGAAGATCCAGTCCACGATCGTCAACACGATTCCGCTCTGGAAGAATCAGATGGTCATCGCGATCGGCGTCGAGCACGCCAACAAGGCGGCCAAGGCCCAGCGCGAGGTCACCAATATGACCAACGAGCTGCTCAAGAAGAACGCCGACGCCCTTAAGGTCGCTACGGTCGAGGCCGCCAAGGAGTCCGAGCGCGGCATCGTCGATATCGAGACCCTCAAGCACACCAACGAGATGCTGATCTCCACCATGGACGAGGTCCTGGCCATCCAGACCGAGGGCAAGCAGAAGCGCGTCCAGGCCGAGGCGGAGCTGGCCGGCATCGAGAGCCAGCTGCGCGAAAAGCTCCTGCAGGCGTCGAGAGTCTGATCTTGATGAACCGGACCGGTCTGTGCGTTCTGCAATGGACTTTGTGCCGGCCCTGTGCTGACAGCACTGCGGAGCAGGCACCGATCCTGCCCGGGACTGCCGAATGGGCAATGATATGCTGACTTCACTGTGCCCTGACAGCACTGCGGAGCAGGCATCGATCCTGCCTGGGACTGCTGGAATGGACAATGATATGCTGACTGTACAGCGGCCTGACGGCTTCGCACCAATCAGGCAGTTCAGCATATGAAATTGTGGCGTTTCTGTGAATTTTGTATATGGAAAATGTGGAAAATCTAGTGTAATATAATATATACACCCTTTATTTCTTAAACAGCAGTACGGCATTCTTCTCTGGTCAGTTGGAGAAGCCACATTTCAGGAGGAAAAACTATGAAAAAAATGCTCGCTATGCTGTTTGTCGTAGTCATGATCCTGTCATGCGTACCTGTCATGGCAGTCACTGTGCCGGATGGCGGCGCGGTTACGGCAGCAGCAACAAAATCGTCGTCCAGCTCCAAAACCGGCTGGAGGAAAAAGAGTTCCAACTACAGGTACTACTACACCA
>CACZIO010000089.1 GCA_902781215.1 uncultured Lachnospiraceae bacterium
GCAGGGAACAGGCAGCATTTCGCAGGCAGGCGCAGTATTTCATGTGCTGTTATTCTCAGAAGGGTTCCTGTACAGGTCACCGCCGGCCCGGGCCGAACCGAGGGCCGAACCGTGACTTATTTTTGGCTGGACAGAGCTCCGAAGGTGTGCTATGATAACGCTTGTCCGAACGCGGAAGGCCCTCGAGAGGCTGCCGGACGCGCGCGGACGGACGGCCGAAGTGGGATGGCGGCCGCGGATTATATGCACTCGTAGTCTAATGGATAGAACGGAGGCCTCCGACGCCTTTAATGCAGGTTCGATTCCTGTCGAGTGCACGACAGAGGGAGCAGGGGAGTACTTTCCTGGTCCCTCTTTGCTTTTTGGAAGATTGTACAGAACAGGATTCCGTATTTCGTTTAACGGGGCATCGTGTGAACCATCTGCTTATATGGATATTTGCGTACATGGTTTCGCGGAACTGCAGGTGTTTTGTGCAATATTTATGGAAGTGACGATGATTCGTACAGGTTTTCTCTATTTTCTTCCAATAGCACTTGAATTTTACCAGTGTGATACTGTAAAATGATTTCTGACAAAAATCTGACTAAGTTGTCAGCCTTTCTGCGGGTATTACCCGGCAGAGCTGCCGCGCCAACTGTTTTTACATTTAAGGATTGGCAGGCGCGGGAACAGGAAACTGTTCGGCGGTGTCAGGTTGTTGCATATAACCACCTTTCAGTTTATGTAGGAGGAACGAAAATGGCAGTAAAAGTTGCAATTAACGGTTTCGGTCGTATTGGTCGTCTGGCTTTCCGTCAGATGTTTGGCGCTGAGGGTTTTGAGATCGTCGCGATCAACGATCTGACCTCCCCCGAGATGCTTGCACACCTGCTCAAATACGACAGCACACAGGGCAGATATGAGAAGGCTGAGACCGTATCCTATGGTGAGGATTCCATCACTGTCGACGGAAAAGAGATCAAGATTTATGCGAAGGCCAACGCGGCTGAGCTTCCCTGGGGCGAGATCGGCGTAGACGTTGTTCTGGAGTGCACAGGCTTCTACACCTCCAAGGACAAGGCACAGGCTCACATCGATGCCGGTGCCAAGCACGTCATCATTTCCGCTCCCGCAGGCAACGATCTGCCTACCATCGTTTACAATGTCAACCACCAGTCCCTGACCAGCGAAGACAAGATCATCTCCGCTGCATCCTGCACGACCAACTGCCTGGCTCCCATGGCAAAGGCCCTCAATGACTTGGCTCCCATCAAGTCCGGTATCATGTGCACCATCCACGCCTACACCGGCGACCAGATGACTCTGGACGGACCTCAGAGAAAGGGCGACAAGAGGCGTTCCCGCGCTGCAGCCATCAACATCGTTCCCAACAGCACCGGCGCTGCAAAGGCCATCGGCCTTGTTATCCCCGAGCTGAACGGCAAGCTCATCGGCTCTGCACAGCGTGTTCCTACTCCTACAGGCTCCACCACCATCCTGACCGCTGTTGTCGAGGGCAACGTGACCAAGGATCAGATCAATGCAGCTATGAAGGCCGCTTCCACCGAGTCCTTCGGCTACAACGAGGACGAGATCGTCTCCAGCGATATCATCGGCATGCGCTACGGCTCCCTGTTCGATGCAACCCAGACCATGGTTCTGCCTCTTGACAACGGCACCACCGAGGTTCAGGTTGTCTCCTGGTATGACAATGAGAATTCCTACACCAGCCAGATGGTCCGCACCATCAAGCACTTCGGCAAGCTGCTCGGCGCATAATGAAGGAATTCCCGCAGATCCTGCAGGGCGTGGTTTCATGATGGAACCGGCCGCCTGACAGACAGATCTGTAAATAGGGATTTTGACCTGAAAGATAGGAGAGGGTCCGGTCTTATAGTGGACCGGACCTTTTTTCAACTCATTGAAAGGAATGGAGATTTACTATGGGTCTGAATAAAAAATCTGTTGATGATATCAATGTCAAGGGCCAGCGCGTCCTCTGCCGCTGCGATTTCAACGTGCCGCTCAAGGCCGGCGAGATCACAGATGACAACCGCATCGTCGCGGCGCTTCCCACGATCAAAAAGCTGATCGCGGACGGCGGAAAGGTCATCCTCTGCTCCCACCTGGGCAAGCCGAAGGGAGAGCCCAAGCCCGAGATGTCCCTGGCGCCTGTCGCAAAGCGTCTGTCCGAACTCCTCGGCAAAGAGGTCGTCTTCGCCAAGGATGACAATGTTGTCGGCGAGAACGCTAAGGCAGCTGTTGCAGCCATGAAGGACGGCGATGTCGTCCTCCTCGAGAACACCCGCTATCGCATTGAAGAGACCAAGAACGGAGAGGCCTTCTCCAAGGATCTGGCCTCCCTGTGCGACGTCTTTGTCAACGATGCCTTCGGCACGGCCCACCGCGCGCACTGCTCCAACGTCGGTGTGACCCAGTACGTGGATACCGCGGTTGTCGGCTACCTGATGCAGAAGGAGATCGACTTCCTCGGCAAGGCCGTTGAGGATCCGGTACGTCCCTTCGTCGCCATCCTGGGCGGCGCCAAGGTCGCGGACAAGCTCAATGTCATCAACAATCTGCTGGAGAAGTGCGACACCCTGATCATCGGCGGCGGCATGTCCTACACCTTCGCCAAGGCCAACGGCTACGAGATCGGCAAGTCCCTCGTGGACGAGACCAAGGTCGACTACTGCAGGGAGATGATCCAGAAGGCCAAGGACCTGGGCAAGAATCTGCTCCTGCCCGTCGACGCAGTCATCACCTCTGAGTTCCCGGATCCCATCGATGCCGAGATCGCGACCGAGATCGTCGATGTGGACAAGATCCCCGCTGACAAGATGGGCATGGACATCGGCCCCAAGACCATCGAGATCTTCGCGGATGCCGTCAAGAATGCCAAGACCGTTGTCTGGAACGGCCCTATGGGTGTCTTTGAGAACCCGATCCTGGCCAAGGGCACCAGGGCAGTCGCCCAGGCCATGGCGGATACTGATGCGACCACCATTATCGGCGGCGGCGACAGCGCGGCGGCAGCCAACCAGATGGGCTTCCACGACAAGATGAGCCACATCTCCACCGGCGGCGGCGCTTCCCTTGAGTTCCTGGAGGGCAAGGACCTTCCCGGCGTTGCAGCAGCCAACGACAAATAATTGATATGGAACATGTTTCGGGAATTGTCTGGAAACATGGAATAATGTATAATGAATCGGAGCGGGTCTGCGACAGGCTCGTTCCGGTTTCATTGTAAACCTGCTTAGGCATTGTTCACAAATATCTTCCGGAAGTTATTAAGCAACAATGCCTCAAACCCGAGAAAAGGAGAAAAACAATGGCAAGAAGAAAAATCGTGGCCGGCAACTGGAAAATGAACAAGACTCCCACCGAGGCAAAGGCACTTGTTGAGCTGCTTGCTCCCCTGGTAAAGAACGATGATGTCGATGTCGTCTACTGCGTACCCGCGATCGATATCGTTCCCGTCGTGGAAGCGGTCAAGGGCTCCAACGTCGCTGTCGGCGCTGAGAACATCTCCGACAAGGACAGCGGCGCGTTCACCGGTGAGGTCTCCGGTGCGATGCTCAAGGATGCAGGCGTTCAGTACGTCATCATCGGCCATTCCGAAAGAAGAGAATATTACAAAGAGGACGATGCATTCCTGAACAGGAAGGTTCTCAAGGCATTCGAGTACGGCCTGACCCCCATTCTCTGCTGCGGCGAGTCCCTCGAGCAGCGCGAAGCCAACGTGACCATCGACTGGATCCGCCTTCAGCTCAAGAGCGACCTGATCGGCGTTACCGCTGAGCAGGCTGCCTCCATGGTCATCGCCTATGAGCCCATCTGGGCCATCGGCACCGGCAAGGTCGCGACCACTGAGCAGGCTCAGGAAGTCTGCCATGCGATCCGCGAGCTCATCGCAGAGATCTACGACACCGACACCGCTGAGAAGATCCGCATCCAGTACGGCGGCTCCGTCAATGGTAAGTCCGCTCCCGAGCTGTTCGCACAGCCTGATATCGACGGCGGTCTCATCGGCGGCGCGGCTCTGAAGGAAGACTTCGGCAACATCGTCAACTACAAGTGATTAAATCTGTCCGTATTGCCCGGGCCGGGCTGCCCGGCTGTGTGCCAGGCGACGGACCGGACAATATGAAAAATCGCTTCTCCGGCGGCCCGGACGGGCTGTCTGGAGACAGTGTTGAAGATTGGGAGGCGGTCAGCTTTTGCGTTCGTGCAAGGCGGGCCGCCTTTTGCGCATCTATTTTTCTATAGGCGGTCAGCTTTTGCGTTCGTGCAAGGCGGGCCGCCTTTTGCGCATCTATTTTTCTATTCTGGTGACAGCATCGCGGATTTTCTTAAAGTCCACGATACACTTTCCGCCGCTGTATCCGACCGGGACTGTGTCTTCGAAGCTGTAGACGGTATTCTCCGTCCCGTCGGGATCTTTGTCGTAGTCATATACGATGACCCTCTTCTTATCCGGATCCACGATCCAGTATTCGTGGACGCCGGCGGTGTGGTATTTGTAGGATTTCAGAAGGAGATCCTTACTGCGTGTGGAGGGAGACAGGATCTCGATCACAAAAGGAGGAGCACCCTTCGTATATCCATCCTCGTCGATCATGGAATAATCGCAGACTACATAGATGTCGGGCTGAAAGATGTTTTTGTTGTCATTCGTCAGCCAGACATCGGAAGGCGCGATGAAGACCATGCAGTCCCTGCCGCATTGTTCGATCTGGGATCTGAGCTGGAAGGAGAGCTCCATAAGAATGATCTGGTGAACGGCTTTTGGGGAGGCCATGTCGTAGATCACGCCGTCGATCAGCTCTGTGCGGACATCCTCCGGCAGCATTTCCCTGTCCTCCCGGGTGTATTCTCCCTGCTGTTTATCGGGAAGCAGCGGATAGCAGTTTTTTTTGCTCTTTCTTCTGTAAATGCCGCGGCCTGCGGGTTCATAAAGATTTGAAGAGGAGGTATTGTAGACCGGCGGAACTTCAGCGGCCAGGACCCCGTTGATGTCCACGCCCTGGATAATACCTGCGGTATTTTCAGGGTGGTCTGGTCCATCCGGCTTCCTGTCAGCCTGTTGCAGGACCTTTTCCAGCGCAAGGATCGTGCTGTAACGGGGGGACTTTGTGATGCCGCCCAGGACCTTCTGGACTGTCGGAAGGGGCAGGCCTGATAAATTCGCAATGTCGGCATAAGTGTAGCCCAGTTCTTTTTTGCGCTTTTTCATTTCCTGTACTGTCATGATTCCTCCTTTCCTGTCTGTGTGATCCTGACAGGCTGCTGGTGGCTGCAGCGTTAAAATGGAAACTATCCTGAAAGCGGCTGCCATTTATGGTGAATAGCGCTTTTTAGATGTATAGAGCATACCATAAACGGCTTGATATGTCCACGTAAATAACCATCAAATAACCGTTAAAGGATATTCTCAAAAACAATGATTGCCGAATGATGATTTATACTGTATGATTAACTATATTGATGCAACGCTCTCTAGGTGATATGAGAATTCCCGCATCTCTGCTGGTGTCAGGACGGGGCGGACAAACAGGCAGTTACGGGCGGAACAATGACCTGTTTCAACGGGACCTGATCCGGCTTTACGGATCAGTGGTTCATTCTCATGTGGAACAGGATGTGAAGAAGGATGGGATGGTGGTATGCTGCGGGACAGAGGGATTGAGGAAATCTATGACGGACATTTCTATTCGCCGGACGACATGGTCCCGGTTGGATGCGGGGACTGCGCAGGCTGTTCTGCCTGCTGCCGGAACACCGGGGATTCCATCATTCTGGATCCTTATGATATGTACCAGCTCTGCCGGGGAACAGGGAAATCCTTCACCGATATGATCGAAAGGGAAATCGAGATACGCCTGGTGGACGGACTTATTCTGCCCAACCTGATGCAGCATCACGGGGGAGAGCCGGTATCGTCGGAGGAAAGCGGTGAAGCACTGCGTGCAGGGAGTATTCCGGAGGAGACTGCAGGGACGGCGGAGCAGGGAGATCACTGCCCTTTTCTGTCTGCTGCCGGGCGTTGTACGATCCATCCCTTCCGGCCCGGCATGTGCCGGCTCTATCCGATGGGACGCTATTATCCCGGGGATGGAACAGGCTTTGTATATATCCTGCAAAAGGACGAATGTACGGAGAGGGACAAGACACCGGTTCTGCTGAGGAACTGGCTGGGCGTAGAGGATCTCGCCCGGTATGAAGCCTATATTCTGGACTGGCACAGCTTCAGGAAGCGGGCGGAACACGCCGTGAGCGGGCTGACAGACCGGAGCCGCGATTCTGTCACGAGGTATCTGCTCCAGATTTTCTTTGTCCATCCGTATGACTTCAGATTGGATTTCTATCCCCAGTATGCGGCACGCATGGAGGTCTGCCGGGAGGCGCTTGGCGCGATCCTGTGAGAAACGTCATCCGCTTGTTTTACGGATGAAGAACAGATACAATGGACACGTCTCTAAGACATGAGTATGGGATAATATGAAGAAAAAAGTAGTTGTGATCGGCGCAGGCGCGGCCGGACTCATGGCGGCCGCCGCAGCGGCCGCAAACGGCCATGCCGTCACGATCCTGGAAAAAAATGAAAAGGCCGGCAAAAAGATCTATATCACCGGAAAAGGGCGCTGCAACCTGACCAATGACTGCGCGACAGAGGACTTTTTCGGCCACGTGGCCCGCAACCACAAGTTCCTGTACAGTGCGGTCTACGGCTTTGACCATGAGATGGTCAAGGAATATTTTGTCCGGAACGGATGCCCTGTCAAGGTGGAGCGCGGAAATCGTGTCTTCCCAGTCTCCGACCACGCGTCGGATGTGACGGCCGCCCTGCTCCGGGACCTGCAGAAAAAAGGTGTTCGGATCAGGTACCGCACAAAGGCAGTGAATATCCTGACGGAGGATGTCCAGGCCGGAGATTCGCATAAGCCGGACCTGTCCGGAGCGGGACAGGACGGATTGGGAATGCAGGGCGATGTGCCGCAGTCAGCGAGGCGTGTCGCCGGTGTCCGGCTGGAGAACGGGGAGACAGTACCCGCGGATGCAGTGATCCTCTGCACGGGCGGCCTGTCCTATCCGACGACCGGCTCGACCGGAGACGGACTGGCCATGGCGCGGAAGCTGGGACTGGAAGTGACGCCCACGGCCCCGTCCCTTGTTCCGTTCGAGACAGAGGAGTCCTGGTGCCGGGACCTGCAGGGCCTGGCACTGAAGAACGTCTCGGTCCGTATATTCCCCTTGGACACAGTCTCCGCACAGTCGGAAGAGGAGAAAGCGCCGGGACAGACGCAGACGGATAGTACGCCTGCGGAAGCTGCCCTGTCCGCAGGCGGGCAAGGTGGTAAAAAGTCCCGCAGGCCCGGGAAAAAGCGGAAAAAACCGGTCTACGAGGCCTTCGGTGAGCTTCTCTTCACCCATTTCGGCCTGAGCGGACCGATCATTCTGACCGCCTCATGCTATTGTGATTTTGTGCAGAATACGCAGGGCTTCCGCCTTCTGCTGGACCTGAAGCCCGCGATGACACAGGAGGAAGTGGAGGAGCGGCTGCGGCGGGAGTTTGCGGCAGCTCCCAACCGGCACCTGCCGGGGGCAGTGCGTCCCCTCTTTCCGGCCAGACTGGCGGAGGCTGTATCGGACCTGTCCGGACTGGGAACAGAGCGCCGGTGCACCGCCTTTACGGACACCGAGATCCAGAGACTTGCATCCCTGATCAAGGAGATTCCCGTGACCGTCACGGGGACCCGCGGCTACAATGAAGCGATCATCACCCGCGGGGGGATCAGTGTGAAGGAGTGGAATCCGTCCACCATGGAATCCAGGAGGATATCAGGGCTGTATGCCGCCGGGGAGGTCCTGGATGTCGACGCGCAGACCGGTGGCTTCAACCTGCAGATCGCCTGGTCCACCGGACATCTGGCAGGGACCAGTGTATGACCGGAAACGGATCCCGGAGCAGGCACTCCGGGTGAGCTTGAAAAGACAGATGCCTTTTACTCAATGATTCGACTGAAGGAGGGAGATATGGACAGAAAAAGAATCGTCACGACTGTATGGAGTATGCTCCTGATTCTGGTCATGTGCATGACCGGCATCGGGAGGGAAAAGATACCGCTGACACAGGAGGTAGAGGCGGCCGCGCCCTATCTCAAGATCACTGCCATCGACTACGGCGGGAGCGGGAGCGTCTGCGGGGATGCGACACTGCTGGAATCCGCGGGCCAGTATCTGCTGATCGATACGGGGGACAAGGACGGCAGCAATACGGTGATCCGCTATCTCAAGCAGAGAGGAGCGAGAAATCTGAGCCTCTATATTTCCCACTACCATGTGGATCACTGCTATTACGCGGCGGCCATCATCAGGGATCCCTGGTTCAGGATCAAAACCGTCTATCTGGCCAACCCGGATCCCATGTCACGCTATGTGACTTCCTACTACAAAAAGAAAAACCGCAAGGTGTATAAGACCTGCAAGGGGTGCCTGGACCGCTACAGGAGCATTGTCTCCGCGGCTGCCAAACGGAAGGTCCCTGTGAAAAGACTGAAGAGGGGAGATTCTTTCTCGATCGGCTCAGCCGGCGCGAAGGTCCTCTGGGACCGCAACACGCGGGGCGTCGGTTCCTTTGACCCCTACGACAAAAACGGGGACAGTTATGTCAACAACAATTCGCTGGTCACCAGATTTACGCTCGGCAATAAGAGCTACCTGAATGCGGGGGATATCGAGCCCTCGACGGAACGGGACCTGATGGCCAACGGTGCCAACCTCTCCGCGGACATCTTCAAGCTCAATCACCACGGCATCTGGAATGCCAATACCGCGGAGTTTGTCAAGCGGGTCAATCCGTGCTATATCTATTATTCCTACAAAGGCAAAAACAAGGATCCGGAGAGCAGGTCCTTCGGAGGCGGGGGCGACATCGGCGTCACGGTCAGAAAGCTCAGGGGCGCCTACAACATGCTGAGCACCCGCTACAACGGCAATATCACCTATACGATCCAGAACAATACCATTTCCGTGAGTGCCCAGCGCCATTACAGGAGGCAGACGGTCAATGTCCGGAATAACTCGACGAAGAAGGTATCCGGCATGACCCTGGTGTACAATGATGCCCAGGCCCTGCATCTGGACAAGCGGATGCTGCCCTACAACACAGTCCTGGTCAAGGGCAGCGCTGCGGACCCCTCGAAACAGTACAACGGCTGGGTAAAGGTCGGGACCGGCTGGCGCTACAGGCAGTCGAACGGGAGATATCTGACCGGCGGCTGGAAGACGGTCAACGGAAATGTCTACTATTTCACCGCCAGCGGCATCCGCTATGAGGGCTGGCTGAAACTGCGGGGCCAGAAGTATTTTATGAGCCGGACCGGCATCCGCCAGACCGGCTGGCAGCTGATCAACGGGAAATTTTATTATTTCTATCCGTCCGGCGTCATGGCAAAGGGCAAGATCAGGATCGGCAGGACCAAATGGCCGCTTCGGTCTGACGGCAGTCTGAACACAAAGAAAAAGAAAGCGCCGGGTATCAATATTATTACGGCGGAGCGCAGACATACGACAAAGTAAGCGGTTATAAAACAGGGAATCCGGAGGAAAACGAATGATCAATATCGCAATTGACGGACCGGCCGGCGCCGGCAAGAGCACGATCGCGAAGAGGGTGGCTAAGGAACTGTCCTACATTTATGTGGACACCGGCGCCATGTACAGGGCCATGGCCCTGTATCTGCATCGGAACGGGATCGACGCCGATGACACACAGAGGATCGCCGCGGCCTGCACAGGTGCCGATATCTCCATCGAGTACCGGGACGGCGAGCAGGTCGTCCTGCTGGGCGGCGAGAACGTGAATCCTTATCTGCGGACCCAGGAGGTCAGCGCCATGGCGTCCAGGAGCAGTGCCGTGCCCCAGGTGAGGACCAGACTGGTCGAGCTTCAGCAGGAGCTGGCGGCGGCCCGGAATGTCGTCATGGACGGCCGGGATATCGGCACCGTGGTCCTGCCGGACGCCCAGGTCAAGATCTATCTGACCGCCAGCGTGGAGGTCCGCGCCCGGCGCCGGTTCCTGGAGCTGCAGGAAAAAGGCGAGCCTGCTGTCCTCGAAGAGATCGCCGCGGAGATCGCAGAGCGCGACCACCGGGATATGACCCGCGAGGTGTCGCCCCTCAGACAGGCGGAGGACGCTGTCCTTGTGGACACCTCCGACATGGGGATCGATGAAGTGGCGGATCAGATCCTGAAGATCGTCAGGGAAAAGACGGCCTGACGCGGCGGATGGAAAACCGCGGAGCCGGAACCGATCCGGAAGACAAAAATGACCGCGGAGTAGGAACCAATCCGGAAGACGAAAATGACCCCGGAGCCGGAGCAGGCCTGGAAACAGATGATAACAGAGGAAATTATGGCTGAAAAAGAAATCATTCTCGCAAAGAGCGCCGGCTTCTGCTTCGGCGTCCAGAGGGCGGTCAACAAGGTCTATGAGGAGGCTGAAAAGAGCGGGGACATCTATACCTACGGCCCCATCATCCACAACCGCGAGGTCGTCGCGGACCTGGAGAAAAAGGGCGTCCGGGTCGTGGAGTCATCGGAGGAGATCGCCGCGCTGCGGCACGGGACGGTCATCATCCGCTCCCACGGCGTTTCGAGGCAGACCGACCGGCAGATCCGGGAGAGCGGCCTGCACTGCATCGACGCGACCTGCCCCTTTGTCAAGCGCATCCACCGCACAGTGGAGGCGGAGAGCGCTGCCGGAAAGAAGATCGTGATCATCGGAAACCCGGTCCACCCGGAGGTGATCGGGATCATGGGCTGGTCCTCCACGCCCGTGACGGTGATCCAGACAGCGGAAGAAGCACTCCGTTTTGCCGGGGAGCACGACGGCGCGCAGCAGGAGATCTGCGTCGTTGCGCAGACGACCTTTAATGCAAATAAATTTCAAGATTTGGTTGAAATCCTGAAAAAAAGAAGTTACAATGTACTTTGTGTGAATACTATCTGCAATGCGACGCACGAGAGACAGTCGGAAGCAAAGGCGATTGCCGCCCGGGCGGACATCATGATAGTGATCGGGGACCGGAGCAGTTCCAATTCTGCAAAGCTTTACGAGATCTGCAGAAAGGAGTGTCCTGCGACCCATTTCATACAAACGTGGAACGACTTACATCTTACTCTGACTGGTGCAGAAAAGGTGATAGGCATTACCGCGGGGGCATCGACCCCAAAGAATATCATTGAGGAGGTTTATAACCATGTCAGAGCAGACCTTTGAACAAATGTTGGACGAATCGTTCAAGACCATTCACACCGGTGAGGTCGTCGAGGGACAGATCATCGACGTCAAGCCCGACGAGGCGATCCTGAATATCGGCGCCAAGTCCGATGGTATCCTTACCAGGAATGAGTACACGAACGATCATTCTGTTGATCTCACAGAAGTCCTGCACGTA
>CACZIO010000090.1 GCA_902781215.1 uncultured Lachnospiraceae bacterium
CGAGTTTGGACCGGCCTGCTCTGAGCATAAGCAAGCCTTAGTACATCTTGACGACGAACTCCTGAACGAGCAGAGAGGTGCAGCCGCAAGTCCGTCCCTGAGTCTCTAACAACTCGACAAACCTGCATTTGCAGAAAAAAAGGGACCGGAGCTCGTGGAACTCCGGTCCCTTCGTTAACATAAAATCTGTGCTTGAAATATATATCAGTGATCCAGTCCGATTCCGCCCTGAATATGGTCCTCGCCGAAGTAGATCTTGTGCCTGGGGGAGGCGTGCATGGCGGCGCAGGATGCCACGGAGAGGAAGGCCTCCTGGGCGGTCTCGCTGCGGCCGGTGATGGCGATCGGGATGTTGGCGCCGATCAGGATGCCGCAGTTGTAGGCGCCGCAGCTGGTGTTCAGGACCTTGACGATGATGTTGCCGGTCATGAGGTTCTGGACGACAACGCCGTCGAAATCGCCGCAGGCGGGATTGTCATAGCCCTTGAGGCGGGCGGCTTCCTTGTCGATCATGAGGTCCCAGGTGATGGGGCCCACCAGGTTGCAGGGGGCGATGGGGGTATCCTCGTGGTCGATGATGATGGTCTGGGCTTCAACGGTGTCCTTCATGTGGAAGGCGGGCTTCTCGATCAGGGAGAGGAGACCGATGTTGGGGTTCTTGATGCCGAAGACATGCAGGGCATCGACCATGTTGCGGACGACCTGCTTGCGGTCCTCGATGGAGGGGTTGACCAGCAGGGTGACGTCCGAGAGGGCCAGCATCTTGTGATAGGTCGGGATCTTGATCATGACGATGTGGGTCAGGAGACGATCCGGACGGAGCAGGTGGTTGGCCTTGTTGAGAACGGGCATCAGGAAATCACGGGTCTGGGTGTTGCCGCGCATGAGGGCGTCGGCACTGCCGGCCTTGATCATCTCGATGGCGTACTGGACGGCGTTGGTGTCGTTGCTGATGGGCTGCAGGTCGAACTTGCGGTCCGTCATGCCCAGCTTCTCCAGGGTCGCGCTGATCTTCTTGTAGCTGCCGATCAGGATGGGCTCCGCAAAGCCCTCCTCCTGGGCCATGAAAGCGCCCTTGAGGATGTTCTCGGCGTCCGCGCCGGCGATCGCGATGCGCAGGGGCTTGCCGGCGTTGCGCTCCTTGGCCTTGTCAACAAGAGTCTGAAACTCCGGGATCAGTTCCATATTGTTCTGCATTTTTGATCTCCATTTCTCCGAAGCGGCAGAGAATCCGCCCCTCTGCAGACCTGTCCGGCTATTGCCTGTACAGGAATAAGGACAAGCTGCAGACCTGTCCGGCTTTCGCCTGTACAGGAATAAGGACTTTTTTGCGGGAGGGATTCCCCGCCGTCAGACGGTCAGGGTATAAAAGTTTGTCATCATTATACAGCACTGCGCGGATGATTCAAATCAATGTCCCAATCATCTGCACAGCGCTGTGCGCATGCGGCCGCTGTTTCCGCCCCTCCAGAGGGCATGAACAGCAGCATGGTTACAGCAAAGCTTCGCATTGCTGTAACGCTGCATGCATATAATCGGAAATTGCTTCAGATCAGAAGAGGCCGCCGAACTGCAGGAACAGAGGGGCGAAGACCAGTGCGACGACGGTCATGAGCTTGATCAGGATGTTGATGGAAGGGCCGGAGGTATCCTTGAAGGGATCACCGACGGTGTCGCCGACGACGGTCGCGTGGTGGGTATCGCTCCCCTTGCCGCCGTGGTGGCCTTCCTCAACATACTTCTTGGCGTTGTCCCATGCGCCGCCGGAGTTGGACATGAAGATGGCCAGCATGACTCCGGTGACCAGCGCGCCTGCCAGGAGTCCGCCCAGGGCGGTGGGGCCCAGGACGATGCCGACGAAGAGCGGGCAGACGACTGCCATGATGCCGGGGACCAGCATCTCGTGCAGGGCGGCCTGGGTCGAGATGGCGACGCAGGTGGTGTAATCGGGCTTGCCGGTTCCCTCGAGGATACCGGGGATGGTGCGGAACTGGCGGCGGACTTCCTCGATCATCTTGTAGGCAGCCTTGGACACGGAGTCCATGGTCAGCGCGGAGAAGAGGAAGGGCAGCATGCCGCCCAGGAAGAGACCGACGATGACCTTGTAGTCGAGCAGGTTGATGCCGGAATCAAAGAGGTTGACTGCCTGCGCGTAGGAGACGAACAGGGCCAGGGCGGTGAGGGCCGCGGAGCCGATGGCAAAACCCTTGCCCATGGCTGCGGTGGTGTTGCCGACAGCGTCCAGACGGTCTGTGATCTTGCGGACGCGGCTGGGCAGGCGGGACATCTCGGCGATACCGCCGGCGTTGTCCGCGATGGGGCCGTAGGCGTCGACCGCGACAGTGATGCCTGTGGTGGAGAGCATGCCGACCGCTGCCAGTGCGATGCCGTAGAGGCCGCAGGAGAGGTAGGCGCCGATGATGCCGATGCAGATCAGGACGATCGGGACAGCCGTGGACTGCATGCCGACGGCGATACCGCTGATGACGGTCGTCGCGGGGCCGGTCTCGGACTGCTGGGCAATCTTTTTGACGAAGCGGTAGTCACCGGAGGTGTAGATCTCGGTCACGATACCGATGATCAGTCCGACGATCAGACCGAAGATGATGGAGAAGGCCTCGCGCAGGGAGCCGAAGAAGAGCCAGCTCAGTGCCAGAGAACCGATGATGACGATGACTGCAGAGGTGTAGCTGCCTGCCTTCAGAGCCTTGTGGGGATTGGAGTTCTCGTCGCCCTTGACGAAGAAGCAGCCCAGAATGGATGCCGCGATGCCCAGAGCCGCGATGACCAGGGGATAGACAGCGCCGCTGGCTGCGTGATAGACAACACCCAGGGTGATGGCGGAGACGATGGAGCCGACATAGGACTCGAAGAGGTCCGCGCCCATGCCCGCGACGTCACCGACGTTATCACCGACGTTATCGGCAATAACGGCAGGGTTTCGGGGGTCATCCTCGGGGATACCTGCCTCGACCTTACCGACGAGGTCGGCGCCGACGTCAGCGGCCTTGGTGTAGATACCGCCGCCCACACGCGCGAACAGCGCGATGGAGGAAGCGCCCAGCGAGAAGCCGGACAGGACATCCGGATTGCCGGTCACGATGTAGATGAGGCCCGCGCCGACGAGGCCGAAGCCGACGACGCTCATGCCCATGACGGCACCGCCTGAGAATGCGACGGACAGGGCGGCGTTCATGCCGTGGTCCTTGGCTGCAGCTGCCGTGCGGACGTTGGCCCTTGTCGCCACGTTCATGCCGATAAAGCCTGCGGCGGTGGAGAAGACTGCGCCCACCAGAAAGCTGTAGGCGGTCAGCCAGCTGATCCCGGCGCCGATCAGGACGAAGAGGATCGCGACGAAAAAGACCAGGATCTTGTACTCTGCCATCAGGAAGGCGCGCGCGCCCTCGTGGATGAAATCAGAGATTTCCTTCATGCGGTCGGTCCCTGCGTCCTGACGCGATACCTTCTGAACAAGGTAGAACGCGAACAGCAGGGCCAGGACACCGAAGGCCGGTGCCAGATAAATCAATGCTCCCATAACCATTACCTCCTTAAACAATTGACTGTTTCAATAAATAAAAGCTCCGAAGAAATCTAAAAATACAAATCCGTCCTCCGAAGCTTCACGAATATTTTACCATGTATCCGGGTAACATTTCTGTACTTTTTTTCATCCTATGCTATAATGTGACAGAAATGAAGCAATCCGGCATTTCCGGTGGTCAGGTATTTCGTTCCGTTTATCTGTTATTTCTAAAGCAGTGAATGAACCTCGGTTTTCGAGGTGGTCTGAACGGCCTGCACCCTGTCCGGAGGCCGGATGAATTCGGGACTGGTCACCGTCGGGTTTCGAGGAGGCCTGAACAGCCTGTACGCGGATGCATCAAAAAAGGTTCGCGGTCACGCATTGACGAACCGGGGCCGGTCGATTACACTTTTGAACGCAGCATCGTCCCTTTTATAAAGAAAGGAATATGGAGGAAAGAATGAGCGGTGTAAGACGCGTATACGTCGAAAAGAAGAAGCCGTACGCCGTTGCGGCGAGGCAGCTGAAGGATGACATTGAAGGCTTTTTGGGAATCAGCCAGATCCGGGACGTCCGGATCCTGATCCGTTATGATGTGGAGAACATCTCCGACGAGACCTTTGAGCAGGGATGCCGGACTGTGTTTTCCGAGCCGCCCGTCGATGATTTATACAGGGAGCAGATCGAGGTCCCCGCAGGGGCGAAGGTCTTTTCCGTGGAGGCGCTGCCGGGCCAGTTTGACCAGCGCGCGGACAGCGCGGAGCAGTGCCTGCAGTTCCTCAATGAAGAAGAAAAACCCGTGGTCCGGTCCGCGGTCACCTACCTGCTGGAGGGCGATCTGTCCGAAGCGGATGTGGAGAGGATCAAGGCCTACTGCATCAACCCCGTGGATTCCAGGGAGACCGGCATGGACAAGCCCGCCACCCTGCAGACCGAATATCCCGAGCCCGACGATGTCCAGGTCATGGACGGCTTCACGCAGATGGGTGAGGCTGACCTGCGCAAGCTCTATGATTCCCTGGGCCTGGCCATGACCTTCGCGGATTTCAGCTTTATCCAGACCTATTTCGGCGGCACCGAGCACAGGGATCCCACCATCACCGAGATCCGCGTGCTGGACACCTACTGGTCCGACCACTGCCGTCACACCACCTTTTCCACCGAGCTCAAAAACATCAGCTTTGAGGACGGCTTCTACAGGACGCCCATCGAGACGACCTTCCAGAGCTACAGCGACACCCGCGAGGAGCTCTACGCCGGCCGCACGGACAAGCCGGTCTGCCTGATGGATCTGGCCATCATGGGTATGAAGAAGCTCAAGGCCGACGGCAAGCTCACGGATATGGAAGAGTCCGACGAGAACAACGCCTGCTCCGTCGTCGTCCCGATCGAGGTGGACTACGGCGAGGGCCCGGTGACCGAGGAATGGCTGGTCTTCTTTAAAAACGAGACCCATAACCACCCGACTGAGATCGAGCCCTTCGGCGGCGCGGCGACCTGCCTGGGCGGCGCCATCCGCGACCCGCTCTCCGGACGCGGCTATGTCTATCAGGCCATGCGCGTCACCGGCGCGGCGGATCCCACCGTCCCCGTCGCGGAGACCATCCGCGGCAAGCTCCCCCAGAAAAAGCTGGTCCTGGGCGCGGCGGACGGTTATTCCAGCTACGGCAACCAGATCGGTCTGGCGACCGGTCAGGTCAGTGAGATCTATCACCCCGGCTACCTGGCCAAGCGCATGGAAATCGGCGCGGTCATGGGTGCCGCGGCGCGTGAAAATGTACAGCGCCTCAATTCCGACCCCGGCGATGTGATCATCCTGCTGGGCGGCCGCACAGGCCGCGACGGCATCGGCGGCGCGACCGGCTCCTCCAAGGCCCACACCCAGGAGTCCCTGGCCAGCTGCGGCGCGGAGGTCCAGAAGGGCAATGCCCCGACCGAGCGCAAGCTCCAGCGTCTCTTCCGCAGGCCGGAGGTCTCCCGCCTCATCAAGAAGTGCAATGACTTCGGCGCGGGCGGCGTCTCCGTGGCCATCGGCGAGCTGGCCGACGGTCTGGAGGTCAATCTTGACCTGGTCCCCAAAAAATATGAAGGCCTCGACGGCACGGAACTGGCCATCTCCGAATCCCAGGAGCGCATGGCTGTCGTCGTTGCGCCCGAAGATCAGGCGGAATTCCTGAAGTATGCGGCGGAGGAGAACCTGGAGGCGACCCCCCTGGCCCATGTCACCGAGGAGCCCAGGCTGGTCCTCAAATGGAGGGGCAAGGCCATCGTCGATATCGCCCGCTCCTTCCTCGACACCAACGGCGCGCACCAGGAGACCGACGTCAGGGTCCTGATGCCCTCCGAGCAGGAGAATTATTTCAAAAAGATCGCGGCAAAGGAGGTCGCCAAAGAGCTGTCTGCCGCTGAGCCTTCCTTTGAGAAGGCGGCCAGGGCGGCCCTGTCCGACCTCAACGTCTGCTCCCAGAAGGGGCTGGTGGAGATGTTCGACGCCAGCATCGGTGCGGCGACCGTCACCATGCCCTACGGCGGCCGCTACCAGCTGACCCCTACCCAGGCCATGACGGCCCGGCTCCCTGTCCTGGGCGGCACGACCGACACGGTCTCCATGATGAGCTACGGATTCGACCCCTATCTGTCATCCTGGAGCCCCTACCACGGCGCCATCTACGCCGTCACCCAGTCCATGTCCAAGATCGTGGCGGAGGGCGGCGATTACAGAAATCTCCACTTTACCTTCCAGGAGTATTTCGGCCGCATGTCCCAGGAGCCCGAGCGCTGGAGCCAGCCGCTCTCGGCCCTGCTGGGCGCCTATGATGCCCAGATCGGCTACGGCCTGGCCAGCATCGGCGGCAAGGACTCCATGTCCGGCACCTTCCGCGAGGAGGGACTCGACATCGACGTCCCGCCCACCCTGGTCTCCTTCGCGGTCGACGTCGCGAAGGCACAGGACGTCGTGACGCCCGAACTCAAGCGCACGGGCGATGTCCTGGTCCAGCTCCGGATCGAAAAGGACGAGTACGATATTCCGGTCTACGACGATGTCATGCATATGTATGATCTGGTCACCGCCCTCATGCGGGAGGGCAGGATCTGCGCCGCCTATGCCCTGGATGCCTACGGAATCCTGCCTGCAGCGGCCAAGATGGCCTTCGGCAACGGCTACGGCGTGGCCTTCGTCGAGAAGCTCCGCATGAAGGACCTCTTCCGGAATGCCATGGGCGACCTCCTGGTCGAGATGTCCCCGGACGATCTGGCGGCACTCTCTGACGCCGAGGGCTTTGACTGGCGTGTGGTCGGCACCGTGACCCGGCGGGAGAACGGCGTGTTCTCCTTCCACGATGAACACGTCGCGGTGGCGGACCTGGTCGATGCCTGGAAGGCCCCCCTGGAGAAGGTCTTCCCCACGAAGGCGTCCAAAGAGACAGACGCGGTCGATGCACCGGTCTACACCGGCGGACAGATCGCCGTCTGCAGCCACAAGCTGGCCCAGCCGACTGTCTTTATCCCGGTCTTCCCGGGCACCAACTGTGAATACGATACGGCGGCCGCCTTCCAGGCGGCGGGCGCGAAGACCATCACCCGCGTCTTCACCAACATGAGCGCCCAGGACATCCGCGATTCCGCCAAGGCCTTCGCGGACGC
>CACZIO010000091.1 GCA_902781215.1 uncultured Lachnospiraceae bacterium
TGTCGGTTCCGGCATCGCCCTGGCCATGAAGATGGGCATGAAGCGCGGCGTCTTCTCCAATGAAGCCGGCCTTGGTTCCTCTGTCATGGTCCACTCCAGTTCCAACGTCATCGAGCCTGTCAAACAGGGAATGTGGGGCATCTTCGAGGTCTTCGCGGACACGATCGTGGTCTGTACCCTGACTGCTCTGACCATCCTGACCTGCGGAACCGTCGACCTGGAGACAGGCATGCTCACCGAAGCGGCCGAAGCAGTCGGATCCTCTTCCCTGGTCAGCTTTGCTTTCGAGGGCACCTTCGGAAAGGCCGGATCTGCCTTCATCGCGATCGCCATCCTGCTCTTTGCCTATTCGACCGTCCTGGGCTGGAGCCATTACGGCTCCAAGGCTTTTGAGTACCTGTTCGGCACAAAGGCCATCGTCGTATACCGCGTTATCTTCTCCATCGTTGTCCTGGCAGGCTCCGTCATGGAGGCTCAGCTGGCCTGGGACATCTCAGATACCTTCAACGGTCTCATGATGATCCCCAACCTGATCGGTGTTCTGGCCCTCTCCCCTGAGGTCATGAAGTGTACGCAGAACTATGTGGATCGCCGCATCCTGAAAAAACAGGGTGTAGAGCCGGTCCTCTCCAACTTCCCGGACATCCAGAAGGAGCAGGAGATCCGCCTTGCGGAGCGCCTGAAGACACTGGCTGAAAACGAGGATGCGTAAGCGTAAGAACGAGAAGAGAATACAGCGAACAAAAAAGCAAAACAGCGGACCGTCGATCGGCCTGCTGTTTTGTAGGATTAATATCAAAGAACTGTTCCGGCTCAAAGAGGGGGGCCCCTCAGGCTGAAAAAAACGGAGGAGACTGACCGCAGGAAGCTCTGAACAAACAGTTTCGAGGCGCCTGTAGTGGACGCCTCGAGCAATTCAGGCGTAAAATTTCTGGAAGTGAACATTCATGCATGCGGGCAGCATAGCCGTAAAGAAGAACATGCACAGGAAACGACAAAGGATATATGCGAAACAGCACTTGACAGAAAACAGAAAACCCATATAATTAGATTGTGAGCAATTTAATTGAGCTGGCAATCGTTTGTTGAAATATATTCTGATTCAGGAAAGGAAAGGTACTACCATGGTCTATACGTTTACAGCAGATAACTTTGAGGCAGAGGTTCTGAAGAGCGATATTCCCGTTTTTGTGGACTTCTATGCGGACTGGTGCGGCCCCTGCAAGATGATGTCTCCCGTCATCGACAAGCTGGCCGATGAATTTGAAGGCAAGATCAAGGTCGGCAAGATCAATGTGGACGACCACTCCGAGATCGCGGCCCAGTACGGCATTATGAGCATCCCGAACATGAAGTTCTTCAAGGGCGGCGCTGTCGTGGATGAGGTGATCGGCGCGATCCCCAAGGCACAGATGAAGGCAAAATTCGAGGCGAATGTCTGAATAAAGCGGAAGGGCAGTCATCTGTAATGATGTCTGAAAAAAGCAGCTGCACAGGCAGTGTAAGAATGTTCAAAAAAACTGAGCAATCATCTGTAAGCATCTGATGGAGTAAAGCTATGCATGATCTGATTATTATCGGCGCGGGTCCGGCGGGCCTCTCCGCGGCCATCTATGCCGCGCGCGCGGAACTGGACTATGTCCTGATCGAGGAAAACTTTGTAAACGGCGGGCAGATCGTCGACACCTATGAGATCGACAACTATCCCGGACTCCCCGGCATCTCCGGTATGGAGCTGGCGGAAAAAATGGCGGAGCACGCGGAAAAGCTGGGTGCAGAGGTCGTCAATGCGGCTGTTGAGGGCCTGGATCTGACCGGCGATGTCAAAAAGGTCATGACGGACGAGGGAACCTTTGAGGCGAAGACGGTGATCATCGCGTCCGGCGCTTCCCACAGCCACCTGGGCGTTCCCGGCGAGGAGTCTCTGTCCGGACACGGCGTGTCCTACTGCGCGACCTGTGACGGCGCTTTCTACCGCGGCAAAACCACGGTCGTGGTCGGCGGCGGCGACGTGGCGGTCGAGGACGCGATCTTCCTGGCCCGCGGCTGTGAGAAGGTCTATGTCGTGCACCGCAGGGACGAGCTCCGCGCGGTCAAGACCCTGCAGACCGCACTCTTTGCCCTCCCCAATGTCGAGATGGTCTGGGATTCCAACCTCAAGTCCATCAATGAGGGCAGCGCGGACAGCGGGACTGCCGGCAAGGTCACGTCTGTGACCGTCGTCAATAAAAACGACGGCTCCGAGCGCGTCATTGACGCGGACGGCGTTTTCATCGCGGTCGGCATTACCCCCCGGTCAGGATTTGTCGGAACCGGGATCGAGACCAATGCGGGCCACTATATCGTGGCAGGAGAGACCTGCGAGACCAATGTCCCCGGGGTCTTTGCGGCCGGCGATGTCCGCGCCAAGCAGCTCCGCCAGGTCGTCACGGCGGTCGCCGACGGCGCCAATGCCGTCACCAGCGTCCAGCGGTATCTGCTGGAGGGCTGAGTGTCAGGCTGAGAATCCGCCTGCACGGGACAGGTTGGACAACCTTGCCGGGCAGGGGGCATAAGTAAGAATCAAATCAGGCAGTTCCTTCGAAGAGCCGGGGAAGACAGGTGTTCAAAGTCAGACCCGGCTGTCCGGGAACTGCCTTTTTTACACACACATTACAAAGTACAGTACTACCGGTGCGGAAGTTTTCTATAAAATCCAGTGGGGCCTGTACTTCGGAAATGTCAAAAAACATCTATTACCCGGGAAGGATCGCAATGAAACCGGTATGAGTCTGACTTGCCCTGACCGGACTTGAGTTACGCAGCAGGTTCTATCGGCCCTTTTTTTGTGATAAAATGAATACAGCTGCCTGGTTCCCTGAAGAGTGCCTGACAAACCTGACTGTACCAAAACCGACTGTAACGATTCGGCAGGCCGCAGTGTCGCAGTTGCTGTATGCCGGTCTGAGTAGAAAGGGTGAAATCTTATGTTTTACGCAACCTGGTGGTCACTGTTTCCGCCGGTCATAGCTATTGCGCTGGCTTTTATTCTGAAGGACGTATACCTGTCGCTGTTTCTCGGCGTTGTGACGGCGGGACTTCTGGCAAGCGGATTTCATCCCTGGGCGGCACTGGAGATGATCGTATCGACGATGAACGATTCGCTGGATCTGAATGTCTTTATTTTTGATGTGCTGCTGGGAATGATCATTGTTCTGCTGATCAAGTCAGGCGGCAGCTCCGCCTACGGCAAATGGGCGAGCAGAAGGATCCACACCAAAAAGGGTTCGCTCTTCGCGACGGCGGCGCTCGGCCTGCTGATCTTTGTGGATGACTACTTTAACTGTATCACCGTGGGCAGCATCATGCGGCCGCTGACAGACAAATACGGGGTGTCCCGCGCCAAGCTGGCCTATATCATTGACTCGACCGCAGCGCCGATCTGCATTATCGCGCCGATCAGCAGCTGGGCGGCGGCCATCAACTCCTACGTGCCGGAAGGAAGTTCCATGACGGGCTTCCAGATGTTCGTCAGGACGATCCCCTACAATCTGTACGCGATCCTGACTGTCTTTATGGTCTTTCTGATCACCGGCCTGGATTTTGACTTCGGCCTGATGAAGGTGCATGAGGACAATGCCGCGAAGGGTGACCTGCTCACATCCGGATCATCTTCAACCGCGGAGGCGTCAGAGTTCCCGGAGAGTCCCAGGGGGACTGTCATGGATCTGCTGATCCCGGTGCTGGTCCTGATCGCCGGCGTCGTGGGCGCCATGATCTACACCGGCTTTCAGAGCGGCGCCTCAAACCTGGTCGAGGCATTTGCCAACTGCAACGCGGAGATTGCCCTGATCTTCGGAACAGGCATGACCATTGTTTTGATGGCAGTCATGTATCTGCCGCGCGGCCTGATGTCCTTCAGGACCTTTATGGATTCCTTCCTGGAAGGCGCAAAGCTGATGCTTCCTGCCATGCTGATCCTCACGCTCGCCTGGACCCTGAAGGGGATGGGCGACCATCTGGGCCTTGCCGAGTATGTGTCGGCCACGATCGGCAGTACCGCGTCCGGCAGCATTCTGACGCCTGCGATCATGTTTGCGGTGGCGGCGGTCCTGGCCTTTGCCACCGGGACTTCCTACGGAACATTTGCCATCCTTCTGCCGATCGCGATCCCCATGTTCGCGGCGGATGAGAAGATGATGATCATCTGCGTGGCATCCATTCTGTCGGGCGGTGTGTGCGGAGACCACCTGTCTCCGATCTCCGATACGACCATTATGTCTTCGGCGGGAGCCCAGTCCGATCACATGAACCATGTGCGGACGCAGATCCAATATGCCATAGTTGTCTGCATTGCGTCTGTGGTTGGCTATCTGCTGGCGGCCCTGACCCGGACCTGGATCGTTCCGCTCGCGGCAGGCGCTGTGATGATCGTCCTGATCCTCATGGCATTGAAGAGGCGGACACAGACGGTGCCCGTAGGCAGAGTCTGATTTTTTCGGGATGGAGGTGCTGGAAATGACGAAAAAAACCATCATACAGGCACCGTGCATTGACCAGACCGCGGACTGGCCGACCGGCTGCGAGAGCGTGTCGACGGTCATGTTGCTGCAATATCTCGGAATTCATATTTCCGTCGATGATTTTATAAAAAAATATCTTCCCTGCCGGCCGTTTGAGCAGAGGGATGGAAAGCTGATCGGAGCCGACCCGAGACAGGAGTTTGCGGGAAGTCCCTATGACCCCGATTCCATGGGCTGTTACGCACCGGTAATCAGCAGGGCGTTGCAGCGCGTGCTGACGGACTGGACGGAGCAGGCTGAGAACGCTGCCTGGCGCATCGAGGACCTGACCGGTGTCCCGATGGACCGGATCTGCACGGAATATCTCGACCGGGGCCGCCCGGTCATCTTCTGGGCATGCATTGACATGAAGGAACCGATTGCGGGGCCGGACTGGTATCTGGAGGACGGAAGGACTGTGTTCAGCTGGGTCTCCAACGAGCACTGCATGCTGCTGGTCGGTTACGATGGGAAGATGTATTATTTCAATGATCCGTGGGAACACCACGGAAGGATCGGATATCCGAAGGAAGTTGTAGAAGCGCGCCACAGAGCGCAGTATGAGATGGCCGTGACGGCTTACCGCGCATAAAAACGCCAGATTGAGGCAATTCAGACAGTGAATCCGGAAAGGAGGGACGAATGGGAAAGGTCATGATCACGATCGGCAGACAGTTCGGCAGCGGAGGACACAAGATCGGCGAATATCTTTCGAACCGTCTGGGACTGTCCTATTATGACAATGAGCTGATCCTGCTGGCGGCCCAGCGGGGAGACCTGCAGGTGGAGCACATCCGGGAGATGGATGAGATGATCCAGAATCCCTTCTCCTTCGAGAGGCAGGAGACGGAGGTCGAGGAAACCATGGAGGAGACCGTCTTCGAGCTGCAGCAGGAGGTTATCCGGCAGCTGGCGGAGAAGGAGAGCGCGGTCTTTGTCGGAAGGTGTGCGGACGAAGCGCTCCGCAAGGCCGGCCACAAGGTTCTGAGTGTCTTTATCGCGGCGCCGATGAAACAGAGGGTCGCCAGGACCTGCCGACTGCAGGGATTCAGCGAGGAGGAATGCATAGAGCTCACCGAGCGCAAGGACAAGGCCCGCCAGGCCTATTATGAGAAACACACCGGCAGGAAGTGGGGCGTCCCGGAAACCTATGATCTCTATTACGACACCTCGAAATACGATATTGCCTACATCATTGTTGATATCATCAAAAAGTACAAGGAGATGCTCAGCGAAGAAGAATAAAATAACGTTCGACAACGTTATTTTCCTCCGGCGTTTCTGCCGTAAGAAGCCCGGGCTCCTGTGACTTCCTGTCAGGCAGGAGACTGCCATTTACCTGTCTAAAATATCTTAAACATGGAATGGAAGAGGCCGTAAAGGAATGCGTTTGCATTTCTTCACGGCCTGTTTTTCTACGCACATTGCTTTATTGTAAAAAATGTTTCCACCGGCTATACTATCCTCGGCTGTGTCAACCTGCCCATCCTGATCATCCCCGCCAGCTTCCTGGCCGGCCGCAAGATCAGCAGGAAGTATCTCGCCGATAATAGAATTGAGGCGAGCGGCATCGACGAATAAGAAACATAATCTGGAGAAAACCGATGAGAAAAAGTTCAGTGCCCCAGTGGGGAATCAGAGTAGTGTTTTACTGTATCGCATTGTTTTTCATGGCACTGGGCGTGGCATTTTCGGCAAATTCCGACCTGGGCATCTCACCGGTCAATTCCCTGCCCTATGTCATCAGTGACATCGTGAAGATGCAGCCCGGCACCTGTGTGACTATTGTCTTCTGCAGCTATATCCTGGTGCAGATCATCCTGCTCCGCAGGGAATTCAACCCGGTCAACCTCTTCCAGATTGTCTTTTCCACGATCTTTGGCTATTTTGTCAATTTCACCAAGTGGATGGTGGGGGATTTTCTCCTTCCCGGAGGTTATATCGGACGGCTGGCCATGCAGTGTATCGGCACTGTATTCATCGCTTTTGGTGTCTTCCTCTATCTGGATGTGGAACTGGTTCCCATGCCCATGGAGGGCATGACCATGGCCATCGCCAAAAAAGTCGGCAAGCCCTTTCCGACGGTCAAGACCGTTGTGGACTGCACAGTCGTCGCGATCGGTGTGATCCTCTCCATTGTCTGCCTGCACCTCATTCCCTTTAAAGACGCAGGAGTCCGGATCCGTGAAGGCACCATCCTCGCAGCGCTCGTCACCGGCAAGGTGATCGAGATCATGCGAAAGCCCCTCTCACCCATTGTCAAGCGGATCTGCTTTGGTGATCAGGAAAACAGGGAATAAACGATTCCGAAAATCCGAAGTTTGCCGGATGCAGCAGGTTATGTGGAACATCTTTGCTTCGTAGAGCCGTTGCAGCCAGCAACCGTCAACATGCCCTTCGGACATGTGTAGGACCCGCAAGCGAAGTATGCATGACAACAGAATAAAAAACGAAACCGGGCTGCAGCTCCCCTATGCAGCCCGGTTTTTTTGTGTATATTTTCTGTGCAGCTTATTCCCTGTATTTTATCCTATCTCCGCAGAAGACTCCCGCCTCTACAGGCGGTGAGATGAATGCGGTTTTTGTCAATATATCTTGAAATGGAGAAAGATTTTCCAGATG
>CACZIO010000092.1 GCA_902781215.1 uncultured Lachnospiraceae bacterium
ACCGAAGCCGCCGCCGATGATGGCCTGGGGATGGAAGGCGTAGCCGAAGATCATGCCGAAGGTCGCGGGCAGGAACTGAATGCGCATGATGAGGACGATGAGTCCGCCTGCGAGGAAGACGGCAGCCATGATCGGGACGATTTTTTCCGTGACATAGGCGAGACGTTCCATGCCGCCGATAAAAATGACGGCGCAGACAACGACCAGGATGATGCCGATGACCCAGGAAGGAATGCCGAAGGCCGTGTGCATGGTGGACCCGATGGAGTTGGACTGGACCATGCAGCCGAAGAAGCCGAGGGCCAGGATGATCGCGACGGCAAAGAAGCCGGCCAGGAACCTGCCGAAGGCGCCCTTGAAGGCGGTCGTGATGTAGTAGACCGGACCGCCCAGGATGTGGTTGTGCTCCCCGTGGATCCGGGTCTCCTGGGCCAGGACTGCCTCCGCGTAGATGGTCGCCATGCCGAAGAAGGCGATGACCCACATCCAGAAGATGGCACCGGGGCCGCCGGTCAGGATGGCGCCGGATGCACCGACAATGTTGCCCGTACCGACCTGGGCCGCGATGGCGGTCGCCAGGGCCTGGAAGGAGCTCATACCCTTTTTATGTTTTTTGCCGTTGAGGGAGAGGCTGCCGAACACTTTGCGCATGCCCTCCCCGAAGCAGCGGACCTGGATGAATCCGGTGCGGATGGAATACCAGAGACCTACCAGGATCAGCAGGATGACAAGGACATAATCGGATAGATAGGCGTTGATGGTCTGTACGAGTGACAATAGCATGGTGCGGGTTACCTCCTGATGAAAATAGTAACTGTAAATATATAGCGAATAAGAGAGGTCTTCCGTTTCGTAAAAGAGAGCAGTTTCCTTTTTGAGAAAAAAGAAACCGCCGGAGCTCCGGCGGTTTTCATTTCGGCATTATAAAGACAAATCGATTTATAAAGACCCTGTCCTTTGACCTGAGAGTTTCGACTTCCGTCTGGAAGCCTTGCACCTTCGGTACTCAAACATAATGAGATTCTCCAGAGCTACATCCACATCCGGTCTGTCCCGCAGACATTCCGGACACTTCATCTGTATGAACGATATTTAGTTGACCATAGACAAAACTAACACAGTTACAGCAGTTCGTCAAGATATCTTTTCTGCGCTCAGCAGCTTTTTGTGCAGCGGCTGCAGCTGAATGTGCTTTCTTCCCGGGGGAAAGAAAGCAGCTATATTTTTATCTGATCACAACGGCCTGCTTGTGGAGGGCATTGTAGCCCTTGCGGAAGACTTCTTTTTCATAGCTGACGATCCTGCCGGTCCAGGGATCGGCGATCACGACCTGTGTGCCCTTAAAGCCGAGCAGGACGACGCAGTGCTCCGGGGAGATCCATTCGATCTTCTGACCGTCGATGACCCAGGTCTTCGAGTGGTAGGGAGTCCTGCAGTTGATCGTGCCCCAGACGATGACAGGATTGCCTGCACTGGTGTAGGCGGCCAGGGTCTCCAGGTCGCGGCCGGAGATGTAGGCGGCGCGGAGTTTTGACTTCTTCTGTGTGAGATAGCGGTTGGCCATGTTGACGACGACCGGCGCGTAGCAGCCGTGGGCGGAAGGATTGCGGGGATCGCCGACGAAGGCCTTCCAGGGGCTGACCCTGCCCACAGGCCCCTTGTCCAGGTAATGATTGGCCAGGTTGACCTTGTCAGCGGGCACACCCTTGTAATTGAGGACCATGGCCAGTGAAGTGGTTTCGCACCCGGTAGGCAGTTCAGGGTACTGGTAGATGGGCCGGAAAGTGGTCATAAGGATGTTGGCCGCAGTATTTGTATTTGTCTTTGATGGCGCAGCAGCCGGGACAGTGCCCTCGAGACGCCCGTCCGCAGCAAACCGGTATGTGACGCCATTGACAATCTGTGTCCCGGTCAAAAGCGCTCCGTGGTTACCGGTCGTGCCCGGGTTGGCATAATAGCGGTTCCCGCCGATGCTGATCCAGCCGGTGAGCATCCGTCCTTTCCCGTCGAAATAGTAGCGGCGTCCGCCGATGGTCTGAAAGCCGGTGGACACGGCGCCGGGATAAGGTTTTGAGGCGGGATTCAGATAATAGTAATTGCCGGAGATATAGACCAGGCCGGTCAGGATCTGGCCTTTGCCCTTTGCGCCCTTGACATAGCTGGCGTAATAGGTCTTTTTCTTATGCGTGACAAAACCGGTCTTCAGATTCCCCTTGGAATCAAAATAATAGTATTTTCCGCCGTATTTGACCATGCCCTTTTTGTACTTGCCGCTGGAGGATCTCAGGCGCAGGTGCTTCCCGACCTTTTTCCATTTGGCAGAGGAGACGGCCGGCTGCGGTTTCTGCTCCGCGATGACGGCGGACGTATCCAGATGCGGTGCGGCAGCCCCGGCAGGGATGCACGCCGTGCCGGCTGCCAGCAGGCAGCTCAGGCCCAGGGCGGACAGTCGTGTCGCAAATCTTTGATAAGCAGAGTTCATCTTCATAAATAAACCTCCGGTCAATGACGGATGACTTCCTTCAGAATAGCCGGCAGAGCTCTATTATAGAGCCCTTTTATGGACGGCCGGGAACTGTATTTTCGGATTGATGTTAAACTCCTATATTTTACATTTGTGAACATTCTGTGTCAAACTCTTCCTGACTTCCTTGCGCTTTTTGCTGATTTGCCCTACACTATACAGGATTATGCGCTATGGGCCGGATCGGTCGGAAATGCAGTGCATCTGCGACGCGGGGATCCGCTGATCAATGCGCGGTATCGATGCGCGGGAAACGGTGAGGCCGTCGGTCGGAACAGGAGGCAGATATGAAGCTTGTGACATTTATCAGGACAGCGCAGGCGGAGCCGGGCAGTCAGGATGTGCCGGTCATGCCGCTTTTCGGCGTCGGTGCCCCCATGCGCGGGGACGAAGCGCCCGGGGACGGCGGACATTTTTCCTTTTTCGGAGAGGAAGTCGGTCTATTGAGCGATGACGGATCCAGGATCCTGCCGGTCGCGGAGACCGGGATCTCGTATCCGGACATGAACACGCTGATCGCGGAGCACACGCCGGAGGAAATGCAGGTCCTGCGGGATATGGCAGCGGCCTTCGACCTTGCCATCAATAAGGTGCGCGAGAGGGCGGCACAGGAACAGGCGCAGGGCGCCGCAGGGGCCGGCAGGCCTGTACAGAATTCTGTACAGGATGCGGCTGACAGAACGGATGGGCCGGCTTCTGTCGAGAGCGGAAGCGGTATGCCGGTGTTTCCCGGTCTCGCCGCCGGCCAAGAGGCCAGGATCCTGTCCCCGATCCCCGTTCCGCTCCAGGACATCATCTGCCTGGGCCTCAATTATACGGAGCACGCCGAGGAGGCGGCCGCCTATGCGCAGGACGCCTTTTCCGCCAGGGACCGCTATCCCGTCTATTTTTCCAAGCGCGTGAACCACTCGCCCGGCGACGGAGACCCGGTGCCGGCCAATGCGGACCTGGTCGACTCGCTGGACTATGAGGCGGAGCTCGCCGTCATCATCGGACGGGATGTGAAGAACATCGCGCCGGAGGACGTGCCGGACTGTATCTTCGGCTACACGATCCTCAACGATTTTTCCGCGCGCAATCTCCAGACCAGGCACACCCAGTGGTATCTGGGCAAGAGCCTGGACGGCTATACGCCCATGGGTCCCTGTATCGTGACGGCGGACGCGGTCGCCTTCCCGCCCAAACTCCCCATCCGCTGCAGAGTCAACGGGGAGCTGCGCCAGGACAGCACCACGGACATGCTGATCTTCGGCATCGACCACATCATCTCGGACCTGTCGAGGGGCATGACCCTGCGCGCCGGCACGATCATCTCCACAGGTACGCCAAGCGGTGTCGGCATGGGCTTTGACCCGCCCAAATTCCTGCACGCCGGCGACACAGTCACCTGCGAGATCGGCGGGATCGGCACACTGACCAATCCTATCGTCGACTGACTGCCCATCATGACTCCAGGCACTGCGCCGGGATAAGCGGCTGCCGGAGGGCAGGCGGCAGCGGCCGCGGCCGCCGGGCGGAAGCTGTGGGCGGTCCGGAAGGCCCGGAAGAGAATTGAGCATTTGGAGGAGGACCCGCATGTTTTTGATGATCGGCGTCACGCAGGGCCGGAAGGACCTGAACCATGACCAGCTTGTGGTCTGTGCCCGGTGCGGCCAGTACGGCCGGTACAAGGTTTTCATGACCTTCACGCAGCTGCTGCTCTTTTTCATTCCCTGCTTTCGCTGGGGACGGCAGTACTACGTGGAGATGTCCTGCTGCGGGACAGTCTATTCCCTGGACCCGGAGGTCGGTGCCAGGATCGCGCGGGGAGAGAAGGTGGAGATCCGGCAGACGGACCTGCAGATCGCCCGCGCGGGCCGCGCAGCCCGCATGGTCAGAAGGTGCCGGGCCTGCGGCTATCAGACCGACGAGGACTTCGCCTACTGCCCCAAATGCGGCGAGCCGCTGGAATAGGATTATGACACAGCCTGATGGATATGGCTCGAGGCTTTCCGTCTATGCCGCTCGTAAGAGCGGCAACACATGCTCTGCATGTGTATGAGGCGTTTTCGCGGAGGCAGCACATGCTTCGCGGGTGCCAAACGGTGAAGGATCACAAGATGTTTGGGCCGTCTCGCGGTACAAACATCTGAGAGTGAAAAATAAATACAGAGAGGAAACCATTTACACATGAAAATTGCAGCAACCTATGACAACGGGAATATTTTCCAGCATTTCGGAAGAACTGAGAATTTCAAGGTCTATGATGTCGAGGACGGCAAAGTCGTCTCCAGTCAGGTCATCGGATCCAACGGGATCGGTCACGGCGCCCTGGCAGGCCTCCTCGCGGACAATACCATCGACGTCCTGATCTGCGGCGGCCTGGGCGGCGGTGCCATGAACGCGCTGACGCAGGCCGGGATCACGGTCATCGCCGGTGCGCAGGGCAGCGCCGACGAAGCAGTCGACGCCTACCTGAGGGGGGAGCTCGTCTCCTCCGGTGCCAACTGCGACCACCATCACCACCACGGCGAAGGTGAAGAGTGCTGCGGCCACCACGGCGAAGGTGAGGAAGGCTGCTGCGGCCACGGCGAAGGTGAGGAGGAAGGCTGCAGCAGTGAGGGCTGCTGCGGCGGCGGATGCGGCGCAGGCCCGCAGATCCTGCTGGAGGGCAGAAACGCGGGCAAAAACGTCAAGGTCCACTACAGGGGAACCTTCAACGACGGCACCCAGTTTGACTCTTCCTATGACCGCGGCGAGCCCCTGGAGTTCATCTGCGGCGCGGGCATGATGATCCGCGGCTTTGACCAGGCCGTCGCCGACATGGAGATTGGCCAGACTGTCGATATCCACCTCATGCCCGAGGAGGCCTACGGTATGCCCGATCCCAACCAGATCGTCACCATCGAGATCGGTCAGCTGCCCGGTTCCGAGGATCTGAGCGTCGGCCAGCGCGTCTTTCTGCGCAGCGTGACCGGCCAGCCCTTCCCGGTGACCGTCACGGCCAAGGACGAGGCCACCATCACCCTGGACGCCAACCACGAGATGGCCGGCAAGGAGCTCAATTTCCGCATCGAGCTCGTGGAAGTGCAGTAATACCAAAAAAATTGTTTTTATGCAGATGCGGCTGTTATGCCGGTTGTTTTTTGACAGGACACATTGTATAATAAGCACCGCTGGGGAGCTGGCGCAGGCCGGCTGAGAGGAGATAATGTCTCGACCCATATCGCCTGATTTGGATAATGCCAACGTAGGTAGCCGTGTACAGCATATTCGGTTCTTTTCGAACGCTTCTGACGGGATGCCTGCGGGCATCCCGTTTTTCTGCTGCAGAAACGGAATTCCGGATCTCAACCAAAAGCGGCCAACCGGGGGCACCACCTTTGGTCGCTCTACAAAATTAATGCGTCACCGCCCGAAGACTGCGGAACACAGGAATGCGGCCCTTGAAATCTTGACGTGCAGAAGAAAGACGCCGCACGTGGTATGTGGTTCAGGGAGGCGGAGAAAGGATAAAAATGAGAACAGCATTAACAATCGCGGGAAGTGATTCCAGCGGAGGCGCCGGCATCCAGGCAGATATCAAGACCATGACCGCCAACGGCGTCTATGCCATGAGCGCGATCACGGCCCTGACTGCCCAGAATACAACCGGCGTAACAGGGATCATGGAGGTGACACCTGCCTTCCTGGCAGAGCAGCTGGATTGTATTTTCACGGATATCTTTCCGGATGCAGTGAAGACCGGGATGGTCTCATCCTCCGGTCTGATCGAAATGATCGCGGACAAGCTCAGGCAGTACGGGGCAAAGAACATCGTGGTGGATCCGGTCATGGTCGCCACGAGCGGCGCCCGTCTGATCAGCGAGGAAGCGATCGGCACTCTGAAAAAAGAATTACTGCCTCTCGCGACGGTGATCACACCGAATATTCCGGAGGCGGAGGTCCTGGCGGACATAAGCATCACATCGCCGGAGGCAATGGAGGAAGCCGCGCGTGTGATCTTTGACCGCTACGGATGTGCTGTTCTGTGCAAGGGCGGGCATCGCCTGAACGATGCCAACGATCTGCTCTACGACGGCCGCGAGGCCATCTGGTTCAAGGGCAGGCGGATCGACAATCCCAACACACACGGGACCGGATGCACCCTGTCCTCCGCCATCGCTTCCAACCTGGCCAAGGGCCATGACCTGAAGACATCGGTACAGTACGCCAAAAATTACATTTCCGGGGCCCTCGCGGCCATGCTGGATCTGGGAAAAGGCGCGGGACCGATGAATCATGCCTTTGCCATCGAGGGAGACTATACGAAATTCGGCTGATCCGACGCGGCTTCCTGACAAAACAGGAGAAAAGATCGGATGAAAAACGCAAAAAATTCAAACACCAAAGCAATCGCTCTGACAGCAATGATGGCGGCCGTGGCCGTCGTGGGCTCCACCTTCTCATTCCCTGTCCTGGGCTCCAAGTGCGCGCCCGTGCAGCACCTGGTCAACGTGCTCTGCGCCGTCTTTCTGGGCCCCTGGTGGGGACTTGCGGCTGCCTTTCTGGCCAGCCTGATCCGCAACCTTCTGGGTCTG
>CACZIO010000093.1 GCA_902781215.1 uncultured Lachnospiraceae bacterium
ACGGAAAACGAGTTTGACCCGGCCCGCTCTGAGCACAAGCAAGCCGTAGTACTTCCATGCGAACAAATCCTGAACTCCAAAGGATGTATGTCGTGAAGGACCGTACCAACAGCGCGATCAACCCGCATTTGTCACCATTAGTTTATATTTGAAAAAACGACCCCTGCATGTTACCATTACTAATGTTGCTGATAACAAATCATACGGGAGTGATATATGGCTGACTCACTGAATGCGAAAGTGGAATATGTCTGCAAGGCAACGTTATTTCTCGGGATCCAGCAGTATGGCAGGATCCTGGTCGGGGATAAGGCCTTCGAGTTTTATGACGACCGCAATGTGGAAAACTATATTCAGATCCCATGGGAGGAGGTAACCTGGATCGTCGCGGATGTCGCGATGGGCGGGAAATGGCTGCCCAGGTTTGAGGTGCAGACCAGGCAGAACGGATCCTTTCGTTTTGCGGCGGGCAGGGAGACAAAGCCCCTGCTGCGGGCATGCCGGGAGCATATTCCTGCGGACCATATCGTCAGGGCCCTCTCAGCCGGGCAGAAGGTTGTAAGGGGACTGAAAGCCAGGTTCGGGAAATAGAAGTTTATAGAAAGGAATTGATTATGCATATTGTATGTTTGGACCTGGAAGGTGTACTGGTACCGGAGATCTGGATCGCTTTTTCCGAGGTGACGGGGATTCCGGAGCTGAAGAGGACGACCCGCGATGAGCCTGATTATGACAAGCTGATGGCCTTCCGCCGCGAGATCCTGCATGCGCATGGCCTTGGGCTGCCGCAGATCCAGGAGACGATCGCGAAGATCGATCCCCTGCCCGGCGCCGTGGAATTCCTGGATGAGCTGCGCAGCATCACACAGGCAGTCATCATCAGTGATACCTTTACAGAATTTGCGCAGCCGCTGATGAAAAAGCTTGGCTGGCCGACGCTGTTCTGCAATTCTCTGGTCGTGGCACCGGACGGTGAGATCACCGGGCATAAGATGCGTGTCGCCAACTCCAAGTATACGACCGTGAAGGCGCTGCAGTCGATCGGCTTTGAGACGATCGGCATCGGTGACAGCTACAACGACCTGGCCATGATCCAGGCGGGTAAAGACGGATTCTTGTTCCGCACGACAGATCAGATCCGCAGGGATTACCCGGATATTCCCGCCTTTGAGGAATACAGCGATCTGATGGCGGCGATCCGCAAAGCGATCGGTGCCTGATCAAGGGATGTAATACCTGATACGGGATTGGAAGAGGTGGATATTGGAAAATGATTTCAGTACGGCGGTGGAGAGCGCGGCGGAACAGATCGAGCAGATCGAACCGATCCGGCCCTCGGACCTGACGATCACCAATCTGAGGAACATGCTGGAGGGGCTGCTGCCGGATATCCGGAAGCTCGCCTTTAATATCATTGTCTGCATCGTGATCTACCTGGTCGGCAGGCAGATCATCCGGCTGATGCACAGGATGCTGGACAGGGCCCTGCGCCGACGCAGCGCCGATGCCGGACTCACCAAATTTCTGGATTCCGTCCTGGATATCAGCATGCGGGCCTTCCTGATCTTTATGATCCTGGGGCAGCTGGGCGTCAATACGGCCTCCATCATCACCGTGTTCGGAACGGCCCTGATCGCGATCGGCATGTCCCTGCAGGGGAGCCTGGCCAACGTGGCGGGCGGGATCCTGATCCTGCTCAACCATCCCTTCAGGGTGGGCCACTACATTGTCTGTGATTACGGAGAGGGCACAGTATCGGTGATCGGGCTTGTCTATACGACCATCACGACCAAGGACAACCGGGTGCTGACCATTCCCAACAGTCAGATCTCCAACTGCGCTGTCACGGACTGCGGGGAGAATCCGGTCCGCAGGCTTGACCTGATCACGGGCATCAGCTACGATTCCGACATCCTGAAGGCAAAAAAAGTTCTGCAGGAGATCAGCGATACATGCGAATATGTCCTGCAGGACCGGCCGGTGAGCATTTTTGTGGACAGTCTGGGGGACAGTTCGGTCAATATGGGCCTCTACTGTTATGTGCCTTCCGATGATTTCCTCAAGGCCAAATGGGAGATCACCGAGCAGGTCAAGCTGCGCTTCGACGCGGCCGGGATCGAAATCCCCTTCCCCCATGTACAGGTACAGCTCAAAAACAGTCATTAAAAGAGATTATTGTTTTTTGTTTAAGAAGGATGCGGATTCCTGCCGGGGTCTGCATCTTTTTTTGATGCCCTGTGCTTTGAGGCAGTATGAATGATAACTTCGCTACAGGAAAAACACTTCGTGTTTTGCGGATTGCACGAATTCCTGTACCTGTGCTATACTTTGTTTTGTTCCGACCGATCAGGGAATGTGTATGACAGTACAGTATTTAATCGACAGCGAAAACGTCGGGGATTTCTGGATCCCCCTGTTGGAACTGCCGGCTGAGGAAACCGAGCTGATCGTCTTCTATACCAGGAACAGTCCTCACATGAGTTACGAAAGTCTGATCCGGCTCAAGGAGTCCAACCGGGCCGTGACCTTCATCAAGTGCTATGAAGGAACGAACGCACTGGATTTCCAGCTTGTATCGGAACTCGGCTACAGGATCTGTGAGAATGAAGACGGCAGATTTGTGATCGTGACAAACGACACAGGTTTCGACGCGGCGGTCAAGTATTGGAGACGCAGGAAGAAATCGGTCAAACGCATTACAGGGAAGGAAGCAAAAAATCTGGAGAGAAGGATCCGGGAGGATCTTTCCGCAGGACATTCCGAGGAGCGCAGAAATGCATCTGCTGTGCCGGAGCGCCGCTACACGGCGGTCGAGCATGACGCGGAGCACGATGCGCATGTGGACGCCTGGCATGCTGAAAAGGCCCAGGATCCTGACGGAAGGCCGTCCAGGACCAACCTTCGCGATGCGGAGTCCGCGGCGCGGGACGACCAGGAGGAGTTGCAGTCTGCCGTTTCCGTCTATGCGGCGGAAGAAGACTATGAGACAGATGACTACGAGCCTGAGGACGAAGCGCTCAATGAAGTCACTGATTCAGAAGTTTTCAGCGCTGATGAAGATGCGGATGACGACACGGATGATCCTGCTGCCGCTGAAGAAATGGATGAAGAAGCCGCAGAGGATGCTTTTGCGGATGCGGACTTCGAGGCGCAGGACTTCCAGGAGGAATCCGATTCTGAAGATCCTGAATCCGGACTGCCTGCGGACATTGAGTCTGCAGTGACTGTGGAAATGGAGCCTGCAGCTGATGCTGAACAGCAGGCCGCCCGCCAGGAACAGATCGTACAGGCCTATGCGGATGTATGGTCAGCAGAGGACAATGCGGCTGCAGAAGGTCTGACTGCAAAAGATATTTCTTCGGCAGAGGACACAGCAGACGGCGAGGACTATTTTGTGAACGCAGAGTCCGAGCAGCTTGTCCTTTTTGCACCGGATGGATCCGATCAGGACCCGGAAGCTGACGACGTAAATGTGTCGGAAGCGGCAGAGGACGGCGCACAGACGGATGCGGCTGAAGAAGATGCAGACACGGATACCGCCGCTTCGGAGAATCCGGAGGGCGCGGAGAATTCCGGAGAGGACGCCGCTCCTGAAGCGCAGCACCGCTCCAAATCCCGCAGATCCAGGTCCCGCAGATCCAGGTCCTCCTCCAGAAAACAGAATGCAGAGGCAGATGCCCCGGCAGGCGATGGCCGCGGAAAGGCAGGAGAGGAAGACGCAAAGTCTGAGAAGCAGAATGCAGACAAGGCCGCAGACAATGAGGAAAGCAAGGCGCAGCCGGAAGCCGGTCAGCCTGCTTTTATTGCGCTGACACCTGTCGATCCCTCTTCAGCACCCTCCGATGAGGAGATCGCACGGATCGCCGCCTGTATCGGTGCCGACAATCTCGCGGAGCTCCACAATCAGCTCGCAACCTTCTACGGGGATCAGGGAAAGGAAATCTATCTTTCCATCCGCAACAATACCCGCAGCCTCCCGGATCTGAAACCGGACCTGAAACAGAAGTTCTCCTATTATTGTGAGATCATTTTTGCCCGCAGCGACAGCGCGGGTGAGTACCCTTCGGACATTTCTGAATTTCTTCTGAGTGTGAGAGAAAAGCTCAACAATCTGAATTCCCTTCGCTATGCGCTCCAGAAGCACTATGGCAAGGAAAAAGGGCGCAGGTTCTACTTCCTGCTTAAGCCCTTCGCAAAAACAATGTGTCAAATGTAAAGGTAAGTCGGTCGGAACGACAAGAAAAAACCTGTATGCCGCTGTCAACTGTCAGCAGCATGCAGGTTTTCTTTTGTTCGCAGATCGAAGCCGCGGGCGGTCCGCAGGTTTTTGTCAGCAGGAATACTCCGCCGGCCTGATTGAGATCAGTACTGCAGCAGGATCCCCAGGGCCTCAAGGACCTCGCGGACTTCGGACACGGGCTTGATCTCCAGTGTTTCCTTGACCTCCTCGGGGACATCGCGCAGGTCATCTACGTTGTCGGCGGGGATGAAGACGGTTTTGACACCGGCCCGCTGGGCGGCGAGGAGCTTCTCGGGAAGACCGCCGATGGGATTGACGCCGCCCTGCAGGGAGACCTCACCGGTCATGCCGATGTTGGGGGGAACCGCAATGCCGGTCACCAGGGAGGAGAGGGCGGTCGTCAGCGTGATGCCGGCGGACGGGCCGTCCTTGGGCGTTGCGCCATCAGGCACATGGATGTGCAGATCGTGGTCTTCGAAGGCCTCCGCCTGCTCCGGGAAGAGGGATTTGACCAGGGTCACTGCGATGCGGGCGGATTCCTTCATGACATCACCGAGCTGGCCGGTGATCAGGATCTCGCCCTTGCCCCTGGTCAGCAGGGTCTCGATGTAGAGGATCTCGCCGCCGGCAGCCGTCCAGGCAAGACCCGTGACAATGCCGGGATTGGCCTTCTCAGGGACCTGTTTGTGATAGACCGGGTGCATATCCAGATAGTCGCGCAGGTTTTCTTTTGTCACAACGACCTTCTCTCCCTTTCCGCGGACGATCCGGACCGCCGCTGCGCGGCAGAGGGTCTCCAGGCGCTTGCGCAGGCCGCGGACGCCGCCCTCCTGCGTGTAGTCAGAGATAATGGTGCGGATCACATCGTCGGACAGGTCGATGTTGTCCGGCTCGATTCCGACGGTCTGCATGGCCTTGGGCAGCAGGTGGCGCTTGGCGATCTGGAGCTTGTCCGTCGCGGTGTAGCCCTGGAACTGGATGACCTCCATGCGGTTGAGCAGGGGCTCGGGAATGGTCTCCAGCGTGTTGGCCGTGCAGATGAAGAGCACGTTGGACAGGTCGTAGGGCGCGTTCATATAGTGGTCTGTGAAGGTGTTGTTCTGCTCGGGGTCCAGAACCTCCAGCAGAGCGCTGGCGGGATCACCGTTGTAGGAGACGGACAGCTTGTCGATCTCATCGAGCACCATGACGGGATTGGAGACGCCGCTCTTCTGGATGCCGTCCATGATCCTGCCGGGCATGGCGCCGATGTAGGTCCTGCGGTGGCCGCGGATGTCCGCTTCGTCGCGGACGCCGCCCAGGCTCACGCGGGCATACTTGCGGTGCAGGGCCCTGGCGATGCTCTGGCCGATGCTGGTCTTGCCGGTACCGGGGGCGCCGACAAAGCAGAGGATGGAGCCGGACTGCTGTTTTTTGAGGTTCATCACGGCGATCTGCTGGATGATGCGCTCCTTGACCTTCTTCAGGCCGAAATGATCCTCCTCCAGGACCGCCTCCGCCTCGTCGAGGTCGATCTCCTGGGCGTCCTCGTTTTTCCAGGAGAGTCCGGTGATAAAATCAAGATAATCGTAGAGCATACCGGATTCGGGACTGTTCTGGCCCTCCTGCTTGTAGCGGTTGAGGACCTTCTCCGCCTCCTTGCGGGCGGTCTCGTTCATGCCGGACTCTTCGATCTTGACCTGGAAACGGCGCACATCCGTGATGTTCTCCGGATGCATCTCGTCCAGTTCCTTCTGCAGATATTCGATCTGCTTTTTGATGGCCTGCTCGCGGTAGACCTTCTGATAGCCCTCCTCCTGGGCGTTCCTGGCTTCATTGTTGACATGGAAGAGTTCCAGGTTTTCATAGAGGATCTTTTCCATGGCCTCGCTTCTTTTGAGGCGGGAATCCTCCTCCAGCAGGGCATAGCGCTCCTCGTTGGTGATGTTGAGCCAGGGGGACATGATCGCCGCGATCTCGCCGATGCTGGTCCACTGTTCCGCATAGGCGCGCGTGAGCGCTCCCCACTGGAACTGGGATGTATACTCGACGACGACCTTTTTAAGCTTTTCCAGGCGCTCTTTTTCATAGGCGGGATCCAGGTCGTCCTCGTCGGACTTCCTGGTCACGGCCAGCTCGATCGTGTGGTCGCTGTAGACCGTGATCTCGTCGAAGTGGACACGGCCGTGCGTGCGGACAACAAGATAGCCGCCGGCATTGACCTCCGTGATCACGCCGGAGACACCGATGGGATAGAAGCTGTCCTTCTCCAGATCCTCCCTGCTGTCGTCGGCCCGCAGCATCATCAGGATGACCTTTTCTCCCTCGAACGGCGCCCGGCCGGTCATTTTCTTATATGCATCGATCCCGAAGAAGATGTTGGCATCGGGGACGACAACCACGTTATAGACGGGTACAACTGTCATTAATTTACCTCCATAATATAGAACACTCGCCCGCAGTCAGGTCTGCATGCCTGCCGTGGGTATGAATGGCGGTTTACTGAATTTTTAGGAGCCATGTTGTTAGCACTCAATTTGGGAGAGTGCTAACAGGCTTTGTGTGATAATATCACCGGAAATTAGTGATGTCAAGGAAAAAATCAGTTGTACGCAATTCACCAAATGCGGGTTTGTCGCGCTGTTGGGACGGGCCTTCACGACATACATCTTTTGGAGTTCAGGATTTTTATTTGTTGACGGAGCGACAATCAGGACTGAGGACTGCACCTCTCTGGCGAGTGAATAGGGCGGAGTCTTAGATGTACTTGGCGAAGCTTATAGGGAAGAGCAGGTAAATCGTCCGGCTC
>CACZIO010000094.1 GCA_902781215.1 uncultured Lachnospiraceae bacterium
GTGCAGTTGGCAGACCCTCAGTGCGCCTTCCGGGCGCAAGCAGGAAACAACCCCTTATAGGGGTGGAGCAGGCCACCGGCTGAGCCGGTGGTCCTGACTGAGACGACGGCAATACAACAGTCGCAATTCAAATATACAGATAAAAGAGGTTACCTATGAGTGAGAAAAAAATGATGCTGGGCAATGCCGCCATCGCGCGCGGCGCCTGGGAAGCGGGCGTGAAAGTCGCCTCCGCCTATCCCGGAACCCCCAGTACCGAGATCAGTGAGGAACTTGTCAAATATCCCGGCGTCTACGCCGAGTGGGCCCCCAATGAGAAGGTCGCCGCGGAAGTCGCCATCGGCGCTTCCTTCGCAGGCGTCCGCTCCCTGGCCTGCATGAAGATGGTCGGCCTCAATGTCGCCGCGGACCCGGTCTACTCCGTGTCCTATATCGGCGCGGACGGCGGCCTCGTCTTCGTCGTCGCCGACGACCCCGGCCTCTACAGCTCCCAGAACGAGCAGGATACCCGCCGCGTCTGCCGCGCCGCCGTCGTTCCCTGCCTGGAGCCCGCGGACTCCCAGGAGGCCAAGGACTTCATGAAATATGCCTATGAGATCAGCGAGAAATTCGACACGCCGGTCATCATCCGCACTACCACCCGCCTGGCGCACTCCCAGTGCGAGGTCGAGCTCTGCGACCGCGAGGAGCCCGCTGACAAAGAATATACAAGAGATCCCTTCAAGCGCGTCATGATGCCCGGCATGGCCAAAAAGCGCCACCTGGTCGTCGAGCAGCGCATGAAGGATATGGAAGAGTGGGCCTGCAGCCAGCCCTTCAACAAGGTCGAGATGGGCGACATGACCATCGACGGCAGGAAGGTCGGCTTCATCACCGACGGCATTCCCTACCAGTACGTCAAGGAAGCCTGCCCCAATGCCTCCATCCTCAAGCTGGGCATGTGCAATCCCCTGCCCAAAAAGATGATCGAGGACTTCGCGAAACAGGTCGACGTGCTCTACATCTTCGAGGAGCTCGAGCCCGTGATCGAGGAGCAGGTCCGCGCCTGGGGCATCGACTGCATCGGCAAGGACCTCTTCACCATCCAGGGCGAGTACAGCGCCAACATGCTTCGTGAGCGCGTGCTCAAACAGGATCTGCAGCTCGAAGCGGTTCCCGAGATCCCGCCCCGTCCGCCCATTCTCTGTCCCGGATGCCCGCACCGCGCGACTTATTCCGTGCTCAAAAAGCTCAAACTCCACGCGGCGGGCGACATCGGCTGCTACACCCTGGGTGCCCTGGCACCGCTGGCTGTGGTCGACACCACCGTCTGCATGGGCTCCAGCATCTCCTCCCTCCACGGCATGGAGAAGGCCAAGGGCCACGACTACATCAAGAACTGGGTCGCCGTCATCGGTGATTCCACCTTCATGCACACCGGCCTCAACTCGCTGGTCAACATGTACTACAACCAGTCCCACGGGACCGTCATCATCCTTGACAACCGCACGACCGGCATGACCGGCCACCAGGACCATCCCGGCACCGGCAAGACCCTGTCCGGCGAGACCGTCCCGGCCGTCCACTTCCCGACCCTCATCAAGGGCATCGGCATCCAGAACGTCCAGGTCGTCAATCCCTTCGACACCGACGAGCTGACCCGCGTGCTCAAGGAAGAGACTCAGAAGGAAGAGCTGTCCGTCATCATCGCCCAGGCGCCCTGCGCTCTGCTCAAGAGCGAAGTACACCCCTACAAGGTCGAGCCCATCGCGGACAAGTGCGTCCACTGCGGCGCCTGCCTGCAGCCCGGCTGCCCCGCCCTCACAAAGAATGAGGACGGCAGCATCCGTATCGATGCCACCATGTGCAACGGCTGCGGCCTCTGCATGAAGATGTGCAAGGTCGGCGCGCTCAAACAGGTCAAGGCCTGATCAGATGCTGCAAAAACAGTGCGGCTGCTTCCGGATACGCCCTGTGTGCAGTCGGGGAGCAGCAGCATGCAGTTTGATAAGGCAGATCAATGCTGCATGTAATGAAAACGGCAGCCTGCACACACGCACGGATGCAGTGCAGCGGGATTGGAGATTGAATTATGACTAAAAATATTATGATCGTCGGCGTCGGCGGGCAGGGCACCCTGCTCACCAGCCGCATCCTTGGCGGCGTCATGGAAAACGCCGGCTATGAAGTAAAGGTTTCCGAGGTCCACGGCATGGCCCAGCGAGGCGGCAGTGTCGTCACCTTCGTCCGCTACGGCGAGTCCGTCGCCGAGCCCATCGTCGAAGAGGGCCAGGCGGATGTCCTGATCGCCTTCGAGCGCCTCGAGGCCATGCGCTACGCCAACTTCCTCAAGAAGGACGGCGTCCTCATCGTCAACGACTGGCGCATCGATCCCATCAGCGTCGTCATGGGGGCCGCCAGCTACCCCGAGAACATCATCGAGAATCTCGAGAAGACCCACAAGGTCTACCGGATCGATGCCATGGACGAGGCCCTGAAGCTGGGCAACTCCCGTGTCTTTAACAACATCGTCCTCGGCCTGGCCGCGCAGCACATGGACTTCAGCCGCGAGGAGTGGCTCAAGGTCATCGAGGAGAAGGTTCCGCCCAAGACCGTCGACATCAACACCAGGGCCTTCCTGGTGGGCTACGAGAAATAAAACAAAAAGCGAAAACCGTCGCTGCGCGGGTCAGGTGAACAAGAGGGACAAATTAGGACCGGCGCAGCGCGCGGCAGAAAAATGCCGGAGACAGATCAAAACCGGCGCGGCGTGTGCGAGTCAGGAGAATATCAGATATGGTCAGTTTACAGATTGAAATACCGGATGAGTTCCTGAAAGAAGAAGTGCGTCAGGGATACACCGTCACGGAAAAAATGAAGAAGGTCTGGGCGGTCCAGCTGGACCTTGTCCACAAGCTTGACACTGTGTGCAAAAAATACGGACTGCGCTATTTCGCGGATTCCGGGACCCTGCTCGGGGCGGTGCGCGACAAGGGCTTCATCCCCTGGGATGACGACATCGACATCGTCATGCTCCGGCGGGACTATGAGCTGCTTAAAAAGGTGGCGGACAAGGAGTTCCGGCATCCCTATTTTTATCAGGATATGTACAGGGACGAGGGCCTGATCCGCCCGCACGCGCAGCTGCGCAACAGTGAGACGACCGCCTATCTGCCGCAGGAAAAGAACCGCCCCTATAACAAGGGAATCTTTGTGGATATTTTCCCGCTCGATATCCTTCCGGATGATGAGAAGACCCGGAAGATCCATCTCGCCATGGTCCGGACCCTCTGGCGGACGATCGAGTACGGCGGCTATACCCGGGATGCCGAGCACAAGCTCAAGGGAAAGATCTTCCGCGTGCTGACGGACGGGCTCTACAAGGTCACGGATGTCAAAAAGATGTATGCCATGTATGAGAAGCTCTGTGCCAGATACAATGATACGGACAATCATACCATCAGCTTTGTATCCCATTCCCGCGGCAAGGAAAAGCATATGTTCCGCAGGGAGTGGTTCGACGAGACGGTGTACCTGCCCTTTGAATTCACCACCCTGCCCGCACCGGGCGGCTATGATGCGCGCCTGACCAAAGAATACAAGGATTACATGACGCCGCGCCAGGCTCCTGCCTTCCACACCGGCACCATCCTGGACCCGGATCATCCCTATACGGAGACTGTACAGATCAATGAGGGAGGGACTGAAAATGAGTAAAAAATATCATGTCGGTTATACCTGCGGTGTCTTTGATGTCTTCCACGTGGGACACCTCAATCTTCTGGAGCGCTGTAAGGCGATGTGTGACATTCTCATTGTCGGCGTGTGTGACGATACCTATGTGCGGGAATACAAACACAAGGAACCTGTATATCCGGAGGACCAGCGCGTGAGGATCCTCAAGGCACTGAAGGTCGTGGATGACGCTGTCCTCGTGGACATCGAGACGACCAATGACAAAATGCTTGCCCTGGAGAAATTCCATTTTGACGTCCTGTTCTCCGGCGACGACTGGAAGGGGTCGGAGCGTTACCTGCGGACCGAAAAACAGTTTGCGGAGCTTGGTGCCAGTATTGAATATTTCCCCTACACGCAGGGAATCAGCACGACACAGATCAAAGAGCATATCGCGGAAGAAGAGAAAACACGCAAATGAAGCACAAACCTGTCAACTTGAGGGTCGCTGTTCTGGCAGCTACCCTTTTTTTCTTCCTTTTCCTGCCTTTCACAGGGCGGCCCAGACCGCCGGAATCGCTGGAGAAATATATGGAAAAACACGGGGAGCGCCCCATCACATTCTCCTGCGGGAGCGGCGTCTACGATGCGGAGATCGATGTGGAGATCGAGGCGCCGGGCCTCCTGCCCGAGGACGCCGTCATCTGTTACACCCTCGACGGAACGGATCCGACCCTCGCTTCCCCGCATTATGACGGTCCCATCCACCTGTCGCCGGAAGCAGCTGCGTCCGTCTTCATGGACAGGGATGATGCAGGAGCCGGCGCCGGCTATTATCCGGGAGCCGACTATGCCTCCGGCAATCCCGCCTCCGGCAGGACTGTATGCACCCTGCGCGCCAGGATCTGCTCCGGGGAGGAGGCGACGGATCCCCAGTACGCCGTCTACTGCCTGGGAAAGGGCCTTTTTCCATGCGGCGGCGCCTATGTCGTCTGCATTGACACGGATCCTGCCGGCCTCTATGACTATGAAAGCGGGATCCTTGTACCGGGCAGGGACTATGACGACAACGGTCAGTCCATCTATCACGGCAACTATATGCAGAAGGGGGAGGAATGGACCCGGGCCTGCCATGTGGCCGTTTTTGACGGAGAGGGGAGTCTGCTGACAGACTGCAATGCCGGGGTCTCTGTCTCCGGCGGCATGTCCAGGCGGCTGGACCAGAAGGCACTGAACCTCGCCTTCGGCTCCCCCTACGGCGGGGAAGAGGAGAAACTGGAGCTGGATATTTTTCCGGATCTGGCGGCGGGCGATGCCGCCCATGTCGGCCGGTACAGTCATCTGCGCCTGCGCGCCCGCAGCCAGGTCCCCCGCACCTTCCGTGAATCCCTGGTGGCAAAGCTCGCCAACGACAGCGGCTGCCGCATTGTGACCGAGCCCCGGGCCGGAATCGTATTTATCAACGGGCAGTTCTATACCCTCGCGGAGCTCTCGCCCACCTTCAGCAGCTCCTACCTTGCCCACCGGTTTGACCTGCCGGACACACAGCACATAGAAAAAAAGAAGGGAAAGGATGTCAGTGTCTTCAGGAAACTGGATGTTCTGTCCCTCTTTGAGGCGGACCTGACCAAAGAGGAAAACCGCAGGGCGCTCGAGGCTGCCGTGGACATGGACGACTTCCTCCTGTTCTATGCCTTCGACTGCCTGGACGACAATCTTGACTGGCCGCGCAACAACGTGGAGGCCTGGCGCTGGACAGGAGACTTCGATCCCGCCCGCCCCTACACCGACGGCCGCCTGCGCTTCATGATCTACGATTCGGACAAGGCCTTCAACACAGATCCGTCGCTTGCCGAATCCTTCGGGACAGACAGCTTCGTCTCCATGATGGAGAATATCTATCGCGGTTACGAATCGCCATTCCGCTTTGTCATGGAGGCGGATGAATACCGCGACCGCTTTATCACCATCCTCTGCGATCTGATGAACACATCCTTTGAGCCGGAGCATGTCCTGACCTGCCTGGAGTCGTCCTACCTGGAAAATGAAGACCAGTACCGGGCCTTCTTTACCCCGGAATACATGGAGCTCATCGAGGCGGATTTCCAGGCGGCCCAGACGGAGGCCGCCTCCTACAACGACATGCTCCGCGCGGACCTGCACGATTATTTCGGCCTGACCAGCCGCTATCAGATGGAGCTGTCAGCCACACAGGGGGTCTCTGTCACCTGGAACAACATGTACCTGGCGCCCGGGGACCGGTATGCCTGTGACTATTACCCGGGCGTATCCATTCATTACACCGCGACGCCTTCTCCGGGCTGGCGCTTTGACCACTGGGAGGTCAACGGGCAGAAGGTGAAGGCGGCGTCTGTGGATCCCGACGGTACAGCTGCCCTGACCGCAGACGGTACCCTTCTGCAGGACGGGACCTGTACGGTGCGCGCCGTGGCTGTGCCCGTCGAAGGGGAACGCCTCGTGATTGCGGAGGTCTCTGCCGCCGGCAGACAGGACTGGATCCGCCTCTGCAATGCGGGCACGACGTCCGTCGGGCTTGGCCGCTACTGCATCTCTGACAACCCGGACCATCTACAGATGTTCCGCCTCCCGAAGGAGACCCTGCTCCCCGGCGAGTCTGTCCGGATCAACGGCAGCGGAAATGAGACGGCAGGCACCGCGGAAACACCCGGTGCCGTTCATGATGAAAATGCCGGCAATGCCCTCTGCACCTGTAATTTCGGCCTGAGGCATGACGAGGTCCTCTACCTGACACCGGATGACGGCCTGGACCTGCCCGCTGATTCCCTCCGCATCCCGCGCATGAGCGTCAACTGCAGCTACGGCCGCCGCGACGACGGCGGGATCTTCGCCTGGTTCGACAACCGGGAAAACTGACCGGGTTTCCGGCCCTTCCCGGAGGACCGGATGATTATGTACCTCTTCCTATACAAAAAGCAGGCGGATCCGGGTAAAAAATAAGGGCTCTGCGGACAAAACAGCTCTTGCACCGCACTCTGAATTATGTTAAGATACTCTTCCGTGGGACCAATCCACAATATTATTTTTTCCTTGCTCCCGTGTGAAGCGGAGCGCTGCTTTTGCGCACCGGGGGCCAGAGACCAAAAGGAGGTAGAAGAATGGGTAAATACGAGTTAGCCGTTGTTGTGAATGCGCAGATCGATGATGAAGCGAGGACAGCGGTTGTCGACAGATGCAAAGAGCTGATCACCCGT
>CACZIO010000095.1 GCA_902781215.1 uncultured Lachnospiraceae bacterium
CTAGACAAAAGCACAATATTATGTTGAAAGCCTGCGGTTTTCCACAGATGTTGTTATGAACAGATCGATGTAGTTCTACTTTTACATTGATCTAAGGTTAAATGAGAGGATTGCGGGAATTTGCTGTAAAGACACTCATATTTTTGCGTAAAATATTGAAAAGACGCTCCGATTTTTGTAAAATCATGGCACTGGATGCTGATCAGTGAACGGAACCGCAGAAAGGATGGTATCTGCAACCGGGGCAGGCTGTGTTGCAGTATTCGGAGCCGGAGGGGAAAATGACATATTTAAAAAGAAAGGCAGATGCTTTTTTGCGTGATTGGAAGAGGGATCCCGGGCGCAAACCTCTGATCATAAAAGGAGCCCGGCAGATTGGAAAGACAGAGACAATCCGGATATTTGCAAAGGAATTCTACGAGAGTGTTATCGAAATCAATTTTGTGACGGAACCGAAGTATAAAACGATCATCTCAGACGGATATCAGGCGCAGGATATCGTGCGCAATATCTCCCGTATTGATCCTATGAAGAGGTTCATTCCGGGAGAAACACTTTTGTTTTTTGACGAACTCCAGGAATTCCCGGAAATTGCGACATCTCTGAAGTTTTTCCGGGAGGATGGCCGTTTTGATGTCATCTGCAGCGGCTCCCTGCTTGGAATTCAATATAAGAGGATCGAGAGCATCAGTGTGGGAAACAAGACGGATTATGTCATGTATTCCATGGACTATGAGGAATTTCTATGGGCTCGGAACCGCGCCGGCGATACAGAGGAGCTTCTGGGAGACATGCTGGAGGAAAGACCGCTTTCTCCTTTGCTTCTACAGGCACATAATGCACTGTTTACTGACTATTGCATTCTGGGAGGGATGCCGGCAGTTGTCCGGGACTATATCGAACGGGATACCTTTGAGGGATCGATCGCTACCCAGCGGGAGATCGTGGAGGATTACCGGGAGGATATACGGAAGTATGCGGAGGGGCTGGACCAGGCCCGAATCCTGCATGTATTCAATCGTATCGTTCCGCAGCTGGGTATGGAAAACCGTAAATTTCAGATTTCCAAGGTGGCGAAGGGGGCAAGGTTCAAGGATTATTTTGCCTGCATTGACTGGCTTGCTGACGCGGGTATTGTCAATCGTTGTTATTGCATGCAGTTTCCGGAACTTCCCCTGAGGGGAAACTACGACGAGACAAAGTACAAACTCTATATTGCGGATACGGGGCTTTTAGTGTCTATGCTGGACGATGAAGAGCAGGTTGATCTGCGGGCAAACCGGAATCTGGGAGCATACAAAGGGGCCCTGTATGAGAACTTTGTCGCGGAGGCACTTCGAAAGCAGGGCTATGATCTGTATTATTACCGGAGAGAGGATTCCAGACTGGAGGAGGACTTCTTTATCCGAAATGCCTCCGAGCTTTTGCCTGTAGAGGTCAAAGCCAATTCCAATCAGGCAAAATCACTGAAGACTCTGATCCGCAGTGAACGATACGGTGATATCCGTCACGGCATCAAGCTGCACACAGGAAATATAGGGCATGAAAATGATATCTTCAGCTTTCCGTATTTCTGCGCCTTTCTGCTGCGCAGATGGGTGCAGGAGAAAGGACCGCTGAGCTGAAAGGATCGTGCAACGAATATTTCATCATTATTCATATAACTATGTCAAAACAGGAGTCCGGCTGCGGTAAGCCCTGGCAGGCCTATGACCGGAAAAGCAATGACCGCCTGTTCCGCTTTGTTGCGGAGTACGGGTAAGGCCGCTGAAAGACAGCCGGCGCATTCTCGTGACGGCTACCGTGTGAATCTGCAAATAAAAGGAGACAAAGGCGGAAATGTTTCGCCCTTGTCTCCTTTTCGTTTTCATTTGACAGGTATGTTTCACGCCGCTCCGTATTGGATACGACGGAATGCAGGTCACTTCATCCCGAATTTTTCCATCTTTTTATAGAGGAGACTGCGCTCCACCTGCAGGCGGCGGGCGGCTTCGGCCATGCTGCCGTTGCAGCTGTCCAGGGCCTCCCGGATCAGGGCCATCTCATAGCGGCGGACCTTTTCCTTCAGGGACAGGGCAGAGTCAGGGCTGACGAGGCCTCGGGAGGAGGAGCTGCCGTAAGAAATGCCGGAAGCCGCCCCATGTGCACGGGAGCTGCCGCGCGCAGTGCCTTGATTCCGGCCGTCAGCCTGATTGGAAATCTGTCCGGTATCTGCCGATTCCGCAGCCCCTGCCGCCCCCCTTGTGACTGCCGTGCCGGTTATCCACATTGCACCTGCCGTGCCGATGCCCGCGTCCGGTGTCAGCCGGGCAATCCGCTGGGGAAGGTTCTCCGGCTCGATCAGGTCGCCGTCGCACATGGCATAGGCGCTGGAAAGGACGTTCTGGAGCTCGCGGATGTTGCCGGGCCAGGGGTGGAGCAGGAGGCAGTGCTTGGCGGACTCGCTCAGCATGATCTGCGTCCGGTACTGGCGGTTGAGCCGGTCCAGATGGTGGTAGGCATGCTGGAGGATGTCGCCGGGGCAGTCCCGCAGGGGGACCGTCTGGATATTGACCACGGCCAGGCGGTAGAAGAGGTCTTCGCGGAAGGTTCCCTCGGCCATCATCTCAGGAAGATTGCGCCGGGTGGCGGACAGGACGCGGACATCGACGGGAATGGGGGCGGACCCGCCGACCCGGTCGATCTCGCCCTCCTGCAGGACCCGCAGGAGCTTGACCTGCATGTGGAGGGGCATGTCGCCGATCTCGTCCAGGAAAATGGTCCCTCCGTTGGCCTGCTCAAACTTGCCGGGCTTGCCGCCCCGCTTGGCGCCGGTGAAGGCCCCGCCCTCATAACCGAAGAGCTCCGACTCCAGGAGGTTTTCCGGGATGGCGCCGCAGTTGATGGCGACGAAGGGCTTATCTTTTCGGTTGCCCGCAAGGTGGATGGATTTGGCCATGACCTCCTTGCCGGTGCCGGTCTCGCCCGTAATCAGTACGGGAAAATCGCTGCGGGCCGCCCGCATGCCCATCTGCTTGACCCGGATCATCTTGGGGTCTTTTCCCAGCATGTTCTCAAACCCGCTCTTGGCAAAGACATTGTCCTGGTAGCTCTCTTTATAGTAGTCAAGCTCCGCTTCCTTGTACTTGCGGGAGATCTCCTCCGCCCGGTCCGGGAATTTCATCTGGGCAGCGGCGCCCAGCAGGTTCCGGTCCTCGTCGTAGACACAGAAGCGCAGGGCAGGAATCCGGATCTCCTGGGCCTGGTGCAGGCCGGACGCCTGGTTCAGGTCGTCCCCGACATAGGACTGGAGGTAGACATCCTCCCGGCTATCGATCAGGCCTTTTTCCATGACATCGTACATGGAGGTCGTCGAGATCGTCTCCTCGATGGGATGCCCGATGATCTCCGACCGGTCCTTGGCAAAATAGGAGGCATACTGCTCGTTGATATCCTGCACAATGCCCTTTTCATCGATCACGATAAAGCCGTCATCCGAGTACTGGAAGAGGTTTTCCAAAACCCTGCTGCCGAAATGATCATCCATTCAAACATTCCCCCCGTTCATGAAATTTCGAGGCCGGCGCACGTGCCGCTGTGCGATGCCGGGCAGTTACAATCCCACGGCAGAGCCGCGGAAAGAAAAATCTTCAATAGATATTTCCACAGCAAGACACTGCGCGACGGCGATCCCTTACATTATAGAATTTACACAGCCTGAAAACAAGAATTCCCGATAGGGATGTTGAAAAAATGACACAGGCCTATGGGATGATTGTCGCAAAAATGACACGTCGAATGAAGCGGTCAGGGACGGGTGTGGTCTTTTTTCAACAAAACCAGTCTGCGGAGAGTTGAAACAGACCGGCAGAAAGCCTTTCCGCTTCCTCTTTTCGAGTGGAAGGCCCGAGGGAAGAGCATGAAAGGGGGTGAAACCTCACGGGGAAATACTGTATAGCGATGATTTAGAAACGCAAATGCAATTTCTGCACATTTATTTGAGGGAATGGGAGAGATTGGCACGGCACTTGCTAAATATTTAGTCAGAGATGATCACAGCACTGCAGAACTGTACCGGAAAGCTCGGAACAGAAAGGCAGCCGTGGTCAGCAACAATTGTCAGAGGCACCGCAGGACACAGGAGCCTGCATACCGGATGGACGCAGGACACTTTGGACGAATTACCGATACTATTTCAGACAGGATAATCAGATTAAGGAGGGTATTACAATGGCAGTCCCGAAACTTGATGAACTTTTGATCGGCAAGAAAATGGAGCCCCGCTACATGGAATACAACTGGCGTGACATCGCCCTGTACGCACTGGCCGTCGGCGCCAAGAAGAAAGACCTGATGTACACCTATGAGAAATATCTCAAGGCCATCCCCACCTACGGCACCATCCCTTACTGGGGCACTGTCAACGTCAAACCCTATCAGTGGATGCCCCTGCCCGCTTCCATGCTGGCGGATGAGATCATCAAGCCCACCATCGCGTTCCTGAACATGGACCACGAGATCATCTGGCACAAGCCCGTCGATCCTATCAAGGGCACCTTCCAGTGGCAGGACGAGATCGTCGACGTCTACGACAGAGGCGAAGGCAAGGGCGCGGTCGTCAAGACCAAGGTCCTGGTCCGCGACGAGGCCGGCCAGGCAGTCTGCACCAACTACTCCACCACCTTCTTCCATGAGGCCGGCGGCTTCGGCGGCAAGCCCATGCCCAAGAGCGACGTCGTGATCCCGGACCGCGAGCCCGACTACTGTGAGGACGATTATGTTACCGAGACCCAGAATCTGCTCTACAGGCTGACCGGCGACACCAACCTCATCCACGTCGATCCCGAGTACGCCAAGAACATGAAATTCGACGAGCCCATCATCCAGGGCCTGTGCTCCTTCGGCTTCTCCTGCCGCATGCTGGTCGGATACCTCATCCCCGGCGAGCCCGAGAGAGCTGCCCGCATGGCCGCCCAGATGTCCAGCCCCCTGCTGCCCGGTACCCCCGTCCAGCTCCAGGTCTGGAAGATCGACGACCACAAGGCCTACTTCCGCTTCATGAACAAGAACACCGGCAAGCCCGTCCTCAACCGCGGCGTCTTCGAGTGGAAATGAGTCAGAAGGGACGTAATAGATTGACTCATTCCTGAGGGAACCAAGGGGACGGTTCTATGGTCCCTCCCGGGGCTGAGACTGCGGAACCACCTGGGACGGTTCTCCCGGTACAAACAGAACCATCAGGAGCCGCGAGGCCGGAGAACCGTCCACTTGGCGCCAATTCATAGCATAAACAAAGCAGATTCATAGACATAGTCAGGAGATGCGGGGCCGGAGAACCGTCCCCGCGGCTCCTTCAGAAGGGAGATTACAGATTATGGGATTCATTTATACAGAAGAGCAGGAAAGCATCCGCGAGCTGGTGCGTGATTTTGCAAAGAACGAGCTGGAGCCCCGCGCGGCCGAGATGGACAGGAATGAGAAGCTTGATCCCGAGATCATCAAGATGATGGGCGAGATGGGCCTCATGGGCATCGGCATCCCGGAGGAGTACGGCGGACTGGGCCTGGGCATGATGGAGAAGTCCATCGTGGTCGAGGAGCTAGCCAGAAAGTGCGCCTCCACGGCTGAGCTGATCTCGGTCCAGAACATGGCTTACATGGCGATCCTCAAGCACGGCTCCGAGGAGCTCAAGCAGAAATATCTGACCAAGTGCGCCGAGGGTGCCATCTGCGCATTCGCGCTGACCGAGCCCTCCGCAGGTTCCGACGCCGCCAACATCAAGACCACCGCAGTCGTCGACGGCGACGAGTATGTCATCAACGGCAGCAAGTGCTTCATCTCCAACATGGGCCCCGAGGAGGGCGATTTCGTCACCATCCTCGCCATCACGGATCCTGAGGCAGGCGTCAAGGGCTTCACAGCCATCGTCGTCGACCGCGACGCTCCCGGTTTCTCCCTGGGCAGACGCGAGGAGAAGATGGGTATCCGCGCAGCGGACGTCAGCGAGCTCTTCTTTGAGGACTGCAGAGTTCCCGTTTCCAATACCGTCGGCGAGCCCGGCAGAGGCTTCAACTACTTCATGGAATCCCTGGACGGCGGCCGTATCGGCATGGCCTCCCAGGCACTCGGCATCGCGGAGGAAGCCCTCGAGCTGGCAGTCAACTACTCCAAGACCCGCGAGCAGTTCAAGAAGCCCATCGCCCGCAACCAGGGCCTGCAGTGGTACATCGCGGACATGGCGACCAAGGTCGAGGCAGCCCGCGCCCTGATCTACGAGGCAGCCACCACCTTTGACCGCGGTGAGAACGTCACCAAGATCGCAGCCATCGCCAAGTACTATGCCTCCGAGATCGGCGTTCAGGTCGCCGACAAGGCCCTCCAGATCCACAGCGGCTACGGCTACATGCGCGACTACCCGCTCGAGAGAATGTACCGCGACGCCAGGATCGTCCCGATCTACGAGGGAACCTCCGAGGTCCAGAAGATGATCATTGCCAGAGAAGCCATGAAATAATCTGCACTTCATATCTCAGCTGAAAAGGAACGGCAGTCCTCCGCCTCTGAAGGACCGGCGTTCATTCAAAGGGGACCGGTGCCGGGCAGCGAATCACTGTTTCAGTGCGCTGCCGGTATCCGGCCCCCTCCTCATAAATACAGGTTGCTTATGAAAACAGCACACCGGCAGGAGCCATGCGCCCTGCCGGTGTGTTTGTATTTGGAAGAACCACTTGGGATGGTACAAAAAGAACCGGCTGGATACGTCCCGGGAGGTACAAAAAATCTGCTGTACGAAGATTTTTCATGGGATTGTAATAGATTGACGCGATATACAGCATGATATATACTTAAAATAAAAGTAAGTGTTGAAGCCGGCACTCCGGGCCGGATGACAGTTTTTCTGAACAGACACAGAGTTGTGCTGTGACTGAAGAAAGGAGGTTGATCATGACTACAACAAAAGTATTTACCAGCGGCAGGAGCCAGGCAGTCAGGATCCCGAAAGAATACAGGTTTGATGTGGGGGAAGTGGTTATCAACAAGATCGGAGACATGGTGACGCTGACACCGGTTTCTTCCCTGGCCACAGAGTTTGACGCGGGAGCGGCACTTCTGGACACTGATTTCCTGGAACAGGGAATGCCAGACCCGATCGAGGGCGGGAGGATTGATCTCTGATGTATATGCTGGATACAAATGCCATCATCATGGCAGTCAGGCATCCTGAATGGCCCATCTATCCCAAAATTAAAGAGCATCTCGGGAAAGACCTGTGCATTTCTGCTGTGACATATGGAGAGCTTGAATATGGAATCCGAAAAAGTGCCAACCCGGAAAAAAACAGGCTGGCAATCACGAAGATTTTACTGGGAATCCGAATCCTTGATTTTGACAGCCGGGCAGCTGTTCATTTCGGAGATATATTCGCCGAATTGGAATCGAAAAGAATGAGAATCGGGGATCGGGATACGATGATTGCAGCGCACGCAAGATCTCTGGGATATACTGTCGTCACAAATAATACGAGGGAGTTCTCACGGGTGAAGGGACTTAACGTCGAGGATTGGAAAAACGGATAACCGTTAAAAAAGACCGCCTGGAAGAACCCGGGACGTATCTGGCTGGTACAAAAGAACCACCTGGATCCGTCCCGGGTGGTTCATTCCCGGCAGCGCCGGGCCGGGGCCTCATTGCCGTTGTGCAATCTCCTGTATCTCACGATTCTCCTGAATCTCCCTGCGGATCACACCGACCAGGAGCAGGATGGAGACGGCCATCATGATGACCTCGGTGACGGGCTGGGCCCAGATCATGCCCCCGAAGCCGAAGGCGCGGTTGAGCAGGAGCAGGAGGGGCACATAGAGGAAGAGCTGACGCACCAGGGTGATGCCGAAGGCATACTGGGGCTTGCCCATGGCCTGGAAGGACATGCGGCACATGGAGACCGCGCCCACGAAGGGCAGGATCCACATGATGGTGCGCAGAACCCGGCTGCCGGTCGCGATGACGACCGCGGAATCCGTGAAGATCCCGATCAGCAGGGGCGCGGCTGCTCCGTAGACTGCCATGACACAGAGCTCGGTGGCGCTGGTCACGAGGACGCCGGCCTTGAGAACATCCAGCATCCGCCAGTAGTTCCTGGCCCCGTAATTGTAGCCCATGATGGGCTGGGTGCCGGCGGCGAAGCCCTGGTAGATGTAGTTGCCCAGGGACAGGATCTTCTGCGCGACCCCCATGGCGGCGACCGTCAGCTCCCCGTAGCCGACCGCCAGCTTGTTGTTGACGATGTAGGCCGCGGAGGTCAGAAGGGTCTCCAGTGAAGCGGGGACGCCGACCCAGAAAATCTCCCGCAGGATCTCTCCCGTGGGACGGATATAGCGGGCCTTTGGCGCGAGCAGCGTTTTGCCCCGGAGATAGAAGAGGAGCGATATGACCGTGCCGGCCGCGTTGCCCAGGATGGTTGCAATCGCTGCCCCGCGGATCCTGAGTCCCAGCGGAAAAATAAAGATCGGATCCAGGATAATGTTGACGATGGTCCCGACGATCATGCCTGCGATGGAGTACTTGACCGAGCCCTCGCTGCGCAGGAGCTGTCCGAGGGTGTAGCTGCCCATGGTGAAGAGGCTCCCGGCCAGGATGACCTGCACGTACTGGACGGTAAAAGCGAAGGTGTTGTCCTGCGCCCCCAGGCCGCGCACGATGGGCCCTAACAGAGCCAGGCCGATGAACGTCACCAGCAGACTGTTGACAACCGTCAGGACAAAGGCCGCGGTCAGGGTGTGATTGGCTTTTTCATTGTCACCGGCGCCCAGGCTCCGCGCGATCAGGGAGGACGCCCCGGATCCCACCATGTTGGAGATCGCAACCGAGATCATCATGACCGGATAAGCCAGATTGACCGCCGCCAGCTGATAGTCGTCCCGCATCAGCCCGATAAAAAACGTGTCCACCAGGTTGTAGAGGACCATGATGAACATGCCCGCGATCAGCGGGACACCCATCTTGACAACGGCTTTGGCCGGCTTTTCCTCCCGC
>CACZIO010000096.1 GCA_902781215.1 uncultured Lachnospiraceae bacterium
CAGCAGCATAACGGAGATCGCTTCCACTCTGACTGAGTTGAAGCGTGAGACCGGTCAGCGAAAGATTAAAGGAAAACCGAACACGCACTGGTCAGAGATGCATCTTTACCAGAATGGTGTGGCATTACCGCTCATTTCTCAGTGGCTTGGTCATTCAAGGCTCGAAACTACCCTCATCTATGCGTATGCAGACACCGAGCAAAAACGGGAAGCCATTGAAAAAGCAATTCCCGAGGACAGTACCCTCAAAGCATTTCTTAATTCAGAGCGTTATTGTCTTGATGACGATGATCTCATTAAGCAGTTATACGGCCTGAAATAACCCAACAAGTATACAGGAAAAAAAGGAAACGGAATTCCTTCACTGGATTTCTGTTTCCTTTTTGATTTCCGCATAGGTACTTTTTTCCCCGTTCCGGATCACGTATATCTCTGGTTCCGATTTCTTATATTCTACAAAATACTGATAAGCCCCTTTATCAGGAATTCTTGTTAAGCGTTTCCACCTGGAGTACCCGGATCAGGAGATCACCGTGCTGCGGGACGGGCAGACACTGCCCTACGACAGCATTGCTGTGAGCAAGTAACAGTGCCGCAGAAACACACTTTTCCCAGACAGTATCCAGACACTGTCCCCATAGAAACACACTTTTCAAGAGAAACGGAGGTGAAACCAGATGGCCACCAGAGGAAGAAAGCCCCTGCCCACAGCCCTGAAAGAACTGGAGGGCGACCGGGGAAAGGGCAGACGACCGCTGAACAAGGATGAGCCGACGCCGCCTCAGGACAACGTGAAGTGTCCTGCCTGGCTGATGCCGGAAGCAAAGAAGGAATGGAAGCGTCTGGCTCCCTCCCTGATTGCCATGGGTGTTCTCACCGAACATGACATGGAAGCCTTCGCCGGATACTGCCAGGCCTACGCCCGGTGGCGTGAAGCTGAAGAATTTCTATCTCAGCACGGCACCATCTTCAAAACGCCCAGCGGCTATGTACAGCAGGTGCCGCAGGTCAGCATCGCCATGCAGAACCTGAAAATCATGCAGTCCTTCTGCGCGGAGTTTGGCCTGACGCCTGCCAGCCGGGCACGGCTCTATGCCAACAGCGGCGACAGCGCAGCCAGCGACGATCCGATGGAATCCGTCCTGAAGGGAGGCTGGCAGGATGTTCAGTGAAGCGAAAGCCCGCCGGGTGACGCAGTTCATTGAGTGCCTGAAGCATACCAAGGGAGAATTCCACGGAGAGCCGTTCAAGCTGCTTCCCTGGCAGAAAAAGATCATCCGGGATGTGTTCGGCACTGTCCGGGACGATGATCCATCCATGCGGCAGTACAATACGGCCTACATTGAGATCCCGAAGAAGAACGGAAAGAGTGAGCTCGGTGCTGCCATTGCCCTGAACATGCTCTGCAATGATGATGAGTGGCGGGCGGAGGTTTACTCCTGCGCCAGCGACCGTCAGCAGGCGGCTATCGTGTTCGATGTGGCCGTCGATATGGTGAAGCAGTCACCGGCGCTCAGCAAGCGGATCAAGATCATTCCTTCTACAAAAAGAATGGTCTACCAGCCGACAGGAAGCATCTATCAGGTGCTGTCATCGGAAGTGGCCACCAAGCACGGCCTGAACGTCAGCGCCTGCATCTTCGACGAGCTTCACACCCAGCCCACCCGCGCTCTGTATGATGTCATGACCCAGGGCAGCGGCGACGCCCGGAAGCAGCCGCTTTGGTTCCTGCTGACAACGGCTGGCACCGACCGGAACAGCATCTGCTGGGAGGTTCATCAAAAAGCCCTGGATATCATCGAAGGCAGGAAGGATGATCCTCGCTTCTACCCTGTGCTCTACGGCCTGCCGGATGACGCCGACTGGACGGATGAACAGAACTGGTACAAAGCCAACCCCTCGTTGGACAAAACCATCTCCATCGACAAGGTGCGGGATGCTTTCCGAAAGGCTCAGGAAACGCCTGCCGATGAGAATATGTTCCGGCAGCTGCGCCTGAACCAATGGGTGAAGCAGTCCATCCGCTGGATGCCCATGGACAAATGGGATGAATGCGGCGGCGCTGTGAATGAGTATGAACTGGAAGGCCGCGCCTGCTATGCCGGATTGGACTTGTCCTCCACCAGCGACCTGACCGCCATGGTGCTGGTGTTCCCGCCCCGTGACGAGGATGAGCAGTACATCGTTCTGCCGCACTTCTGGCTCCCGAAAGATACACTGAAGCTGCGCGTCCGGCGGGATCATGTTATGTATGATAAGTGGGAGAAGCAGGGTTTCCTGCATACAACTGAAGGAAATGTGGTGCATTACGGCTTCATCGAGCAGTACATCCTGAAGTTGGGCGAACGGTTCAGAATTCGTGAAATCGCCTACGACCGCTGGAACGCCACCATGATGGTGCAGACCCTGGAGGACGATGGCTTTACCATGGTGCCCTTTGGCCAGGGCTTCCGGGATATGAGTCCTCCGACCAAGGAATTGATGCGCATCGTGCTGGAACGGAAGCTGAACCACGGCGGACACCCTGTGCTTCGGTGGAACATGGACAATGCTTTTGTTCGCACCGATCCTGCCGGGAACCTGAAAATCGACAAAGAAAAATCCACTGAGAAGGTCGACGGTGCGGTCGCTCTGGTCATGGCACTGGACAGGGCCATGAAGAACCAGGGCGGCGAATCCGTCTACGATACTCGTGGGCTGCTTATTCTGTAGGAGGTGTGAAATGCCGTATAAACCAAGAAGACCCTGCCGCTATCCCGGATGTCCGGGCTTCTGCGAACAGGGTCAAGTGTTCTGTAAGGATCATATGGAATGGAGCGGCGACAGGCTCCGTGGCGGTGCAGATGCCCGTGGGTATGATACCCGTTGGCGTAAGGCCCGCGCTCTTTTCCTGAAGCAGCATCCATTGTGTGTGTTTTGTCTGGCAGAGGGAAAGGTCGTCCCTGCGACCGTGGTAGATCATATCGTCCCGCACCGGGGCGACCAACGGCTGTTCTGGGATCAAAGCAATTGGGAGCCACTGTGTAAGAAATGCCACGATAAGAAGACTGGAAGTGGTCTGTAATTCTATTCATTCGAGAACAGCTGGAACCTCTTCACAGGACGGAATCATGGCCTTAATGATGTTAAAGGCATCCGCAAAATACGTGCCTGGCAACCAGAAGTTTTTCTTTTCTTTTACTCCATCCTCGTATGTGATGTTGAAATCAACGCCACCAACATCAGTGCAAAAAGCCTCTTCTGGGATTTTGGCGATTAATGCGGGAAGGCAGGAACAAAGCTGATTAAAATTCTCCAGATACAGTTGACTGTTAGTTTTGTATGACCAACGACGAATCGGGTGAGTTTCCGATTCAACCACAGGCTTTAACTCATACGAAATGGAACCTGCATCTATTGTCAGCTTGTCATTATAGTCATAAAGAAAAAACTACTGCCTCGAAGCGAATGTGATTTGTGAGCTTCCCTCCGCGTTCTGGACTTCGCGTTCCAGTTCCCGGAAGAATTTCTCATATTTCCGCTGGAGTTCCCTGAAACGGGGTGGGATATTCCGGAAGCTTTCGGCGGTCTTGCTGCAATAACGGTCCTTGTTGTATCCGATGGCGATGGTGTCTGAAAGGGAATCGTCGAACAGGGGACATACCTCGACCAACTGGCGGATATACGACCCGGCTGTGCCTGAAGCCACATAATTGCTGTTGAGGTAAAGCTCCGGGCATACGGCGATCCCGATGCCCTCGGCGGCGAGGGCCATGGCTGTCTGCGTATTGTTGGTTTCAAATTTGATCAGCGGTTTGATTCGCGCTTTTTTAAACGCCTGATCCATGATGGTGCGGATGCGGTCCCCCTCCTTGAGCATGACGAAAGGAAAATCGCGGAATATGGAGATATCGTGATCCGCGCGGAAGGCAGACAGGCGGGCTTCGATCTGCTCCGTGGTGCTCCAGCGATCCCGCAGCAGGATCTTTGGGATGACAAGATGGAGGCGGTCTTTCATCAAAGGGAACGATTCCGCCCGGTCGATGCGGAACGGGGCAAAGCCGATCATCACGTCGATTTCTCCGCGCTCCAGCAGGCTTTCCAGCATCTGTGTACTGTCCTCCTGTACGGAAAGCTCCACCAGGGGGAATCGGCGCACGAATTCCGGCAGCACCATGGGCAGGATCGCCTGACCCCGGGTGTATGAAATGCCGACGCGCAGTTCCCCGCGGATATTTTCGTTGATGTCGTTCAGCATGACCACTGTTTGCTTGTACAAATCCAGCATCCGTTTCACCGCCGCTCGGTACTGGCGTCCGCCGTAGGTGAGTTCCAGCCCCTGCCGGCGTTCAAACAGCCGACAGCCCAGTTCCGATTCCATGCGTGATATGCAGTCGCTCAGCGCTTGCTGGCTGATGTGCAATCGTTCAGCGGCCCGGGTGATGTTGCCCGTTTCCGCCGCCATCATGAAGTATTCCATGTTCTGAAAATTCATTCGACCGCCCCCTGTTCTTCGTTGAAATTATATCACAAAATAATGCTTGTGAAAACTACGATATAAAAACTGTTTTAATTTGTGATTGGAATGAGGTATAATACTTATCAGAAAGACGCGATAAAAAAATAGATCGATATGAATGATGTGGTATAGGAGGCAGATTATGACGGTCAAAAAGGAACTGATCCTGAACCCGAACTGGTGCAAGGGATGCGGAATCTGCGCGGCGTTCTGTCCCAAAGGAGCGCTGGAGATCGTGAACGATAAGGTGCAGCGCGTCAAGGACGCGGAATGTGTACTGTGCGGACAATGCGAGCTTCGCTGCCCGGATTACGCGATTTATATCAACGAAGAAGAGCCGGAAGGAGATGCGAACCAGTGGATCAAGTCGTATTGATGCAGGGAAACGAAGCGTGTGTGGAAGGCGCGATTGCCGCCGGTATGCGGCTGTTCGCGGGTTACCCCATCACCCCTTCCACCGAGATCGCCGAGCTTTCGGCTTACCGTCTGCCCCAGGTGGGCGGGAAATTCATTCAGATGGAAGATGAGATCGCCTCCATCGCCTGCGCCATCGGCGGGTCGGTGGCGGGCGTAAAATCCATGACCGCTACCAGCGGCCCCGGTTTTTCCTTAAAGCAGGAAAACTTGGGCTACGCCTGCCTGGCGGAAATCCCCCTCGTGGTGGTGGACGTGCAGCGCATGGGTCCCTCTACGGGCATGCCAACTTCCCCGTCCCAGGGCGACGTGATGATGGCCCGCTGGGGGACCCACGGAGATCACCCGATCATCGTGATCAGCCCTTCCTCGGTCACGGAAGCGTATTACCAGACGATCCGCGCCTTTAACCTGTCCGAAAGGTACAGGACGCCGGTGATTTTCCTGATGGATGAGATCATCGGGCATTTGCGCGAGGGCATGCAGATGAAGGAAGCGGAGGATATCACCATCGTCAACCGGCCCACGGTGCAGTTTCCCGATCCGAAACGCAAGCCGTACCATATGAACGAGAAAAAGGGCCAGATGGTCCCCCAGATGGCGCCCTTCGGCTGCGGCCAGCGCTACAACATCACGGGCCTGATCCATGACGAATCGGGCTTCCCCACCAACTCCACCGAGGAAGCGGAGAAGCTGATGTACCGGCTGATGCACAAGATTTCGGACAACTACAAGGACATCGTCCGTTACGAACAGGTCAACATGGACGACGCCGACGTGGCCATCGTTTGTTACGGCGGCACCATGCGCGCGGCGCAGACCGCCATGGAAATGGCGCGGGCTAAGGGAGTCCGCTGCGGCATCTTCCGCCCCGTCACCATCTGGCCCTTCCCGGAAAGGGAACTGACCGCGGCGCTGGGCGGGCTTAAAAAAATCGTGGTGGCCGAGCATAACTGCGGCCAGATCGTACTGGAAGTGGAGAGGCTGACCCGCGGTGCCTGCCCCGTCGCTTTTGTGGGAAAGTACAACGGCGCTGTGATTACACCGCAGGAGATCCTGCAGAAAGTGGAGGAAGCGTAAATGAAAGTCAATACAGGCGACGTAAACGCGGCTTCCCGGACAAAACAAATGTCCAACCTGATTTATAAGTACATGCGTCCAGAGCATTTGCCGCAAATCTGGTGTCCCGGCTGCGGCAACGGCATCATCATGCGCGACGTGGCGCAGGCCATCGAGAACTTGGGCCTGAGCCGCAACCAGACCGTGATCGTTTCGGGCATCGGCTGCTCCTCCCGGGCGGCGGGCTACATGGACTTCAATACGATCCACACCACCCACGGCCGGGCCATTGCCTTCGCTACGGGCATCAAGCTGGCCAATCCCGAGCTGGAGGTCATCGTGATCGCTGGGGACGGCGACATTTCCGCCATCGGGGGCAATCACCTGATCCACGCGGCCCGGAGGAACATCGGGCTTACCGTGGTGGTGATGAACAACAGCACTTACGGCATGACGGGCGGGCAGTACAGCCCCACCACGCCTACCAACGCTTACGGCACCACCGCCCCTTACGGCAATCTGGACCGTTCCTTCGATATCGCGGGTCTGGCCTACGGGGCGGGCGCTTCCTATGCCGCCCGGGGCAGCGCGTACCATGTGCAGCAGACCATCGGCCTGATCCAGGACGGCATCCGCAACAAAGGCTTTTCCATTATCGACGTGGCCAGCATCTGCCCCACCTATTACGGGCGCAAGAATAAAAAAGGCGACGCTGTAGAAATGATGAAGTGGCAGCGGGATCATGGGGTCACGGTGGAGCAGGCGGCCAAGATGGACCCGGAGCAGCTGAAGGACAAGCTGGTCATCGGCCTGCTGCATCATGCCCAGTATCCAGAATTTACTTATAAATACGATATGCTGATCAAGAAGCTGGCAGAGGAGCGTGAAGCAAATGAGTAAAATGGAGCTTCGTCTGGCGGGCAGCGGCGGCCAGGGCGTGATCCTCGCTTCGGTCATCTTAGCGGAAGCGGCCGTCCAGTCAGGAAAATACACCGCCCAGAGCCAGTCCTATGGCCCGGAAGCGCGCGGCGGGGCCTGTAAAGCGGAGACGCTCATCTCGGACGATCCCATCGGCTTTACCAAGGTGCAGCAGCCCACCTTCCTCATGGCGCTGACCCAGAAGGCGCTGGATACCTACACCCGCGCGCTCCCCGAAAACTGCCTGGTGCTCGTTGACGAGGGCCTTACTGTGCCGGAGAATTTGAACGGCCACCGGGTACTTCGCCTTCCCATCCTGCGCACGGCCAAAGAGACGGTGGGCCGCGCCCAGACCGCGAATGTGCTGGCTGTGGGGTGCATCAACGCACTGCTGGGCATTACGGACATGGAGACACTAAAGAAGGCCGCCTCGCTCCATATCCCCCGGGGTACGGAGGAGATCAATCTAAAGGCGCTGGCGGAGGGCGTGAAGCTGGCGTCTGCCGTTCCTGGGGAGGGGAACGCCCCGGCAGCCCGTTCCGAAAAGAAAAAAGGTGCGAAGCAATGAAAATCCATGAGTATCAAGCCAAGGAACTGCTGGGCGCGTACGGCGCGCCCGTACCCCCGGGAGAAGTGGCCGCCACTGTGGAGCAGGCCGCGGCGGCCGCGGAAAAGTACGGCCGCTGCGTGCTGAAAGCGCAGGTCCATTCTGGCGGACGCGGCAAAGCGGGCGGCGTCAAGCTGGCGGAAAACGCGGACGAGGCGCGCGCCATCGCCGGGGAAATGTTGGGCATGCGGCTTAAGACCAATCAGACGGGACCGGAAGGCAAGCTGGTGCGCAAGCTGCTGGTCACCCCGGCCGTGGAGGTGAAAAAAGAGTTTTACTTGAGCGTGACCGGCGACCATGAAAACGCTTGCTTGGTGATCATCGCGTCCGCGGACGGGGGTACCGAGATCGAAGAAACCGCCCGGACCCACCCCGAACGCATCGCCCGTGTCCCCGTTTCCGCGGTGGAAGGCTTCAAGCGCTATGAAGGATTGCAGGTTTCCGGTGTATTAGGGCTGACCGGTGAAAATGAGAAGGAACTCATATCGCTGCTTGACTCCATGACGCGGCTTTATCGGGAAAAGGATTGCTCGCTTGTGGAGATCAACCCCCTGGTGCTGACGGTCGATGGACAACTCATATGTTTGGACGCGAAAGTGACCTTTGACGACAACGCCCTGTTCCGGCACCCGGACCTGAAAGAGCTGCGGGACACCGACGAGGAAGACCCGCGGGAATACCGGGCCTCCCAATATGATTTGAATTTTGTGAGCTTAAGCGGCAGCATCGGCTGTCTCGTCAACGGCGCGGGGCTGGCCATGGCGACCATGGACATCATCCAGCATTTCGGCGGCGAACCGGCCAATTTTTTAGACGTGGGCGGCAGCGCCTCCAAAGAAAAGGTGCAGGCGGCGTTTGAACTGCTGCTTTCGGATGAAAACGTTCGCGCGATCTTTGTCAATATCTTTGGCGGCATCATGAAGTGCGACGTCATTGCGGAGGGCGTGGTGGCGGCCGCCCGGGAAATGGGTATTTCCATTCCGCTGATCGTGCGGCTGGAAGGAACGAACGTTGAACTGGGCAAGCAGATTTTGGCGGCTTCCAATCTAAAAATCATCGCCGCGGAGAATATGGCCGACGGCGCGCGCAAGGCAGTGGAAGCCGCGGCATGGACGGGGGGCGACGGGGCATGAGCATCTGGGTCGATGGAAATACGAGGGTGATCGTGCAGGGCATCACCGGCAAACAGGGCGCGTTCCACACGGAACAGATGCTATCTTACGGCACAAAGATCGCCGCCGGCGTTACCCCCGGCAAGGGCGGCCAGACGCTGCTTGGCGTGCCGGTGTTTCAAACGGTGGCGGAGGCTAAAAAAGCCACCGAAGCCAACGCCTCGGTGATCTATGTGCCGCCCCGCTTTGCGGCGGACGCTATCTTGGAGGCGGCGGACGCGGGGATCGAACTGGTGGTGTGCATCACAGAGGGCATTCCCATCCTGGATATGGAGCGGGTCAAGCGTTATTTGGCGGGAACCAATACCAGGCTCATCGGCCCCAACTGCCCGGGCATCATCACGCCGGGCGAATGTAAGATCGGCATCATGCCCGGCTATATCCACCGCAAAGGCCATGTGGGGATCATTTCCCGTTCCGGTACTCTGACCTATGAAGCCGTCAAACAGCTTTCTGACCGTGGGATCGGGCAATCCACGGTGGTGGGCATCGGCGGCGATCCCATCCGGGGGACAGGCTTCGTGGACGCGCTGGAGGCATTTGAAGCGGACGCGGATACCTATGCGGTGGTCATGAACGGCGAGATCGGCGGCAGCGGCGAAGAAGAAGCCGCTGAATACATCAAAAGGAAAATGACCAAGCCCGTGGCCGCCTTTATCGGCGGGCAGTCCGCCCCGGCAGGCAAGCGCATGGGCCACGCCGGGGCCATCATCTCCGGCGGCAAGGGTACCGCAGCGGGCAAGATCGAAGCGTTGCGCGCTGCCGGAGTGGAAGTCGCGCTCACGCCGGACCGGATCGGCGATGCGCTGGTAAAGAGCCTGTCTGAACGCGGATTGCTGGAAAAATGCCGCACGAACTGAACAACGAGGTGAATTCAATGAATACTGCCACCATCCTGGAAACCATCATGATCCTTTGCTTTGGCATTTCCTGGCCCCTGTCCATCGCGCGCATGTACAAAAGCTGGTCTACCGGCGGAAAAAGCATCTTTTTCAGCTGCTTTATCCTTTTAGGGTATATCTGCGGTATCTGCGGCAAGATCGTGGCGCACAACTATAATCTCGCATTCATCTTCTATATCATCAATACCGTCATGGTCACGGTGGATATCCTGCTGTGGATCCGCAACTACCGATATGAAAAGACGGGGAAGATGGGGCATGGAGACGGAGCAGGAAATTTTCCAGCGCGGCTTTACGTGCGGGAGGCCGGTGTGGCAGCCTTGCCGTAAGTGGTAGCCCAGTTAGCGCAAAGGTCTTCATAATAGTCCGTGTTACCATCGCCTAAGCCCGCGTTACCATCGCTGAGTCGCATGTTACCATCACCAAAAAAGTAACAGCTGGTAACATTGTATCAAAATTCATGTTTCTTTCCAACAGAACCAATAAGATTCCAACCTATTATACCTTGTTGTGGCCTTCGCCATAATCAGAAAAGGCCATAACTTTTTTATTGGAAAAACCGGAAAAGCGCCGCTCCAACTGTCCGTAAGGCACTGAAGGAGAACTCCTTCAGATTGGAGTGATACGAATGACGGATCTGGAAAAGCAGAAAGTCGCCGTCCTGCGCAGCCAGGGTCAGAGTTACGGGGCCATTGCCGACGCCCTTCATGTGTCTGTGAATTCTGTCAAAACCTTTTGCAGAAGGAGCCATCTTTCCGGCGCGAGGGTTGCTGAAAGTTTGCCTGAAAATGACTTGACTGAAGGCGAAAACAGAGTGATTACTACTGTCACCGAAACGCCTGTAAAAGCTGGCGCTTCGCCCTTACATCCAACCTGCAGGGTCAAGCTGACCTTCTCGGAGGAAGGCGATGAAAACGCCATCCCGGATGTGCTGGGAATGCTCATGAACTCAAGATGCAGACAGAGGTGATGACAATGAAGAGAGTGGTATGCCTCTACCGTGTTTCCACCGTTGGTCAGGTGGATCACGACGACATCCCCATGCAGCGTATCGCCTGCAGGGACTACGCCGCCACACATCCGGACTGGGAGATCGTTGAGGAAATCTCTGAAAAAGGCGTCTCGGGCTACAAAGTTGCGGCAAGCGACCGCGATGCCATTGTGGAGATCAAGAAGAAAGCCATCAAGGGCGAATTCGACGTCCTGCTGGTTTTCATGTTCGACCGCCTGGGCAGGCGTGAGGATGAGACGCCGTTCGTGGTGCAGTGGTTTGTTCAGCAGGGCATCGAGGTCTGGAGCACCCGCGAGGGGCAGCAGCGCTTCGACACCCACGTGGACAAGCTGCTCAACTACATCCGGTTTTGGCAGGCTTCTGGCGAAAGCGAAAAGACTTCCATCCGCGTACGCACCAAGCACCTGCAGATGATCGAGGATGGCCAGTACCGGGGAGGCTACCTGCCTTACGGGTACAAGCTGGTGCACAAGGGCCGAACCAATAAGAAAAATCAGCCGGTGCGAGACCTGGTCATAGACGAGGATGAGGCAGTCATCGTCCGGGAGATTTTCCATCTTCTGATTGAGGAAGGCTACGGCACCAACCGGGTGGCCAACTACCTGAATGAGCGCGGCATCAAGACCAAGCGCGGAACGACCCTCTGGCGGGCGACTTCCGTCCGAGCGCTGATCGACAACCGGATCTACCTGGGCTACATGCGGATGGGCGA
>CACZIO010000097.1 GCA_902781215.1 uncultured Lachnospiraceae bacterium
ATTTATGTGGATTCGCCATATAAATGATGAAGATATTAATTAATAGTTGACCGGCTAACTCACGACTGAAGTCACAAGAATGCGCCGGTATTTTTTCAAGATGATTCATCTGTTTACCTCATTCATAATGTCTGCCGAATCATGTCTGCCGAAAAGAAAAATGCAGCTTCGGGGGTGCGGACATTTTCCTGGACCATTTACCAATCAATGTCCGCGTCGGATCAAGCTGCTATGATCCCTGCCTGTTGATGTGTCTTCTTCCATGCTTCGTGGTTCACCCATCACTGTACTTGCGTCACTGCTCCTGACGCATATTTCCGTCTCACTGTTCAGACGGGAACTCAAACCGGCGGATCTCGCAGTTCCCAACCTTATAGGCGGCAAATTCCTCGTTTGTCATATCCCCGAAATACGACATGACAAAGCGCACGATCCCGTTGTGGGCCACGAGGACATAGGTCTTCGGATCCCCGCGCAGCTCATCCAGCAGATTATAGACCCGCTGCGCGACCCGGAACATGGACTCCCCGGTCCCGAATGAGCTGATGAAGCACTGCTTTGCTTCCTTAAAGCCCTGGCTGCTGCGTGGGCTTGTCCCCTCCCAGATCCCGAAGTTCTGCTCGATCAGGCGGGGCTCGGCCCGGCAGGGAATACCCGTGATCTCCGAGATATGACGCGCGGTATCCGCCGCCCGCTGCAGCGGGGAATAGAGAATCTCATCGGCATGATAGCCCTTCTCGACGAAGGACCGTCCGGTCAGGACTGCCTGCTCATGGCCTTTTTCCGTCAGCGGGACATCCGTTGCCCCGCAGATCTTGTCCTCTACATTCCACTGCGACTCACCGTGCCTGACGAAATATAATACGCCCATTTTTTACGTCCCTTTATCGCTGACTGTTTTTTTCTTCTCAATGGACCACCGGGTCTACCGCCTCTGGGACGGTTCTCATTGTTCTTTTGCTGCCGCCTGGGAAGGTTCTGGCGGTTCTTTTGTACTGTCCGGATCCGTCCCGTGTGGTCCCTCTCAAGTAGTTTCCAGACCAGCTTGCTTTTTCTTCCCCGGATTTCTCCCGGTCGTTTCCCGCAGCGCCCCCAACTGGTATAACAGGATGCTGCCCACCACAATGGCAGCGCCGAGGATCGACGTGCGTCCCAGCATCTCTCCGTAAAATACCGCGACGAGGACCGGATTCAGGATCGGCTCGACCGCATTGATGATGGATGCGGTCACAGGATCCGTCAGGCGTGTGCCGATCGAGAAAAAGACATAGGCCAGTCCGACCTGCACCGCCCCGAGGACAAATACCGCCAGCAGGACAGGCACCGTGAAGACGGTCTCCCGTATCACAGTGGGCGACAGGACTACACCGCACAGGAGCTGGCCGAAAAACATGGAGGACAGTGCATCCCCTTTTTCGAACTGGTTCAGCATGAAAACGCCCGCGTAGAACAGGCCGGAGATCAGCGCGATCAGATCTCCGACGATCCTGCCCGCTGACAGGCTGTCGAGGAAAAAACACAGGATCCCGATCAGGACCAGCCCGATCGTGACCACCTCCATGCGGGTCGGTTTCTTATGAAAAAACAAGAACATCAACAGGATGATCCAGATCGGCGCCGAGTACTGCAGAACGATCGCATTTCCCGCCGTGGTCATCTTATTGGCGATGGAAAAAAGCGTCGTGACGCCGGCCATAGAGACCGCACCCACGAATACCGTAAAATTCCATTTGATCCGGTGATGTGTCAGCAGAATGAAGCTGCCGATCACACAGGCAGCGATCAGGTTGCGCACCCCGTTGATCGCGTAAGGGCTCCATGGGACCAGCTTGATCAACAGTCCTCCGAGGGAGAAACAGACGGCGGCCGCCAGCATCATCAGTGTTCCCCTCAGGCGCTGCGACCCTTTTTGTGACGTTGGATCCTGCATCGTTTCCGCATCCTTTCTTTTCTATCTGACGCAGAGAGTGTCCTTCTGCTTTTATCGTCCGAAGGCACCTGCTGCGTTCTTCTCTGACCAAGGATTTTACTACAGCCGGGCTGCGTCCATCAAGAGATTTTCGGATTATGTAAAAATCACACGACCGCCAGGCCACGAGAATGCGCCGGCATCTTTTTCACAGATTCGCTCCAGACATCTCCGAAACGGGTGCCCCGCCCAGGACCTGTCTCCCGTTTTTTTCACAGATCCTTCCAGGCATGTTCAGATGAGGGGATCCGCACACGCCTCTACACAAATCAGGTTCAGGATATGTCATTTTTGTATTGCAATGTACGGCGGAAAGTGTATAATAACTATATAAATTGCACGCAATTCATTTGCAGGCATCACATTTGTCAAACTCCAAAACAGAACCGGAAAACAAGGTCAGGAAACAAGTAATAAGACACATTGAAGGGGCATGTCTATGAAGGCGGGCCGGCAGATGTTCCGGGCCGCAGGACATGCCGGAGGCGATTCCGGTCCGCAAAGACGGGCCAACGGTAAGAAAGGATATTTAGTATGATCTACGATTACACCATCAAAACCGGCAAGGGCGGGGATTTGAACCTCGCGGATTACAAGGGCAAAGTCATCATGGTCGTCAATACAGCGACCGGCTGCGGCTTCACTCCCCAGTACGCCCCGATCGAGCAGATGTACAAGGACTATCACGATCAGGGTCTGGAGATCCTGGATATCCCCTGCAACCAGTTCGGCGGCCAGGCTCCCGGCACGGACGATGAAATTCACGAATTCTGCACTCTGCACTTCAACACGACCTTCCCGCAGATGAAAAAGGCCGATGTCAACGGCGAAAATGAGCTTTCCCTCTACACCTACCTGAAATCCCAGAAGGGCTTTGAGGGCTTCGGTGAGCATGAACTCTCCGGCCTGCTGGCCAAGATGCTCGGTGAGGCGGATCCGGACTGGGACAAGAAACCGGACATCAAGTGGAACTTCACCAAGTTCATCATTGACCGCGAGGGCAATGTTGTCGCCCGCTTTGAGCCCACTGCCGATATGGCAGAGGTCGAGGCCTGCGTGAAGGCGCTGCTGTAAGCAGAATCGAAACCCGGATCACCCGATTACCCGGAGTCATACCGGGTCTTCGCGGCTCCGCACAGGAGTAGTTTATCTCCTCTGGGAGAACCAGCCTGTGATATCAACCGTCTAACGCCCGGAACCACCCGGGACGGATCCAACTGGTTCTTTATGTACCACCGGGATCCGTCCCAGGTGGTTCTTTTTGTACCATCGAGATCCGTCCCAAACTGGATCTTTTCGGTAAACCAGCCGTCGATTGCAGGGCTGGAATCCGCATGCTATCTTTTGGTTCTAAAGCTATAAGCCATTAGAAATTCTCAGGCTATAACCCATCATAACCCATCAGAAGATGTCACCAGCGTCAAAACTCCTGCACGAAATAAAAGGCCTTTTTCATGCGGTATTCCTGATGACATCCTGAAAAAACAACCACACAGACTGGAGGTGAAAGAATGAGTACAACCTTTGGATCCTACATCCGTTCCCTCCGCACACAGAACGGAATGACCCAGGCGCAGCTGGCCGACCGGCTGAACGTCACGGATAAAGCTGTTTCGAAGTGGGAGCGGGATCTCTCTTACCCGGATATCACCCTGTTTCCAAAGCTGGCGGACCTGCTGGGTGTCACAGCGGACGATCTGCTTCATGAGAGCAAGGACGGAGGCCAGCCGTCCAGACTCCTGCAGATCTTTGAGATGTCCCATGATATACGGACGCCTCTCCACATCATACTGGGATGTGCCAATATGGCCAGGCTCCACCACGAGGACACAGACCTCCTCCTGCGCTATCTCGAGAGCATACAGATCTCGGGCGAATACCTTCTCCAGGTCATCGACCGCGTCATGGAGGTCACACATCAGGAGCAGGGCGGGCCGGAGGTTTCCGCAAAAGCAGGCCCGGTGCCGACACCGCCGGATCCTTCCGAAAGCGCAATATCCGGCTCAGATCGTCGGAATACCGTCGATTCGCCTCCCCCCTCCAACATTCAGGAGCTCAGCGAATACCTCGATCACCGTGCGCAGGCGCGCCGGGATTCGATGGAAAAATTTGACTTTTCCGGGAAGCGAATCCTGGTCGCTGAGGACATCATGGTCAACCGGGAGATCGCGGGAGAGATCCTGCGCCATGCCGGGGCAGAGGTGGAATTCGCGGAGGACGGGCAGGTCTGCCTGGACAAGATACAGAAATCTCCTGCCGGATACTACGACCTGATCCTCATGGATCTCATGATGCCGGTCCTCGACGGACTCGAGGCCGCCCGCCGGATCCGCCGGCTGGATGATCCGGAAAAGGCATCCATCCCCATCATAGCCGTCAGCGCCAATGTCCATGAGAAGGAGCGCAGAGAAGCGCTCGAAGCCGGCATGAACGAATTTGCGGAGAAACCCATTTTTATTGACAGACTGTTCGCTGCCATGGCGAAGTTTCTGTAAAGTCCCCCAACCAAAGAACCACCCGGGACGGTTCTCTCCGGTACAAAATGTACCGGTCAGATACGTCCCGGGTGGTTCTCTCCGCCGGCTTCCAGAGGAAGAGGCATAAGACACGGGAAATGCAGGAAATGCTCTTACAGTTCCTCGGCGATTTCATAGATGAGGCGCTCGCTCTTGTCCCATCCCAGGCAGGCGTCGGTGATGGATTTGCCGTAGCAGCCGCCGTTCACGTCCTGTCTGCCGTCCTCGATGTAGCTCTCGACCATAAAGCCCTTGACGATGCGGCGGACGCGGTCGTTGTAGCGGCGGTTGGTCAGGACCTCCTTGAGGATGCGGGGCTGCTGGAGGGGATCCTTGCCTGAATTCTCATGATTGGTGTCGATGATGACAGCGGGATTCTTGAGGGCCGGCCGCTCCTCGTAGGCGTCGCAGAGACGGACAATATCCTCGTAGTGGTAGTTGGGGCGGTGTTCGCCGCGGCTGTTGGTAAAGCCGCGCAGAATGGCGTGGGCATAGGGATTGCCCTGGGAGGTCGCCTCCCAGCCCCGATAGATAAAGGTGTGGCTGTGCTGGGCCGCATGGATGGAGTTCATCATGACCGTGTAGTCGCCGCTGGTGGGATTTTTCATGCCCGCGGGAACCTCCATTCCGCTGGCGGTCAGCCTGTGCTGCTGGTCCTCGACGGACCGGGCGCCGATCGCCACATAGGACAGCAGGTCATCGAGATACTTGTAGTTCTCGGGATAGAGCATCTCGTCCGCGCTGGTCAGGCCGGTGTCGCGGATCACGCGCATGTGGAGCTTTCTGGTCGCGATGATGCCCTTGAACATATCGGGCTTGTCCTCGGGATTCGGCTGGTGCAGCAGGCCCTTGTAGCCGTCGCCCGTCGTCCGGGGCTTGTTGGTGTAGACCCGGGGGACGATCAGGATCTTGTCTTTGACCTTCTCCTGGATCCCGGCCAGCCGCTCCAGATAATCCATGACGCTGATCTCATTGTCCGCGGAGCAGGGTCCGATGATCAGGAGGAGCTTATCGCTCCTGCCGGAAAAGATCTTCCGGATCTCCGCGTCTCTCTCTTCTTTGATCGCGCTCATGGTCCCGGTCAGGGGGTACATCTCCTTGACCTCCATCGGGATCGCGAGCTTTCTTTTAAAATCCATATTCATAATATCTGCCCTCTATTACAAATAATATACGTTCGTAAAGCTATTCATGACCGGCGGCTGCCCTGACGGCAGCCTCACAGCCTCATCAGTCTGCTTGATCAGATACCTGCTTAGCAGTCCGGTAATCAAATGATTACAAAAAGTAAAATCGTCAGATGATATGATCACGGTGCCTGTTTTGTAATCGCATGATCACATGGGTCCTCACTGGATGAAAAAAGCGTGCCGCCTGGTGGACAGGCGCATCTTTTCCTTCAGACCTTCCTTGTCGTCCTCCGCGAGCAGGCTGCGGAATTCATCCATCTCCGAAATAAAGGCGTCCATGTGCTGCAGCAGGTATTTCTTGTTGAGAAGGAAGAGCTCCGACCACATGTCCTCGTTGATGCTTGCGATCCTGGTCAGGTCGCGGAAGGAATCGCCCGTGTAGTCGACCAGGTGGGTGTTGTCGTTGCAGGTCATGAGGCTGACGGCAATGACATGGGTCAGCTGGGAGACAAATCCAATCATCTCGTCGTGCTCTTCGGGGGTCAGGACGGAGATCTTCCTGCAGCCTAGGATCTTGCCAAGGCCCCTGCACCACTCGATGCCGGCCTCGGTGTTTTTCTCCGTGGGGGCGACGATGAAGTTTGCCCCGTGGAAGATGGTGTCGTCG
>CACZIO010000098.1 GCA_902781215.1 uncultured Lachnospiraceae bacterium
GATTTTTAGCTGCAATGTTCCCGCTCATGTAAAAGAAGAATCTTTCAGAAAGGAACTTGGGCTGAAAATGTAGTTCTACTTTTGCTGTCATCTAAGGTTTAATTGCTGCTGTAACCAAATTTCATTGCCGTTGCCGTAACCAACTTTCATCGCTGCTGTAACTAAAAAACAGGAGCCGCATCCGGACTCCTGTTTTCCCAAAGATTTTCTATTCGGTTTTCACAGCTTTTGCTGCTTCTTTGTCTTATGACAGATTTATATATCCGTACTTGTTATTACCTGCTATACCTGTTATGCCTGTCATGCCGCTCAGTTCAAGACCTTGCTGTTCTCGGGATTGGTGATGGAGTAGGCCTTCTCGACCCTGCCGCTGTAGACGATCTTACCGGTCTCGAAATCATATTTCTGGGTGGGGAGGTCACCGGGCATTTGCTTCTTCATATGGATGATGAAATAGGGAGGGAGCTCCATCTCGGCAAAGTGATTGAACATACCGAATAACATGCCGCCCTCCTTATATACACCGGTGTCAGAAAGATCCATCCCCTTTTGTACCCCTGCCAAGTCTTTCCGCCATTTTCAGATTCCTCACCACCTCCGTGAAATCGATCTGGCAGTCTCCACCGTAAATGCCGACAGGGATCCTGCTGTCAAAGCCATATAATCCAATATCCGGTTCCTCGCCAAAAAGATATACAATCACCTTTTCCTTCTGCAGGTCTACGATCCAGTATTCACGGACTCCCGCATTTCTGTATTTTTCCAGCTTGATAAACATGTCCTTTTTCCGGGTGGAGGGCGAAAGGACTTCTATGACCAGATCCGGAGCTCCATCGATATATCCCTCATCACTCAGTTTCGGTTCATCGGACTCGCATACGACAAAGACATCGGGGACCAGCATAGTATCGGCATCCCGTTACTGCTCCTGTTCCCATCCGGGCATAAATTTAAGCTGGCGGACAATCTCCCTGAAGTCGATCCTGCATTTCCCGTCTGAAATGCCGACGGGCACCTCGGCATCGAAGCCGTACAGAAAGACATCCGGATCGTCTCCAAAGAGCCAGACAATGACTTTGCGCTTTTCATAATCGACGATCCAGTACTCTCTGACACCTGCCTTCCGGTATTTCTCCAGTTTAATACCCATGTCCGTTTTACGGGTGGACGGGGAGGCGATTTCAAAAACCAGGTCCGGCGCGCCATCCAGATATCTCCCGTTTCTGCCCACGATCCGTTCAGGGTCACAGATCACAAAGACATCAGGCATCACCATGGTGTTATCGTCGCGGTCCAGGCGAACATCCGCAGACGCCATAAAAGGAAAGCACTTTTCTCCGTGGCTCCTGACGCAGTTCTGAAGCTGCAGATAAATTTCTCCGGCGATCAGCTGATGCACAAAGGTCGGGGCAGCCATATCATAGAGCACACCATCGATCAGTTCCGAAGGGCGAGGCTCATTGCGCGCTTCCCTGTCCCTGATCGTATAAGTGCCCTGCTTACTTCCATCCTTTTCCATACCTTCCTCTCCTTTTTGCATTCCTGTTCCATTCACTTTCATGCCGGCTTCATCTCATGACCTGTATCCCGGCTCATATCGCATCTTCTGCTGGTATTCCGGCCATCCCATGGTGCGGCCGCAGCCCTTCCCGTCACTGCTGTAGTTTGTGCAGCCCAGAAAGGCCTCTCCGATCCTGCGGCGGGTGCGGACAATCAGGTAGCCGTCCGCGCACATGTCACACTTGAGGATGGCCATGCGGCCTCCCCGCAGGTCATTGGTCATAAAGCCGCAGATCTCGGCGTCGTTCGTACACATGTAGAGGCGCAGGCCGTAGGCTGCCTTGTAGCGCAGCTGCAGAGGATAGCCGCAGATAGGGCACTTTTTCCGGTCAGCGGCAAAACCGGTAAAGGACTGGTGGAGGAATTGTTCTTTCCTTCCTTGTTCTTCAACGCCTTGTTCTTTTTGATATTCCTCCGGTCGATCCTGAGAGTCCACTGTTTTTTTCTCCTCAGTATTCTCCGGTCGATCCTGCTCTACGCCAGGTTTTTTCTCCTCATTTTTTTCCGGTCGTTCCTGCTCCTCCGCAGGATTATCAGCAGCCTTTTCCTCCGGCTTCTCTTCCTCAAAGACATCCAGCCTGACATTTTTGTAATCCCGCAGGAGCTCAAGGAGAAATTCGGAGGGTTCCTGCAGAGGGGCCACAAAATAGACGCGGTTCTTCGTGCGCGTCATGGCGACGTAAAAAAGTCTTCGCTCCTCCGCGTAGGTATAGGTCCGGTCCTCGCGAAGGACCAGGGAAAGGACGGGATCGTCCTCGATCTTGGAGGGAAAACCATAGGTTCCGCCCCGTCCGTTAATAACAATGACCTCATCGTAGCCGAGTCCCTTGGAGGCGTGCGCCGTCATAAATGTAATCCTGACCTGTGGATATTTATTGGAGATAATCTGTCTGCCTTTTCCCTTGCCCCGGTAGGTGAAGAGGTCGGTCTGTTCCAGATTGTAGCCGTCAAAATTGTAGCGTCCCAGGACCAGGACGTGGATGGGCTTATTGTCCTTTTTCCTGATGGATGCAATGTTGTCCGGGGCTGCCTTTTTCTCTCTCGCAGCGACGATGTGGTCCAGGGCTGCCTCGATGGCTTTTCCCATATTGTAGTTGGCGCCGGTCCGGCCGTCCATGCCGCGGCGTTTATAGGAGGCGTCGTAGGAATAGATGATCACGGGATCCTCGATCCGTTTTTCGGAGTGGAGAGTCTTGGTGATCTGAGCCGGATTTTTCTGGACAAAACTGCCGGCAATGTCGATCAGCTCCTGGGCGTTGCGGTAGGTGTTCTCGATCCGCAGCATAGCCGCGGGCCCCATCTTTTCCTGAAACTGTGTGAAAAGGGTGATGTCAGACCCGCTGAAGGCATAGATGGACTGCCAGTCGTCCCCGACAGCGATCACCTTCGCGTCGCAGACCTCTCGCAGGGCCTTCGTCAGGTCAAAGCGCTGGCGGGAGATATCCTGATACTCATCTACAATAATGTATTTGAAGTTCAGACTCTGCTTCATTTCCGCGCACTCGCGCAGAGCCCGGGCGGAATCGTTGATCATGTCCTCAAAATCCACTGCCTGCAGCTCGCGCAGGACCTTCTGATACTCCAGATAGCAGGCCTGGCAGATTTCCAGGAAGAGCTTCGTGCGCACATTGTCCGTGGATTCCTTCATGATCCCGAACTGCATCTCCGTGTAGCCGTCCGTCTTGAAATTGGTGATGAAGCGGCAGATCAGCTCCACCAGCCTGCGGATGTAACGGTTCCCCTCGTTCTGCAGGATCTTCTCCAGGATCTCCTGGTCAGAACGCGGGTGGAGGGTGATACCGCGGGCCAGCAGTTCCTCCTCCAGATGCTCTGTCAGAGACCGGCCGTCCCCGTAGCCGGAGAAGGTATAGATCAGCTCTGTCCCGTGTCGGCGATGGAGCAGGACCTTCTCATTGACGGCGTCCTTATAGGCCTGCAGGCGCTCTGCGTCGTAGCGGCTGTTCCTGCCGTCCCGGGTGATCCCGAAGTGCTCGATATAGATTTCCCGGTCTCCCTGCCGGATCAGAAAATCAGGGGTGTAGGGCTTGCGGGCCAGCTCGATGTGGTAGCGGTAGACCGGCTCATAGACGTAGTCGATTCCATTGCGGTAGAGGAAATTGGCGATCTCCACCTCCTGGGCCGACCGCAGGATCTCATTGCGGATGGTGACCTTCTTTTTCCTCTGGGCATCCATGATCTCTGCGCAGTACTCATCCAGCTCACTCCGCATGGTCGTGTAGCGCATCTGCGCGATCCCCCGGAAGAAAGCCTCCAGGTCGTTTTCATTGAGGGGCGCGTCAAAATAGGATGCAAAAAAGAGGATCAGGCTGTGGACCAGACGCTCATCCTGCAGGATCTTCCCGCGAAAATAATCCCGGATGACAAAAAACTTCTTGCTGCCGTCCACAATGTTGATCCGCTCCGGGTCCTGCATGTGGAGGACGGCGTTGCCCGCCGAGTGAAAGGTACAGATGGGGCAGGGAATCTGCAGATCTCGCTGAATGCGGGCCCGCAGCTCCTCCACCGCCTTGTTGGTAAAGGAAATGACCAGGATCTCTTCGGGCTTTATCCCCTTTCGGTCCACCAGATATCTGACTTTGGCCGCCACAGAGGTCGTCTTGCCCGCGCCGGCACCCGCAATGACCAGACAGTTGTCCTCGTCGGTCAGGACCATACGCCGCTGGGCATCGTCGAGTCGAATCTGCGGATCCACCGGGTCCAGGACATGGTCCAGATAGTCCTTTTCATCGATCAGGGCGCGCTCTATCCAGCGTTCATTGTGGTCCTGGACACGGGCCTTGATCGACGCCTCCGCCTCCGGGCTTTCGGCACACAGATCCAGGACCTCCTCCACCTGCTCCACAAAGCGGGCCGACTGGATTCCGTACTGACGGCAGTAAAGCTCCAGCATCCCTTTTTCACGGAGTACCTGCAGGTCGCGCAGGTCTCTTCGCCGCGCGTCGATGATCTTTCCATAAGTGCTGGCCGGGATATAGGCATTTTCCGCGTCCAGTTTCTGGAGTTCTCTGTTCAGACGGATGATATTCCGCAGGTCCGGCGGCAGCTCCGAGAGGCTGCGGTGAGAGGTCTTTCCACGAAAAGCTTCCTGCTTACCCGCAGACTGGAAATCGGACAGCTCCCCCGCGGCGGAGCTGTCCGTTAACAATTCCGCTGCCTTCACAGTCTTTTTCTTATGACTGTTTTTCGCATGGGGATCCTGTCGTCTTTTTGTCCGCGCATGCAAAACAGAGAGCACAGTTTCTACTGCGCTCCCTGCTTCTGAAAGTAATGTCTTTTTTCTCCTGTTAAAGACTGTCATAGAAGACTTCCTAATGCAAAAAATCCAGGAATCGTCCGGTTTCTTTTACATTGTACCGCCAATCCATCGGGATTCATAGCCCTTTACACAATACTCATCCAAAGAAAAGCTTCAGATCATCATCCACCGTACCGATGCCGGCGATCCCGAAATTCTGCACCAGGACATTGGCCACGTTGGGGGACAGGAAGGCGGGGAGGGTCGGTCCCAGGTGGATGTTTTTGACACCCAGGTAGAGGAGAGCCAGGAGGACGATGACGGCCTTCTGCTCATACCAGGAAATGTTGTAGACGATGGGCAGGTCATTGACGTCGTCGAGTCCGAAGACCTCCTTGAGCTTGAGGGCGATGAGGGCCAGGGAATAGGAGTCATTACACTGGCCGGCGTCGAGGACTCTGGGAATGCCGCCTATGTCTCCTAGATTCAGCTTGTTATACTTGTATTTTGCGCATCCGGCGGTCAGGATCACGACATCTTGGGGAAGCTTTTTGGCAAATTCCGCATAGTACTCTCTGGACTTCTGGCGGCCGTCGCAGCCGGCCATGACCACGAATTTACGGATGGCGCCGGATTTGACCGCTTCCACGACCTTGTCCGCGAGGGCAAAGACCTGCTCGTGGGCGAAGCCGCCGGTGATGGTCCCGGTCTCGATCTGTGTCGGTGCGGGACAGGCCTTTGCCTGCTCGATGATGGCGGAGAAGTCCTTTGTCTCGCCGTAGGCGGCGTCGATGTGTCTGCAGCCCGGGAAGCCGGTTGCGCCGGTGGTCCAGAGACGGTCCTTATAGGAATCCGCGGGGGGAACCACGCAGTTGGTCGTCATCAGGATCGGACCGTTGAACTTGTCAAATTCCTCCTTCTGCTTCCACCAGGCATTGCCGTAGTTGCCCGCAAAATGGGGGTATTTTTTGAAGGCGGGATAGTAGTGGGCGGGCAGCATCTCGGAGTGGGTGTAAACGTCCACACCCGTACCGGCGGTCTGCTCCAGAAGCATCTCCAGGTCTCTGAGATCATGGCCGGAGATCAGGATGCCGGGATTCTTTCTGACGCCGATGTCCACTGTCGTGATCTCAGGATTTCCATAGGCTTCGGTATTGGCCTTGTCCAAAAGGGCCATGCCGTCGACGCCGTATTTCCCGGTCTCCATTGTCAGGGCGACCAGGTCATCCACGGTGAGGGAGTCATCCAGCGTTTTCGCAAGAGCGGACTGAATAAAGGCATCGATCTCCTCATTGTCCTGCAGCAGGGCATTGGCGTGTTTGGTATAAGCCGCCAGCCCCTTCAGGCCGTAGGTGATCAGCTCCCGCAGGGACCGGATATCCTC
>CACZIO010000099.1 GCA_902781215.1 uncultured Lachnospiraceae bacterium
AAGAACTTGAAGGGAGCGCCGTCGAGCTCGACGAGAGCCTTTCTGATGACGGGCTTGTCCTCGCCGTTTCTGCGCTCGATGTTCATCATCTTGGTGATGGGCATGCCGCCAGCGACCCACTCTTCCGCGGGTGCGGAGAGGTTGGAGACCTTGGAGAGGTATCCGGTGAAGCCGTACTGGATCAGCATGAAGGCGTTGTAGCCCAGGGAGTAGCAGTAGTCGCTGTCGAAGTTCGAAGGGAACGCGCATCTGCCTTCATAGCCGAAGAAGTGGGTCAGGGTGGAGAATTTGCCCTTGTAGGTGCCGGCAGCCTTGCGCTCTGCCAGTTTGTTCTTGACCAGCTCGGCGAAGAGCTTCTCGGACTCGATCAGGGAGACCTGGACGTTGCCGTGAGGGTCTCTCTCGAGGAAGAGCTGCTGCTGGATGCCGGTGGGAAGGATGGCGAAGACCTTCATGGACTCTGCGGTCAGGCCTTTCTCGATGAAGGCGTATTTCTCTTCCCAGGTGGGAAGGGCGTTGAAGGCCTCTGTCTTCTCGCCTGCCAGGAGCTCGTTGATCTCGGCGATCAGCTTGGAGAACTCGGGGACGAACTCAACGATGCCCTCGGGAATGATGGCAACGCCGAAGTTCTCGCCGTTGTTGCCGCGGGTCTCGACGGAATCGGCAATCTGGTCAGCGATCTCGGAGAGGGACTGCTTCTTGGCAGCGACTTCCTCGCCGATCAGGCAGATGTTGGGCTGGGTCTGCAGTGCGCACTCCAGTGCGACGTGGGAAGCGGAACGGCCCATGACCTTGATAAAGTGCCAGTATTTCTTGGCGGAGTTGCAGTCGCGCTCGATGTTGCCGATGACTTCGCTGTAGGTCTTGGTCGCGGTATCGAAGCCGAAAGAGATCTCGATGTCCTCGTTCTTGAGGTCGCCGTCGATGGTCTTGGGGCAGCCGATGACCTGGACGCCGGTGTTGTGGGCAGCCATGTACTCGGCCAGGACAGCCGCGTTGGTGTTGGAATCGTCGCCGCCGATGATCACGATGGCGGTGAGGCCGTGCTTTTTAGCAACCTCGGTCGCGATCTCGAACTGGGGAACGGTCTCGAGTTTGGTCCTGCCGGAGCCGATGATGTCAAAGCCGCCGGTGTTTCTGTACTGATCGATGAACTCATCGGTCATCTCAATATAATCGTCCTCAAGCAGACCGCTGGGGCCGCCCTTGAAGCCGAGGAGGACGTTGTCCTTGTCAGTCGCCTTCAGTGCATCATAGAGACCGCATACGACGTTGTGTCCGCCCGGTGCCTGTCCGCCGGAGAGGATCACGCCGACAACCTGCTTCTTTGCCGTTGAGGTGTTCGCGCCCTTCTGGAAGGTGATCTCATTTTTTCCATAGGTGTTGGGGAACAGGGCCTTGATCTTGTCCTGGTCCGCGACGCTCTCGGTCGGTGCGCCGTCCTTGACGCAGATCTCGGAAATGCCGTTTCTCAGCATCCCCGGAAGCTTGGGGCTGTAGCTGTATCTTGCTTTCTGAAGTGTAGAAATTGTCATGGCACTCATCTCCTTTTTTAAAGTGCAGTTTCGTCATCGCTCTTTATAATACGGCATCTTGAAGAAAAAGGAAATAGCTTTTTCGAAAGCCGCCCGAAGGGGAGCATTTTAAAGAAGCTCCGCACCGGCATCAGAATCTGGTCTTTTACGGCCTCTGGATCCTTTCTGCTGTAGGGGTGGTCCTCAGGCACATAGACCTGCAGTGCTTCCACACCGTAATAGGCTGCAGCGGCCATATTGTAGGGGTCTCCCTCATATTCCTCAAAGCGGATGATCTTTTTGATCTCCTCGTCCAATCCTCTGTCACCCGCAAGGCGGGCCCAGAAGGGCGACAACATGATGTCCGGGACCCTGACAGTTCCTTTTCCGTCCGATTCCCGCATGATCCGGATCTGTTCTTCGGTCTGCTGATATACATCCGCGTGTAAAAACCATTGAGCGGCCACATTGACCAGCAGCCCCGCGCCCGCTGCGCCTGCGGCAAGGCCGAGCGGCCTCTTCCATTGAGGGCCGGGACTCCAGGAGGAGGCCTCCAGCCGGTCGAGGGCCTTGACGGCCGCTGTCAGCCGGTACAGGATACCGGGATAGGCGGCTCTCTTCGGGAACTGGGGGGAAAGCATCAGGATCCCGGGCACGCCGTAGGCCGCTGCCTCCAGCGCCAGAATATAGGCGGTGGTCTCCCGCGACCGGTCTTTCTGCATCAGATACAAGGCGACCGGGATTTCCAGCGGAAGCTCCCGCAGCAGGACAGACGAGAAGGAATGTTTCAGATAATGCAGGAACATGGCCGGCGTATATAGATCCTCCTGGGCTACGATGGAGGATCCGCTGAGTTCGGCGGACAGGATATCGCTGTATTCCTTCTCGATCCTGATTCGCTTGAAATTGCCGGGCGCCAGCATCAGCAGGCCATAGCCGATGGCTGCTCCCGCAAGGCCGCAGGTCATCCAGCCGGTATCCCGGCCCTTTCCGGCCATGCCGCTTGCCAGATCGGCGCCCTGAGGCGTATTTGCGGAGGCGAAAACGGGGAAGGGTCCGCAGAGCTTTTGGCCCCCTCGCATCGCAAGGCCCCGGGCGTGAAGAAAAGCGGCCGCGGACATCGCCAGGGCCATGCCTCCGCCCGCCTCGTTGGACCAGCCTGCCAGAAGCCCGGACAAGGCTGCCACAGAGCGCGGAAGGGTAAAGCTTTCATCATGGTAATGGAGGCCATAGGGCAGCAGGAAGGCGGACTGCAGGAGGCCCGGCAAGGAATAATTGGCGGCGCCTGTCGTCCAGAGCGAGGTGGCAACAAGGTGAGGGGCTCCGAACCAGTATCCCGCGGTCAGCATAAGGGCCATGGCGGGAGAGACCTTTTTCAGGGAGATCCTGCCCCGCCCGGCAAAGAGGCACAGGGAGAGCTGGGTCAGGATGACTCCGGTGTTGACGCAGTCATAGAGCCGCTTGTCATCCTTCATGAGGACCAGCTGATTGAGCGTCTCCCCGATGGTCCTGCCGCACCAGGTCATATAGTGGGACAGCTGGGAAGCGGCCAGGTCCTTCACGGTGCGGACCCGCCTGTAGCGGTGGTTTCCGTAGGCCAGGTTGCCGTTGGTCTTCCCGTCCCAGATAAAGGAGAAGGCATAGTCGTCCGCCATTTTGGGGATCAGCCGGTTGCTCATGTAGATCACGGCCCCGAATCCGGCAAAGACCAGCCCTGCCTTCAGGCTGCTGCGGGCCCCCTTCCGGCGGACCGCTTTTTTGATCATTCTGCCGGCCAGCCTGTTCAGCTGTCTGTTTTTCAGTATCTTGTCTCTGTTTTTCATGCGTCTTCTTTATCTTTATAAGAGGAGGGCCATGATGTTTGATGTTTTATGTTTTATGTTTTTTGATTGCGTGCTTTTTTTCTGGTGCGGAGACAGCGAACAGAGCGCCTCCGCCTCCCCGGACCGGTTGGGTGATGTGTGAAACGCCCGGAATCGTTCGTCCCACAGGGGATCGTTTTCCGCGAAGCCTCCCGGAGATTCAGGTGCAGGCGGCACCTGATATCCCCCGGCAGCATGGACGCACATTGAAAAGCCTCCGGGCTGGTCACCAGGAGGCTTACACTGTTCAGGCATCCCCTGCTGCGGCAGGAAAGGATCCTTTGCGCCTGTGCGCTGTTCATACCGTAATCATCTGCGTGAAACAGGATCATACATCATCACTTTCACGTTACATATGGTGTATTGAGATAAGCATATTCAAAGATCGCTGTGTAATACTCCGGACTGAATGCTGCTGATCTTTTTTTACTTTTCCAATGACATTATAAAGACATCCGGCAGGCAAGGGATATCAAGACTCGCCTGCGAGTCTTGCGCTCCGCGTGCGGGGTGCCCGTAAGGGCATCATCTGCCGTCCCGCCCCCTCGACCTGTGCTGCGAAGACGGCGGGACTGGTTTTCATCCGGTGGGTTGCCACGCTCGATGATCAACGCCTGCCTGCAGCGTCCATTCCTTCATCCGTGTCCATCTCCTTCCCTTTATACTGAATGCACAACATGGTGATGTCATCAAACTGCTCGGCATCACCGGCAAATGCGTCAATGGCTTCCCGGACGTCCTTCAGCAGCACCTCCGGCGAGGCTTCCCTGTGTCGGTTCAATGCCCGGAGCATGCGGTTTGTGCCGAATTCCTGCCCTCTGGCATTAACGGCCTCCGGAACACCGTCTGTGTATACGAACAGGGAATCTCCGGGATGCAGCTCAAATGCATGCTGGGCAAATGGGTAATCCTCCATGAAAGCCATCATGATATCGTGTTCATAAATATCCAGCGCATACGCCCTGCCCTTCCTGCGGATGGCGGGATGCCCGTGGCCCGCGTTCACGGCCAGTCCTTTGCCGGTGGAAATCTCCAGCACAGCCATCCACACGGTCACAAACATGTTCTCTTCGTTTCCGTCGCAGAGCTGGTTGTTCACCATCCGCGCAGCCTCCTCCGGGCTGTCTCCCATCTGAAGACGGTTCTTGATGAGGGTCTTGGCGATCACCATGAAAAGGGCCGACGGCACACCCTTACCGGAAACGTCCGCGACCACCAGCGCCAGATGATCCTCGTCCACCAGGAAGAAATCGTAGAAATCTCCGCCAACTTCCTTTGCAGGATTCATCGAGGCATAGAGGGCAAACTCTGTCCGGTTCGGAAACGGCGGGAAGATCCGCGGGAGCATGTCCGACTGAATGGCTGCGGCCACACTCAGCTCCGCCCCGATGCGTTCTTTCTCCCTGGTAACAGATACCAGGTCGGACATATACCGCTTCATATCCGAGAACATATCCATCAAGGCCATGGACATTGCCTCCATCTCGTCTCCCGTATGAATGCCGGGGTCCACCACGACAAGCTCCGAGGGATCATTTGTTGACCGGCTGCTCTCCACAAATTGCCCGGTTGTCCGGACAAGCTTCCCTGCCGGTTCGAGCACCCGCCTTTTCAGCCACCGGTAGATAAACATCATCATAATGAGGATCAGCAGGATGATCTCCGCACCTATCGTGAGCACATATGTCCGAACCGTCCAATAAAGCTCATCGATGGAGACGTCAGCCGCAAGCATCGCCACCGGGTTTCCTGCGGAGTCACAGATCCTGATCTGCCCGGTATAGTTGTCGCCATATTCTGTATCGTTACGGAAAAAGGTGATGCCGTCCGTTTCCATCCCCTCCAGGTATTTTGCGGCGACTGCCGGGGAGTAGTCCGTCCCCGTCGTTTCGCCCAGCGCAACGGAATAGAACGCCTCATCCTCCTCTATCTCCTCTTTCGTAATACCGGCCATCACATTCATCATGTTGTCACTGTCGTTGGCATTCAGCGGCCTGACGATGTAGATGTATTGAATGTCAAAGGTTTCCCTCACACGATTCAGGAAATCCTGCGTCTGATCAAAGGTCTCCGATTTTGTGCCGGTCTCGATGCACACCTTCAGGTCGTCCGCGTCGATCTCGGTCATAGTCAGGTTCAACACGCTGGTCAGATAGGTCTCGTAATGGTCCATCATGCCGCGAAGATAGATCCGAAAGCCATTGAACCCGACGATCACGCTGGCGACCAGTATAGCGGTCAGGCTGGCGACCCGAACGGTCACCCCCAGGGATTTCTTTTTCTTTTCCATATATGATCCCGCTCCTTCCGGCTTTTAATATGCCAGATGCAGCTCATTTTGTCGAGTGCCGGTCAAATAAAGCCCCGTGTGGGGCGTATGTGGCACACGTTGAATTGACAAAAATTTCAACTTCTGTCATAGGTCATAAACTCCCTTTCTGTTTGATTGCTCTGCAATTGCAATGTCGGTGTCCGTTATTTCAAGATATTCCTCCGGATCTCCGCAGGAATCTCCCCGGCACTCCTTGTGCAGAGCACCACACAAGCGGCAGCGATACAGGGTGACGACGAAATGTTCTACGCCCCCGCCATAAGAGTTGTAATCCA
>CACZIO010000100.1 GCA_902781215.1 uncultured Lachnospiraceae bacterium
AATCCCCCAGCGAAGATTATAGAGTTCTTTGACAGTTGTCATCGAAAAGCCGCACGCAGGAAGATTAGTGACGATAAATTCCGAAGTATTTTCAGAAATCGGGAACTTTAAGACACGCAGCCGGAAAGCTTCCGTTTCCCGCGAACGCGCGGGGATAAAGTCATAGTGTCCCTTTGTGGGAACACAGTGATAATTCTCAAGCTGCCGGTTTTCCTTTCTCCTGCAACGGCCGATATGAATGGTCACTTCGTTATCTTCCTCGTCCTTCTGCAGCCAGCCTTTTTTATCTTTGCATATCGCTTTTGCAAAGGATTCCGGGACCCGGATCAGGAAAAGCTGATGGTTATGGACAGCATGGGCAAAGATGTTATAGGAAGCGTATCCCCGGTCAGCGATGTAGATGGTTTTCCGGTCAGAACCGGCACGCCTGTCAAGCATCCTGCAGAAAGCCCCCTTTTCATCCAGTGAGGGGATGTTCTGGAGCTCAATATCGATAAAGAGATCGTTCTGGATATCATAAAGTGCGTTCAGATGCGCCTGATTGATGCCTTTGCGGCCTTTTATATAATTGGTGTGTGTACCCGGATCAGATGGATTATAGGGAAGATTTATGCGAGAGCCGTCGCATGCCACAGTCCTGTAACCGTAAAAGGATTTTCCGGCGGGAATCTTCCTGGTAAATTGATAGAAGACCTCTTTAAAAGCAGAAGATCTGACCTGGTTGCGGCGCTGGATCATGGAGGAAGGGGTCGGGATCCTGCCTTCTTCGAAAAAATCCAGTATTTCTGTGCTGATATTGTCAGAACCCGCAATCATCGGGAACAGCAGTGTCTGCTCGAAGGATATTTTCCTTTCCCGGGTAAAATCCGTTTTGGGGTTCACGAGGAATTCCGCTCTGCGATCGAGCAGTGAAGCAATAGTGGAAGTCAGGCAGTCCCTGACGTCTTCGGGAGAAAAATGATGCATGGCCACCTCCATAAAAGTGTATTTACGAGGCGACACAACATTTTTGTGAACTTTTGTCAAGCCTTTTTTCACGAAAAAGGCAAAAAAATCAGAGGCTATTCGCCTCTGATTCAGATGTGGTTATTAATTTGGGGACAGGGGTAGGCTTATCTAAATGACATTGGTCCCGCCCCGGAGAAAAAGGACCGGAGAACCGTCCCCCTGGTCCCTTTACGGCTGCACCTGGCGGCGGAGGCCGGCCAGCTCGCCGTAGATGGCGTCGTTGAGAACCTTGATGTAGGTGCCCTTCATGCCCGAGGAGCGGGACTCGATGACGCCGGCGGACTCGAATTTGCGCAGGGCATTGACGACCACGCTGCGGGTGATGCCGGCCTTGTCGGCGATCTTGCTGGCCACCAGGATGCCCTCGACGCCGTCCAGTTCCTCAAAGATGTGGATGATGGCGTGCATCTCGGTATAGCTGAGGGTGCTGATGGCGGACTTGACGACAGCGATCTTGCGGTTTTCCTCGGCGGTCTCCTCGGAGACGGCGCGCAGCATCTCCAGTCCCACGACAGTGGTCCCGTACTCGGAGAGGATGATGTCGTCAACATCGAAATGCTCTCCCGCCTTGTAGATAAAGACGGTCCCCAGGCGCTCGCCGGCCACTTCGATCGGCAGGACAATGCCCATGAGGTCGGCGTCATCGGTCGAGAAAAAGCCGAGTGTCTGCAGGGAGACATTTTCGTGCGTGGACAGGACATCCAGCAGGCGGGAATTCAGCTCCGGGTTCACGAAGGTTCCGATCTCCTCCTCGATCAGGTCATGCGCCGCTTTGACTGTACTGCATTCTCCGACACCGAGCACCTTTCCCTTTTTGCTGATCACCAGGATATGCGCGTGCAGGATATCGCTCATGACCCTGCAGATATCGTTGAAGACGACCTTTCCCGTGTCGTTGTTATGGATCAGTTTTTCAATCTTCCTTGTGTTGTCCAGCAGGACAACATTACTGGCTGCGTGCAATGTTTCCACCTTTTCCTCTCTCGATAATAATCTTCCGTATACTTTTTTCCGGCTTTCTGAATCCTTCGTCAGGATTCCTCTCCCTCCGCGTCACCGCGGCTCTCGACGTAGCCGCATTCCTTGTCCGCGCAGACCAGGCGGTTTCCTTTTTCCAGCATCAGGCCGCCGCAGCGGGGGCACTTCTTTGCCGACGGCTTCTGCCAGGACATGAAATCACATTCCGGGCTGCCCATGCAGCCGTAGAAACGGCGGCCCTTCTTGGACATGCGCACAATGATGTCCTTTCCGCACTTGGGGCAGGCGACGCCGATCTTTTCATAGTAGGGTTTGGTGTTGTGGCACTCGGGGAAGCCGGGGCAGGCCAGGAATTTTCCGTGCGGTCCGTACTTGATGACCATGTGGCGGCCGCAGTTCTCACAGATCTCCTCGGTCTCCTCATCCGCGATCTGGACCTTCTCCAGGGTCTTCTCCGCCTCCACCACGGCCTCGTGCAGGTCGGGGTAGAAGTTCTCGATCACGGTCTTCCACCGCACCTCGCCGTCGGCGATCCCGTCCAGGAGCGTCTCCATATTGGCGGTGAAGGAGGGATTGACGATGGTCGGGAAGGCGTCCTTCATGATGCCGTTGACCACCTCGCCCAGTTCGGTCATGTAGAGGTTCTTCTCCTCCTTGACGATGTAACGGCGGGCCAGGATGGTCGTGATCGTCGGCGCGTAGGTGCTGGGACGGCCGATGCCCTGTTCCTCCAGGGCACGCACCAGGGAGGCCTCCGTGTAGTGAGGCGCCGGCTGGGTGAAATGCTGTTTGGGGTCAAAGCTCTCCAGGCTGATGGCCGTATCGGTATCCAGTCCCTTGCCCAGGGCCGGGGTCTTTTCGTCCTCATTCTCCATGTAGACCTTCTGGAAGCCCTCAAAAAGAAGACGGGAGGAGGCGACGGTGAAGAGCTGGACGGGGATCTGTCCCTGCGCGGGCTCCCCCGCGATCCGGACCTGGGTGGTCTCATAGCGGGCGGCGCTCATGCGGCTGGCGACGAAACGCTTCCAGATCAGCTGATAGAGCCGGTACTGCTCGCGGGAGAGGGACTCCCGGACCGCCGCCGGCAGGCGCGTGACATCGGTGGGCCGGATCGCCTCGTGGGCGTCCTGGATCTTGCTGTTCTTTTTCTCTTCCTTTTCCTGCTGCAGGAGATATTCGGATCCGTAGGACTCCTCGATAAAGGCGGCCGCGGAGGCCTGGGCCTCGTCCGAGACGCGGACACTGTCCGTGCGCAGATAGGTGATCAGGGCGACCGTGCCCTGTCCCTTGATCTCAACGCCCTCGTAGAGCTGCTGGGCGACCCGCATGGTCTTCTGGGTGGAGAAGTTCAGGACGCGGCTGGCCTCCTGCTGGAGGGTGGAAGTCGTAAAGGGGAGGGGGGACTTGCGCGTCCGCTCGGACCGCCGCACCTCGCGGATGGCGAAGGACGCATCCCGCAGGCCGTCCACGATCCGCATGGTCTCCTCCCTTGTCTGCAGGTCGACGCGGGCGGGTTTTCCGTCCGCTCCGATCTGTCCGTAATAGCGTGCCTGCAGGGGCTTTTTGCTGCCGGCAGCCGCAAAGGAGGCCTCCAGGGTCCAGTATTCCTGGGGGATGAAGGAATTGATCTCATCCTCCCGGTCCCCGATCATGCGCAGGGCGACGGACTGGACACGGCCGGCGGACAGGCCGCGCTTGACCTTGGCCCAAAGAAGCGGCGAGATCTCATAGCCCACCATGCGGTCCAGGATGCGGCGGGTCTGCTGGGCATCCACCAGGTTCATATCGAGCTTCCTGGCGTTTTTCAGCGACTCGGTGACGGCTTTTTTGGTGATCTCGTTGAAGGTGATCCTGGAGACCTGCTTGTCCTTCGCCTCGTCGAGCTTGAGGGCGGCCTTCAGGTGCCAGGAGATCGCCTCTCCCTCGCGGTCAGGGTCCGTTGCCAGATAGATCCGGTCCGCCTTTTTGACAAGCTTGCGCAGTCCCGCCAGGAGCTCGCCCTTGCCGCGGATGGTGATGTACTGGGGCTCGTAATCGTGCTCGATGTCGATCCCCATCTTGCTCTTGGGCAGGTCGCGGACGTGTCCGTTGGACGCGGCCACCTCGTAGCTGGACCCCAGAAATTTCTTGATCGTCTTTACCTTGGCCGGTGACTCCACGATCACCAGATTGTGTTTCTTTCGACTTACTGCCATACTTCAGCTCCATCGTCTTTTATTCGTAAACATATATGAACAAAGCTGTGTGCTGCGCCGCCAGGCACATGATGCGTTTTCAGCACCGCTCCAGCCATATCAGTTTTCAGTATCCTTCCCAATCCCGAGCCGGATCTTCCTGTCGATCATTTCGTCAAGGTTCTCCAGATAGGTGCCGACGTCCTTGCAGTTGTCGCTCCGCTCGATCCTTCCGCCGGAAAAGACCGCCTTGGAGATGCTGCCGGCGCCCAGGGCCAGAATGGACTGCTTCTCCTCCATGATCAGGATATTGTACATGCCGGCCTTCCCGGGGCGGGCATAGCCCACGTTCTCCAGGTTGCCGGAAATATTCTTCTGGCGGTAGAGGTAATAGGGCGCCATGCCCATGCGGGCAGCCGCCTGCGCGGCCAGGTCCATGCAGCGGTCCGTCAGGGAGACGTCCGCATCCTGCATGTAGGAAATGCCCTTTTCCTCCAGAATTATATGCATGCGGGACCCGCGTTTGAGCGCCAGGGAGTGCACGGTCAGGTTGTCGGGGGAGAGCTTTTCGATCTCCTCCAGGGTCCTGCGCACCTCCTGTTCGCCCTCGCCGGGAAGTCCCAGGATGATATCCATGTTGATATTGTCAAAGCCGGCCTCCCTGCACATGTGGAAGGCCTCGCGAACCTGGTCCACCGTGTGCCTGCGGCCGATCAGGCGCAGGGTCTCCTCGTTCATGGTCTGCGGGTTGACGCTGATCCTGGTGACGTTGTGCGCGCGGATGACACGGAGCTTTTCCTGTGTGATGCTGTCCGGCCGTCCCGCCTCGACGGTAAATTCCTGCAGCCTGTCCATGGGAAAGTATTTTTCCAGCATGGTGAAAAGCCGCTCCAGCTGGCGCGGCTCCAGGGTCGTCGGCGTGCCGCCGCCGATGTAGACCGTATCCAGGACCAGGCCCTCCATCAAAGCGGACGACGCTGCCACCTCTTGCTCAAGCGCGTCCAGATAGGCATCGACGCGGTCCTGCCACAAAGCCAGGTTGTTGGAGGGGAAAGAGCAGTAGATACAGGTCGTGGGGCAGAAGGGGATCCCGACGTACAGGCTGTAGCCTCCCCGGTAGTGGATGCCGGACAGGATCTGCCGCTCCCGCTCTGCGATCTGCGCGGACAGAAGGGCCTTCTCCGGGCTCACCAGGTGGTCCCGCTCCATGGCCGCGGCAGCCTCCTCCGCGCTCCCGCCCTGCAGAAGTGTGTTCATGGCGATCTTGGTCGGCCGGATGCCGATCAGCTCGCCCCAGGGAAGGGTGCGTTTTTCCCGGTCTGCCAGCGCATTGTATAGCAGGTGCTTGAGTGCCGTCTTGAGCTCTGTGCTCTTTTCTGTAAATTCAACCCCCTCCGGAGCGGCAGCGGTGCGCGCTGCGGTGCCTGCCGAACTGCTTTTTAAGCTGTCATCCGTGTTTTCTGCATTTCTTTCATCGCAAAAGGACAGGGTGACGCCGTTTTTCTCGAATTTCGAGTTCCGTGATCTGCATCTGCTCGGTCGGTACTTTGACAACAACGGCGGCCGCAACGAGTGGGTCAACTGTCCGGCCATCGAGCTCATCGGCTTTGAAAAGAAAGGACACGCGATCTCACATGTCCTCGTGGACAATGTTGAAATCGAAGAGCCGGCACGCGTGCGCGTCGCCGCCGGACAGACCATGAGCCCGACCGGAAAGAAGGCGAGCCCGATGGAGGTGTATGCGGGCAACATTCTCATTTCTCATGTGCAGGATGTGACGATGAAAGATATCCGCACCGTTCCGGCTGAAGAAGTCGTGGCGCAGCCTGTCGGCGAGGAACCGCAAATTTAAGGAACAGACTGTTAATGGCCGGCTGCGTGAATGCAGGCCGGCTTGACAAAAGTCCGAATTCAGACTAAACTTAAAAAGTCTGAATTCGGACTTTTTAAATTGACCGAAAGGCGGTGGCTGCGTATGAAAGAACCTGTGAGAGAAGAGATGAGACATCCGGCGGATGATCAAGAGCAAACAACAATCCATGCGTTCAACCGGGTGAACAACGAAATCAACGCATTATATCATATTGCTTCGGTGAAGGCCGGTATGTCGGACAGCGAAAATCAGATCCTGTATCTTCTGTTTGATACAGGCGAGGGGATTACGCAGAGTGTCATCATATCCAGCCTTTCTCTCAGCAAGCAGACAGTAAATTCTTCGATTGCAAAAATGCAGAAGGAAGGGCTTCTGTATCTGTCTGAAAAGACGGGGAG
>CACZIO010000101.1 GCA_902781215.1 uncultured Lachnospiraceae bacterium
CAGCACCTGGTCAACGTGCTCTGCGCCGTCTTTCTGGGCCCCTGGTGGGGACTTGCGGCTGCCTTTCTGGCCAGCCTGATCCGCAACCTTCTGGGTCTGGGCACACCGCTGGCCTTCCCGGGCAGTATGTGCGGGGCGCTCCTGGCAGGCCTTTTGTATCAGAAGACGAAGGCCCTGCCGGCCGCCTGTGCGGGCGAAGTGATCGGCACTGCCCTCATCGGCGGTATGCTGGCCTTCCCCGTCGCCAGGCTGATCATGGGAAATACCGGCGCGGCCCTCTTTACCTTTGTCGTGCCCTTCCTGATCAGCACAGCCGGAGGCACGATCATCGCGGCTGTGGTGCTGACTGTTATGAAACAGACCGGTGCCCTGGCGCAGCTCAAGGCTCAGATCGCCGAGTGACAAGGAATGAATACTATGAATTTTGATCGCAAAAACTGCCTGCTCTATGCTGTGACGGACCGGAGCTGGCTCCGGGGGCAGACGCTGGAGGAACAGGTGGAGGCAGCCCTGCGGGGCGGTGTCACCATGGTCCAGCTCCGGGAGAAGGAGCTGGCGGAAGAGGAGTTTGAACAGGAGGCCCGCAGGATCCAGGCCCTGTGCCGGTCCTACGGCGTGCCCTTCCTGATCAACGACAATGTGGAACTGGCCCGCAGGATCGACGCCGACGGCGTGCACGTGGGGCAGAGCGATATGGTGGCCGGAAAGGTTCGGGAATATCTGGGTCCCGACAAGATCATCGGCGTGACCGCCAAGACGGTCGGGCAGGCCCTGGCCGCACAGGAGGCGGGAGCGGATTACCTGGGCAGCGGTGCTGTCTTCGGCTCCAGCACCAAGCAGGACGCGGTCCCGCTGGATCTGGACCGTTTCCAGGAGATCTGCGAGACCGTCTCCATCCCGGTGGTCGCCATCGGCGGCGTCAATGCCGCCAACATGACGCGGCTGCGGGGCCGGAAGATGAGCGGCTTTGCCGTGGTGAGCGGGATCTTTGCCGCAGAGGATATCGAACGGGAGACCGCAGGACTCCTGGAACTGGCCAGGGACCTGGTGGACTGAACTGTCAGAACCAGCGGCAGATATCTATAAGAAATAGCGGATTCCGCATGGGAAGAGTGAAAAATACTGTCGATACAGTATTTTTCGCTCTGAGAGCTTTGTGCCGCGTGGCGGCCCAAAGCTCCGCGGATCCTTCGGAGAATTCGCCTTCGCGAAATTCTCCTCAGGCTGCCGCTCTTGCGAGCGGCATGGTCGGAAAGAGATGGAATATGACATGACGCGCATCAGCGCTTATCTACAGAAAATACAGGATAGACGTCCCGTGGTGCAGTGCATCACCAATATCGTGACCGTCAATGACTGCGCCAATGCGCTGCTGGCGATCGGAGCTTCCCCCACCATGGCCCATCATCCGATGGAGATGGAGGACTTCGCGAAGATCTGCGATGCCCTGGTCTGCAACATGGGGGCGACCGAGTCGCTCGACGCCATGGGAAAGGCTGTCATCGAGGCCGGAAGGCGGGGGCACCCTGTCGTCGTGGATCCCGTCGGATGTGCCGGATCGCCCTTCCGCAGGAAACAGTGCGTGCAGCTGCTGCGTACAGCTCCCGTATCATGCATCCGAGGCAATGCGGCCGAGATCCGCGCCCTGGCGGAGGACTGCAACACCGGCCGCGGCGTGGACGACAGAGAGCCGGGCGGACAGAACTCCGGCCCCTCATCCTTTTCTGAAACTGTTGAGGCGGAAGAAAACCGTCCTGTGGCAGCTTCCTCCGGGGAGCGCGCCCTTGTCGAATCTGTGGAGAGTGACATCGCGAAGCTTGCCCGGCAGACCGGCGCCGTCGTGATCGCAACCGGCGCGGTTGACCGGATCGGAGACGGAGAGAGGATCCTGAAAGTGGGCGGGGGAACGCCCATGCTGGCAAAGATCACCGGGTCCGGCTGTATGCTGAGTGCCATGCTGGGCGCCTTCATGGCTGTGGACCGGTCCGCGGAGAGCGCGGCGGCCTGCTGCGCCATGATGAAATCCTGCGGAGAGCAGGCAGACCGGTGGACAAGGGAAGCGGGGAGAGGAACAGGCACCTTCCACATGGCCCTGATGGATGCCCTGTCGCTTATCCTTGCGTCATGAACGCTTTTGTGGTAGTCTTTTTTTCATATATCGGAACCGGCCTGACGGGCCGGAATATGTTCCGGTAAATAACGATAAAAAAGAAGGAGCGTGATAATACCCCATGGACGATGGCAGTCGAAGTACCTGGCTGATCGTGATCCTGCTATTATTTGCCGCGATGCTGTTCGCGGTGATGGAAACGGCCTTTGCCAGTGTCTCCCGCGTGCGCATCAGAACAGGCGCCGAGAAGGGAGAGAAACAGGCACAGCACGCCTTACATGTAATCGAACACTTTGACAGGGCGATCACGACGCTCCTGATCTGCACCAACATTGTACATCTGGCCACGGCCTCCATCGTCACGGTCTACGTGAGTAAGCGGTGGGGTGTCTCCGCGGTCTCCATATCCACGCTGGTCACGACCCTGGTGGTATTTTTCTTCGGAGAAATGCTGCCCAAAAGTCTTGCCCGGAAATACTGTGAACCCCTCAGTCTCGCGACGGCAGGGGTTCTTTGTATGCTCATGACCATCCTGCGCCCCGCGGCGGCGGTCCTGACCTGGGTCGGCAATGCCGTGGCCAGGCTGACAAAGGGGGACGACGAGACCTCCGTCACGGAAAATGACCTCTATGACATCATCGAGGACATGGCTGAAGAGGGCAAGATCGACGAGGCGCAGGGAGACCTGATCTCGTCCGCCCTGCAGTTCGGCGACGTCACGGTCGAAAGCATCCTGACCAGCCGTATGGACGTGGCGGCGATCGACATCGACATGTCCCAGGAGGAGATCCTGGCCTTCATCAAGGACCAGAACCACAGCCGCCTTCCCGTCTATGAGGGGACCATCGACAACATCATCGGCATCCTGCACATCCGGCGCTATATCCGCCACTACATCCGCAGGGGACATGCCCTCGATATCCGGCCTCTTCTCTACGAGCCCTATTTCATCCACCAGTCGACCAAGATCGATGACCTTCTCGGGGTCATGTCGAAAAAAAAGATCAACCTGGCGGTCGTCACCGACAACTATGGCGGCACGCTGGGGATCGTCACAGACGAGGATATCCTGGAGGAGCTGGTCGGTGAGATCTGGGATGAGGACGACCGGGCAGTCCGCAATGTCGTGCCCATGACGGACGGGTCCTACAGCGTCAACCCCGAGGAACATGTCCTGGACGTCCTCGATGAGCTGGGCCTGCCCTACACCGAGGAGCAGGAGGAGGAGATCGGCCGAAAGCTCATGAACGAGCTCGCCTATGAGGCCTTCCCGCAGATTCCCGTCGCCGGCGACAGCTTCCGCTATCTGGGCACCAAGATTTCGGTACTGGTCATGCGCCACAACCGCATCATGCGCCTCAAGGTCCGCGCCCTGTCCGAAGACGAACTTCAGGCGGACCGGGATGCCGCCGAGATGGCCGGCATCGATCCGGAGACCGGAAAATTCATCGGTGATGACCGGGGTGACAACTCCGACCGCACAGATTCCGGAGCCTCCTTCATTTCCGGCCCGGAGGGGGCCGGCAGGAACGACCAGCCGGGCGAAAAAAATGATCACAGGCCGGACGACGTCAACAGCGCAGGCCGGAACACCCTCGAGGCAAATACCTTTACGGAAGAGGACGCCCGCGCCTTTGCCGAGGGCCATGCCTACAGCATCCGGCAGAATCCGGGCAAGCACTATGCCCGCGCCATCCGCAGCGGCGGCAGCTCAAATGGCAGGAAAAACGGCTCTGGCGGAAGCAGCGGCAATGCCTCCAACGGAAAAAAGAACAGCGCCGGCGGGAGAGGAGGTGACGGCAGATGACATCCCTCTACGCATACATCGCGGGCATCATCGTCTGCGTCCTGCTCTCGGCCTTTTTCTCCGCATCGGAGATGTCCTATTCGGCCTGCAGCCGCGTCCGGCTGGAGCACCAGCGTGACAACGGAGATAAAAAGGCCGGCCTGGCGGTCCGCATCCGGGAAAAATTCGACGATGCCCTGTCCACCATCCTGGTGGGCAACAACCTGGTCAATATCGCTGCTTCTTCGCTGGGGTCACTTGCCGTCATGGCTGTCCTGAGCGAAAAATACGCCTGGCTGTCGACCCTGATCATCACCGTCACAGTCATCATTTTCGGCGAGACGATCCCCAAGATCACGGCCAAAAAGAACGCGACCCGCTTTGCCCGGTCCTTCGCCCGGCCGGTCCGCTTCCTCATGATCCTCTTCCGGCCCGTGACCTTTGTCGTAGTCGGCCTGGTCAACCTGATCACCGGCCTCCTGCCGGATGCGGAGGAGGACGATAACGACGCCGCCATCGAGGAACTGCACACCATGATCGACATGGCGGAGAACGAGGATGTCCTGGATGAGGACGCCTCGGAACTGGTCAGCGCCGCCATCGACTTTGCGGACATCGCCGCCTCGGAGGTCATGACCGCCCGCGTGGATATCGTCGCCATCGACATCGATGACCCCTGGGAGGAGATCCTGCACACGATCGATACATCCCCGTTTTCCCGTATTCCGGTCTACGAGGACAGTGTGGACCATGTGATCGGCATCCTGTCCCTCAACCGCTTCCTCAAGGCCATGATCGACCAGGAGAAGGTTGAGATCCGCCGCCTCCTTTTGCCGACCTGCTATGTCTACAAGACCATGAAGCTGCCGGCGGTGTTGTCATCACTGCGCAATGCCCAGCAGCACCTAGCGGTCGTCACCGACGAATACGGCGGAACCCTGGGCGTTGTCTCCATGGAGGATGTCCTGGAGCAGCTTGTCGGCGACATCTGGGATGAGACCGACACCGTCGAGCGCGATGTCGTGGAACAGGGCAACGGCGTCTATGAACTGGACGGCGACATGCCCATCTCCGAATTCCTGGAGCTCATGGACTGGGACGAGGACGATTTTGACTTCGATTCCGAGACCGTCGGCGGCTGGTGCATCGAGATCAACAACGGCTTCCCCAATGTCAACAGCGTCTTCGCCTATGAGAACATCGAGGTGCAGATCCTGGAAGTCACCGAGCGCCGCGTGCGCCGCATCCTGGTGAAGCGCGCGATGCAGACGGATGATAACTGACGATGAGACAGATATGATAACCCGGGGATAACCGGGACAATGAAAAGCTCCGCGCTGCAGGTTTGAAACAGCCTGCGGCGCGGAGCTTATTATTGTGTCACAGTCAAAAATAAACCCCCTGCTCTGCAGGGGGAGGGCAGATCTTTAGATACAAGTAAACTCCCGTGATAAGATAAATGTGGGTCTGGAAA
>CACZIO010000102.1 GCA_902781215.1 uncultured Lachnospiraceae bacterium
GTCAAATCAGGTTGGTATACCCCATCAAGAAGCGATCCACTTCGATTGCTGCAGCGCGGCCCTCCGCGATCGCATGAACGACAAGGGATTGACCGCGATGCATGTCGCCTGCTGTGAATATATGAGGAATGCTGGTCCGATACCGACCGGTTTCCGTTTTAACGGTCTTTTCCCGCTTGACACCGAAGGCCTCGCAGACGTCTGCTCTGCAGCCCGAAAAGCCCGTGGCGGCAATCAGCAGCTCGCAGGGATACAGCTGCCCGTCTCTGGTCGTGATCCCGCGCAATTGACCGCTTTCGTCCGCTTCCAGTTTTGCAACACTCTGCCGGAACACCCGCGGATCTTCACCGAAAACAGCCTGAGCTTCCTCTTGCGCATAATCCTGCGGCAGCTCGCCGTTGGGATCCAGGTAATCTTCCCGGCCTCGCCGGACAAGCTGGATCACACTCTTGCAGCCCTGGCGTATGCAGGTGGCCACGCAGTCGCTGGCAGTATTTCCCGTGCCGATCACAACGACCTGTTTTCCGGCGGCATCGGGAATATTCGTCTTGATCCCGAACTGCTGTCTGTCAACGGCGGCGTGAAGGAAATCCATGGCATAATACACGCCCTGTACTCCCGTTGTGTCCACGCCGACATCGCGCGGCTGTTCTGCACCGCAGCAGAGGACAACGGCGTCAAATTCCCTGATGAGTCTCTGTGCGATCGCAGGGTCGGAAGCATCCAGCCCGGTCACGAAGGTCACCCCTTCATCTGTCATCAGATCAATGCGCCGCTGTACAAGCTCTTTCGGCAGCTTCATATTGGGAATCCCATAGGCCAGGATTCCGCCGGCGCGATCATGCTTTTCGATGACGGTAACACTGTGCCCACGATGATTCAGCTGATCGGCAACAGCAAGCCCGGCCGGGCCGGAACCCACAACAACAACATTTTTGCCGGACACATTTTTCGTAAATCGCGGCTTCATCATCCCATGAGAGAAGGCGTATTCGATAATGCTTCGCTCGTTGTCATGCACAGTGATCGGTTCGTCGTAGAGACCGCAGGTACAGGCCTGCTCACAAAAAGCGGGACAGACGCGGCCGGTAAACTCCGGAAAGTTATTGGTCTTCAGCAGTCTTGCCAATGCATGGCCATAGTTTCCGTCCATCAGCATATCGTTCCACTCCGGGATTAGGTTGTGGAGCGGGCAGCCAAGCTGTTTTCCCTCAAAAATGACGCCTGCCTGGCAAAAAGGCACGCCGCAGTTCATACACCGCGCCCCCTGCTGCAGTCTCTGTTCTCCTTCCACCGGAAGATAGATATCTTCCCAATCTCTTATACGCTCCAAAGGTGGACGGCGTTTGTTTTCGCAGCGTTGATACTCCATAAAACCTGTCGGTTTTCCCATCTCTTCCGCCCTCCTTTCAATGTTTCACTGCGGCGGTGAATGCTTCAATCTCCGCCTGCTCGCGGCTTTCGCCCTTGCCTTCGAAGGCGGCGATCGCCGCGATCATCCGCTCATAATCGCGGGGAATGATTTTTTTAAAGGCCGGAACATACACATCAAAGTGTTCCAGGATGGCTTTGCCTTTTACTGAACCTGTGGCCTCAACATGCTGCCGGATCAGAGACTCCAGTTCCTGAATATCGTGAAGCTCTTTCAGCGTGGACATCACCAGGCCGGTTTTGTTCAGGCGCTTGTACAGGTCATGCTTTTCGTCCAGCACATAGGCGATGCCGCCGGACATGCCGGCTGCGAAATTCTTTCCGGTTTGCCCCAAAATGACGACACGGCCTCCTGTCATATATTCGCAGCCGTGGTCGCCCACACCTTCCACCACCGCTGTGGCGCCGGAGTTTCTTACGCAGAAGCGTTCGCCGGCCACGCCGGAGATAAAAGCCTTACCGGAAGTTGCGCCATAGAGAGCCACATTGCCGACGATGATGTTCTCGTCCGCCTGAAAGCGGCTTCCTTTGGGCGGATAGAGCACCAGCTTGCCTCCGGAGAGGCCTTTGCCGAAGCCGTCGTTGCTGTCGCCCTCCAGCCGCAGGGTCAAACCTTTGGGGATAAAGGCTCCGAAGGACTGCCCGCCGCCGCCGCGGCACTGGATCACATAGCTGTCATCAGGCAGACTGTTTCCGCAAGCGCGCGTGATCTCGGAGCCGAATAGGGTTCCGAAGGCGCGATCCGTACTGGACACTTCCACCCTGAGCTTCCCATGCCGACTGCCGGTCAGAGAGGGGCCGAGCTTTTCCCGGAGGATGCTGTAATCCTTTGTTTCGGAGAGCTTGAAACGGTATACGGCTTCCGGCTCAAAATGCGGGACGTCTTCCCCGTAGGGATTCATAAGAAGGGCCGAAAGATCGACAGTCTCCGCCCGGGATGTGATTCGCTTTTCGCGCACAGTCAGCAGGTCGCTGCGTCCAACCAGCTCATCCACGGTCCGGACACCGACCAGAGCCATACACTCACGCATTTCCTGTGCCACAAAGCGCATGAAATTTATCACATATTCCGGCTTTCCTGCAAAGCGGGCCCGCAGCTTCGGGTTTTGCGTTGCCACCCCCACGGGACAGGTATCCAGATTGCACACGCGCATCATGCAGCAGCCGAGCGTGATCAGCGGCGCAGTGGCGAAGCCGAATTCCTCCGCGCCGAGCATACAGGCCACAGCCACATCGCGCCCGGTCATCAGTTTGCCGTCCGTCTCGATGACGACCTGTTCACGTAGACCGTTCTTTACGAGCGTCTGATGCGCTTCGGCTACTCCCAGTTCCCAGGGCAGGCCGGCGTTATGAATGGAGGACATGGGGGCCGCGCCGGTACCGCCGTCGTAACCGGAAATGAGCACAACCTGCGCGCCGGCCTTTGCCACGCCGCAGGCGACCGTGCCGACTCCGGCCTCCGAAACCAGCTTAACGCTGATGCGCGCATGCCGGTTGGCATTTTTTAAATCAAAAATGAGCTGTGCCAGATCCTCAATGGAATAAATGTCGTGGTGCGGCGGCGGGCTGACCAGAGAGACACCCGGCGTGGAGCAGCGTGTGTGTGCGATCCAGGGATATACCTTACTGCCGGGCAAATGCCCGCCTTCGCCGGGCTTGGCGCCCTGTGCCATTTTGATCTGCAGCTCCTGAGCGCTGTTGAGGTAGGCGCTTGTTACGCCAAAACGGCCGGAAGCGATCTGCTTGATAGCCGAGCAGCGCAGCGGATCGTTCAGCCGGTCCGGGGTCTCACCGCCCTCGCCGGAGTTGGACTTACCACCCAGGGTATTCATTGCCACGGCAAGGCACTCATGGGCCTCCTGGGAAATGGAGCCGTAGCTCATGGCGCCGGTTTTGAAGCGTTTTACAATGCTTTCCACCGGCTCCACCTCATCCAGCGGCACACCGCCGTCGGGATCGGGTTTCAGATCCAGAAGCCCGCGCAGCGTATGGGGGATCTCCAGATTGTCCACCATAGAGGTGTACTGCTTGAAGACCCCATAGTCTCCCTCGCGGGTCGCTTTCTGCAGCAGCTTGATGGTGAGCGGATTGTACATGTGATCTTCCGCCGCGGGACCGGAGCGCAGCTTATGGGTCCCGACTGCGTTGAGCGTGGTGTCGATACCGAGGCCGAGTGGCTCAAAGGCTTGGTCATGCTTCCACTCCACGCCTTCACCGATCTCTTCCATGCCGATTCCTTCGACGCGGCTTACCGTATTGGTAAAGTAGCGGTCGATGACCCTGCTGCTGATACCGACACACTCAAAAATCTGTGCTGCTTGATAGGATTGGACCGTGGAGATGCCCATCTTGGAAGCGATCTTTACGATCCCGCCAAGGATGGCGTGGTCGTAATCATCTATGGCAACTCCCGCATCCTTGTCCAGCATGTTGAGGCTGACCAGTTCTTCAATGCATTCCTGCGCCAGATAGGGGTTGATGGCCTGGGCGCCGTAGCCCAGAAGTGTTGCGAAATGATGCACGGTACGCGGTTCAGCGCTTTCCAGGATCAGCGACAAGGCTGTGCGCTTCTTGGTGCGCACGAGATATTTCTGAATGGCTGACACCGCCAGGAGAGACGGAACGGCAACATGGTTCTCATCCACGCCCCGATCCGACAGGATCAGAATATTCGCACCCTGTTTATAAGCGCGGTCACAGGCCACAAACAGCCGTTCGACCGCTCTCTCCAGCGGCGTGCGCTTGTAGTAAAGCAAAGAGATCGTAGCGACTTTCAGTCCGGGACTGTCCATATGCCGTATTTTCATCAGTTCGACGCTGGTGAGTATTGGGTTCTGGATCTGCAGGACAGTGCAGTTTTCCGCCTTTTCTTCGAGAAGGTTGCCGGAAGAGCCCAAATACACAGCGGTGTCGGTCACGATCTTTTCCCGGATCGCGTCGATCGGGGGGTTCGTCACCTGGGCGAAAAGCTGCTTGAAGTAGCTGAACAGCGGCTGCCTGGCCTCCGACAGTACGGCAAGCGGGATGTCGGTACCCATGGAGGCAATGGGCTCCGCGCCGGTTTTCGCCATCGGCAGGATGGAGTCCTTTACATCCTCATAGGTGTAACCAAAGGCCTTGTACAGCTTATCCCGCAGCTCCTGGCTGTGCTTCTCCACCTTGAGATTGGGGATCGGCAGATCCTCCAGGTGCACCAGGTGGGCGTCCAGCCATTCGCCGTAGGGGCTCTGCTCGGCGTATCGAGCCTTGATTTCCTCGTCCTCGATCAGACGCTTCTGTACCGTATCGACCAGCAGCATACGGCCCGGTTGAAGGCGGGATTTCTTTACGATATCCGAAGGGGGCAAATCCAAAACGCCGACTTCGGAGGAGAGAATCAGATAATCATCCCGCGTCTGATACCAGCGGCAGGGGCGAAGACCGTTGCGGTCGAGTACCGCACCAACGCTGTCTCCGTCCGAAAAGACAATGGCGGCCGGCCCGTCCCAGGCTTCCAGCATAGTGGCATAATATTGATAAAAGTCCTTTTTTGCCTGGCTCATCCTGCGGTCATTGGCCCATGGTTCCGGGATGGTCATCATGACAGCCTGGGGAAGCTCGATCCCGTTCATCATGAGAAATTCCAGGGTGTTGTCCAGCATGGCGGAATCTGACCCGCGCTGATCCACTACCGGGAGAACGCGGTCCATATCCTCGTCTCCGATGACGGAAGAGTGCATGGTCTCCTCGCGGGCCAGCATTCGGTCCACATTGCCGCGGATCGTGTTGATCTC
>CACZIO010000103.1 GCA_902781215.1 uncultured Lachnospiraceae bacterium
AGGACGCGCTCGGTCAGGTGCAGGAGGGCGATCCAGGCCTCCTTCTGCGCCGTGTTCTCCTCGGTGAGGATGCGGGTGGCGTGGTAGAAGCTGTTGAAGTCATTGGACAGCTGGTAGATGTAGGCACAGATCCTGTGCGGGGCACAGTCGGTGTAGGCGCCCTCCATCATGGCGTTGAAGCCGGCGATGTCCATCATGAGCTTCTTTTCCACTGGGCTTGCAGGCTCGCCCGTCTTCAGGGAAGCAGGGTCCTTGGCGCCGGCCTGGGCGGCGTAGCGCTGCAGGATGGACCGCATGCGGACGATGGTGTAGAGGATGTAGGGGCCGGTATCTCCCTCGAAGGATGTAAATTTTTCGATATCAAAAATATAGTCCTTGGAGGCCTGGTTGGAGAGGTCGCCGTACTTGAGCGCGGCGAGGGCCACCTGGCGGGAGGTCCGCTCCGCCTCTTCCGCGGGGATCTCCGGGTTGGTGCTGATCTTGGACAGCATCTCCTCGTCGATGTCCGCGATCAGGGTCTCCAGCCGCATGACACCGCCCTCGCGGGTCTTGAAGGGCTTGCCGTCGCGGCCGTTCATGGTACCGAAGCCGATGTGGACCAGCTGCGTCTTCTCAGGGACGAGGCCGCTCTTTGCCGCCGCGCGGAAAACCTGGGTGAAGTGCAGCTCCTGGCGCTTGTCGGTGATGTAGATGATCTTGTCCGGATCGTAGGTCTCCACGCGCTCCTTGATGGTCGCGAGGTCGGTCGTGGTGTAGAGGGAGGCGCCGTCGGACTTGAGGACGATGCAGGGCGGGATCTCCTTGGAATCGGTCTCCTTCGAGACATCGATGACGAGGGCTCCCTGGCTCTCGTAGGCGACGCCGGTCTTTTTCATATCCTCGACCATGCCGGGGATCACGGGATGGACGCTGGCCTCGCCGTTCCAGAGGTCGAAGGTCACGTCCAGGTTGGCATAGTTGCGCTTCATATCCGCGACAGAGACGGCGACGATCTTCTGCCAGAGGGCATAGAGTCCCCGCTCCCCGTCCTGCAGGCGGCGTGTATTGTCCATGGCCTCTGCATAGTAGTCGGGATCCTGTTTGGACCTGGCGCTGGCAAAGGGATAGATCTCCTCCAGCTCGGAGACGGTGAAGGGCGCCTCCTCAGGATATGCATCCGTATAAGAAGGATCAAAATAGGGGAGCTCCGGCATGCGCTTTTTAAGCTCGGTGATCACGAGGCCCATCTGCAGGCCCCAGTCGCCCAGGTGGATATCGCCGATGACGTCCTCACCGTGGAAGCGGGCGATCCTTTTCACGGACTCGCCGATGACCGCGCTGCGCAGGTGGCCGACATGGAGGGGCTTGGCCACGTTGGGGCCGCCGTAGTCGATGATGATCTTCTCCGGCTTCTCCGGCAGGGGCATTCCCAGCCTTTCGTCCGCCGCCATCTGCTGCAGATAGGACTGCAGGAAGCTCTCCCTGACATCCAGGTTGAGGAAGCCGGGTTTTACGACGTCCACCTTGGAAAAAACGGAGGAGCCGGCGCCGCCGTTTTTGTCCGCGAGTGCCTTAGCGACATCATCCGCGATCATAAAGGGTGCCTTCTTATAGCGCTTCGCGCCCGCCATGGCGCCGTTGCACTGGTATTCGCACAGGTCGGGGCGGTTGGAGACCGTCACACGCCCGAGCGCGCTGTCATAACCCGCCTCCGCAAAGGCGGATTCCATTTCTTTTGAGATCAGGTTCAGAAACTGTTCCATAATATTCGGATTTCCCTTCTGCTGTACATGGATCACCTGCATAAGCCTTCCTGCGGAAAAAGGATTTCCCGCTCCTGGTCCGGAAACGGTGTCAGCCTAACATATACTGTGCCGTATGATCCGAATGGCAGCTGCATTACACAGGTCAGGTGTCAATTTGTAAATAATGTCAAACTGAGAGGTTTTTGTCAAGGAAAAAGGACCGCGGCAGGGATGGTTTCCCTCTGCGGCCCTTTCCTCGCAGGTTTTTGTGTCGCGGTAAACGCGAAAAGACTCCCGATTCATACTTCCACAGCATGCCGGAGCACAAAGTGCGCAGGCATCAGCGGTCAGCTCCGCTTCTGCCGGATTTCCTGATCCTACTCGTCATCGTCGGAGTCCTCATCCCTGTCCTTATCCTCGTCCTTATCTTTATCCTTGTCCTTCTTCAGACCGTGTGCCTCCAGATAGGTATCGCTGCGGAGTGCCACATTGTCCTTGAGATTGGTAAAGAAGAACATGTAGTCATACAGATGATAAGAGCCGTCCGGTAAAAGGTCGAGAACGGGAGGATAGTCATCCCTGTCGATATCGGTGACCACGAGCTGTCCCCGGTCTCCGATATAGGCACCGCACAGCTCCGGGATCGGAACACCGCCGATCTCCATGACGGCGCCCTTGTTGAGGGTCCGCTCCGCCATGGTGTCGTCCGTCTCCCAGTTCAGGGGATTGATGGAGAAAGTTTTTACGCCCCGGGGAATAATAATGGTATCATCGATGGTCCCGTCCTCACAGTCAAAGCATATGACAACACCCGTATCTGTCTCTCCCTTCGCGGGAACCAGCTGGGGGAACTCCTCTGTCATTTCCTCCGTGAGCCTCCAGCCCATGGCATAGACGGCGACCAGGCGGTCGCGGAGCCCTGCGGCCTCCTCACTGCTGCCGTCATAGAAGTCCTTCATGATCTCCAGGCAGAGCTCACCGCCCTGGGAAAAGCCGGCCAGGATGACGGGCCTGCCATCGTTCTCATTGTCCAGATACCACTGGAAGGCATCCGCGATATCCCGGTAAGCGACCTCACGCGCCTGGACACGTTGGTCTGCCGGCAGCGCATAGGCACCGATGGACATCTGACGGTAGTAGGGGGCGTACATCCTGCAGGTATCCTCGAAAATGCCCCGCTCCATATCGAGGGCGTTGACAAACCTTCCCTTGAGCTTTTCATTGAGATCCACCGAGTTGGAGGGGCTGAGGGTGTCCACAGTCGGCGGGATCAGAAAGACATCGACATCCTTCTCCTCTCCCAGTGCGAGATAGGCCCAGCTGGCAGGATCGCCGTAGTCGATCGGATCCAGATCGTGCACCCGGGGGATCTCCACAGCGGCAGCAGCTGTGGCTGCCGTGGAGGCTGTCGATGCTGTTGTCGCGCCCTCCTCCGCCTCATCCTGCAAAGCCGCTTCCTCTGACGCATCCGCCTGCGCTTCCTCTGCGCCGGTTTCCTCGTCTCTGACAGATTCCGTCCCGGTCTCACCTGCCTCTTTGCTTTCGGCAGCGGGACCGCCTGCACCTCCTCCTGTCTCCGGCGCGCCGCAGGCTGCCAGGGACAGTACCAGGGATAGCAGCAGACATAAAACAACCGCTTTTTTCTGAACCCTTTTCATAACTATCCATACTCCTTTCTTTACATCATTTCTCAGAGCCTTTCCCCGGATTTTTCTAAAACAGTTTTCTCCGAATCTCTCTTCGAAAAAACACAGCCGCAGTAGTTCTGGCGGTAGAGGTCAAATTCCCGGGACAGTTCGATGGATCGTTTATACCCGTCCTTCTTTTTGAAATCCGATGGAAGCCAGACCAAGCCGTACTCCTGCGCCATGCGCAGGCCGATTGCGTTGAGCCGCTGCGCGTCCTTGAGTGGACTGATGGTCAGCGTCGTTGTAAAAAAGCCAAAGCTCTGCGTTGTATTTTTCAGCGATGCGGCAGTCTGCGCGGTCTTGCGCAGGCGCATCTCAAAGCAGACAGTACAGCGGTCGCCTCCCTCCGGACAGTTTTCCAGTCCCCGGACCGCCGCGAACCAGTCCTCCGGATCGTAGGGTGCCTCCAGGATGTCGATCCGGTGGGCAGAGGCGGTCGAGTGCATCCCATCAAAGTTCCGGTCCTCCACCTGCCGGTTGTAGGCCGCGATCAGGCGCTTCTCTTCGGCGAGCCGTTTTTCATATTCCTCAGAGACCGTAATGTTGGGATTGTAATAAAATACTGTCAGTCGAAAGTGTTCTCTCAGGTATTCCATGCAGTGGCTGGAGCAGGGGGCGCAGCAGCTGTGCAGGAGGAGGCGAGGAGCCCTCTCCCCCGTGCGGCCTGCCTTTGCAAGGTCCCCGATGATCTTTTCCGTCTGTCTGCTGTAGTTTATTCTGTTCTGCGATGTCGTTCTGTTCTGCAATGATCGATACCTCCGGCATTGCTTCACCGGCTGTGCCTGAGACATTTTTATGCTTTACCTGTGCGCCTGCCCGGATCAGGCTGCGCCGCCTGTAGTAAGAAGACACTTCCCGCTGTATGCAGGAAGTGTCTTTCGTCTGTTTGTCTGAAGGGCCCGGCTGTGACCCGGTGTCTGTGCCGGCAGACACCTGCGCCCGCCCGGCTCAGTAGTTATTTGAAGTACCTGACGCCGGCCTCAAAGAGGCGCATATTCTGGTCGCCTTCGATGTTGAGGTTGATGAAGCGGCCGCTGCGCTCGCAGTGGACCATCTTGCCGTAGACGCGGCCGTCGGGGGAAGTGATGCCCTCGATGGCGCCGTAGGAGCCGTTGATGTTCCACTCCTCGTCCATGGAGACGTTGCCGTCGGGATCGCAGTAGCGGGTCGCGATCTGGCCGTTCTCCTCCAGCCTGCGGATCCAGTCGGCGGGAGCGACAAAGCGTCCCTCGCCGTGGGAGGCGGGATTGACGTAGACGCCGCCGGGCTCGGCCAGGGCCAGCCAGGGGCTCTTGTTGCTGCACACCTTCGTGTAGGCCATCTTGGAGATATGGCGGCCGATGGTGTTGTAGGTCAGGGTCGGGGACTGCTCGTCCTGGCCGACGATGCGGCCGTGCGGGACCAGTCCCAACTTGATCAGGGCCTGGAAGCCGTTGCAGATGCCCAGGGCAAGTCCGTCGCGGTTGTCCAGAAGGTCGGTCACAGCCTCCTCGATCACGGCGTTGCGGAAGGCGGTCGCAAAGAACTTGGCGCTGCCGTCCGGCTCGTCGCCCGCGGAGAAGCCGCCGGGGAACATGATGATCTGGGCCTGGCGGATGGCGTCCGCGAAGGCCTTGGCGGAATCGCGGATGTCCTGGGCGCTCATGTTGGTGAAGACGCGGGTGATGGTCTTCGCGCCCGCCGCCTGGAAGGCGGCC
>CACZIO010000104.1 GCA_902781215.1 uncultured Lachnospiraceae bacterium
ATTGCCGCCGTTCATATAATCCATGTTAAAGGACATGATCCGCTTGAGCAGGATCTCCCCCTCGCCGCCGTTGTGGACCCTGGCGGCCCGCATGATGATATCAGCCTCCTCAAAGACGGAATACAGGAGCGTCACCTGCACCTTTGTCACAGCGTCCTCAATGACCAGCTCCAGCGTGTCCACAGTGTCGGTGTCCCGCGCGAAGGCCGTCGGCAGCCCCTGCAGCGTGAAAGGTCCCTGATAGATCCTGTGCGACACATATCTCCCGTTAAAGGAATAGGACCCGTCCGAATTCTGGACCTCGATGGAATTGATGCGGAAATCCCCCTGCTGCTGCGTCGTGAATTCCTGCGGCTGCGCGTCCAGCGAAAAAGTCCGCTCCTTCAGGGAATCATAGGGATTTCCCGAAAAACCGCGGTCATAGCGGCGGATCAGCCAGATCAGATCCTCATCCCGGATCTTGGCCCCGTAATAGAGATGCTTGACATAATTGAGATTTCCGACCTTGAGCTGATAGGTCGTCCCCGCCGTGTGCAGGGAAAAAGTCCGTTTTCCTTCATTATATACAATCGACATACTGTAACCCCTCTTTTAACCTTTTAACCTCTTAGCCTCTTAGCCTTTTTCCGCCCATGCTGAAGCTGTGAAAACAGCGCGAACCGTGTTCTTTTTTATTTTATTGTACTCGAAGAAATACATAAATAGTCCAATGTGCGGACCTTATGTCCTTTTGCTGCTCCCGGAAAGCCACTCGCTTTGCCCCCGTCAGAGTGGAATTTAACTTTCCACTTCAGGCTGACCCCGGGCGGGCATTTCCTTCGTTGACAGACCCGCCTTCTTCCGTATATAATATTGTGCCGCCAGTGAACAGGATTCACCGGCGCGCGCCCATGAAAAAAATTGAACAGGTTGCGAAACATCGTTTCGAAAAAGGGAAAGCGGGGATCATATTATGGAAGAAAAGAAAAATATCCTGACATACGAAGGCCTCAAGAGATACGAGGACGAGCTGCACGAGCTGAAGGTCGTCAAGCGCAAGGAAGTCGCGCAGAAGATCAAGGAAGCGCGCGAACAGGGCGACCTGTCCGAGAACGCCGAGTACGATGCAGCCAAGGACGAACAGCGCGACATCGAGGCCAGGATCGAAGAACTCGAGAAGATCCTGAAGAACGTCGAAGTCGTTGCCGAGGAGGATGTCACCTCCGACCGCATCAACATCGGCTGCACCGTCGTCATCAAGGACATGGAAGAGACCGAGACCGAGGAGTACAGCATCGTCGGCTCCACCGAGGCCAACAGCCTCATGGGCAAGATCTCCAATGAGTCCCCCGTCGGCAAAGCGCTCATCGGCGCATCCGTCGGCGACATCGTCACCGTCTCCACCCCTGCCGGTGAATTCCAGTACAAGGTTCTGGAGATCCGCAAGACCAGCCAGGGCTGAGAAGCATTCATCAAAAAGCGATTCAGGAATCATCCTTCCCGAACCACAGACCATCAAGTACCAGAGGAGCATTGCACATGGCAGAGAAGAATCAGCAGAAAAATCAGCAGAACAACCAGCAGAAGACGCAGGACGTCTCGCAGCTGCAGAAGGTCCGCCGCGACAAGCTGGCAGAGCTGCAGGCTGCCGGAAACGACCCTTTCCTGATCGTCAAATATGACCAGACCCACCACAGTGAGCAGATCAAAGAGCACTTCGACGAGCTCGAGAACCAGGACGTCTCCATCGCAGGCCGCATGATGTTCAAGCGCGTCATGGGCAAGGCCTCCTTCTGCAACATCCAGGACAGAGACGGCCGCATCCAGGTCTACGTCGCCCGCGACGAGATCGGCGAGGAAGCCTACAAGGGCTTCAAGAGAATGGACATCGGCGACATCATCGGCGTCAAGGGCTTTGTCTTCAAGACCAAGACCGGCGAGATCTCCGTCCACGCCAAGGAGCTCACTCTCCTGTCCAAGTCCCTGACCCCCCTGCCGGAGAAATTCCACGGCCTCCAGGACACCGACATGCGCTATCGCCAGCGCTACGTCGACCTCATCATGAGTGACACCTCCCGCGAAGTCTTCATGAAACGCTCGAAGATCATCGCAGGCATCCGCCGCTTCCTCGCGGACCGCGACTTCATGGAGGTCGAGACCCCCATGCTGGTCTCCAACGCCGGCGGTGCAGCGGCCCGCCCCTTCGAGACCCACTTCAACGCCCTGGACGAGGACTTCAAGCTCCGCATTTCCCTGGAGCTCTACCTCAAGCGCCTCATCATCGGCGGACTCGAGCGGGTCTATGAGATCGGCCGCGTCTTCCGCAACGAGGGTCTTGACACCCGCCACAATCCCGAGTTCACCCTCATGGAGCTCTACCAGGCCTACACCGACTATCACGGCATGATGGACCTGACCGAGGACATGTACCGCTTCCTGGCCCAGGAGGTCTGCAGCTCCACCACCATCACCTACAACGGCACCGAGATCGACCTCGGCAAGCCCTTCCGCCGCCTGACCATGGTCGACGCCATCAAGGAAGAGACCGGCATCGACTTCGACCAGGTCGCCACCGACGAAGAGGCCAAGAAGCTGGCCGACGAGCGCCACATCGAATATGAGGACCGCCACAAGAAGGGCGACATCGTCAACCTCTTCTTCGACGAGTTCTGCGAGGACAAGATGATCCAGCCCACCTTCATCATGGATCATCCCATCGAGATCAGCCCGCTGACCAAGAAAAAGCCCGGCGACCCGACCAAGGTCGAGCGCTTCGAGCTCTACATCAACGGCTGGGAGATGTGCAACGCCTACTCCGAGCTCAACGATCCCATTGACCAGCGCGAGCGCTTCGCCGCCCAGGACGCCCTCTCCGAGGCCGGCGACGAAGAAGCCCAGCACACCGATGAGGACTTCCTCTACGCCATGGAGATCGGCATGCCCCCCACCGGCGGCATCGGCTACGGCATCGACCGACTCACCATGCTGCTGACCGACAGCGCAGCCATCAGGGATGTGCTCCTGTTCCCGACGATGAAGACGATCAAAGATTAACAACTGACAGGTACACGATTGACACCCCCCCGGATTCGTGAAGGACTTCACGGTCCGGGGTTTTTCTAAATCAGAGCAGAAACATTTGTTCGCCATTGTGAGAAATGCGCTGTGAAATCAGAACAATCTATAGTATACTAATTGTGTAATACTACTTCCATGTATGAATGATAACAGACAATATAAATGGATACCGAAACCATCCATGCCGAGTCATAAATGCAATCAAAGTTAATAGCCAAAGACAAGGAGGTCATTATGACACTTCAGCAGGAAGCCGTCCAACTGATCGAAAATATGCCGGAGGAAAACATCAAGGTAATCATTGATCTTTTACATCTTATGAATCCGGCACAAAAAAACATGGACACTAAAGCCGATAGTATGAAAGCCTTACAGTGGATCAGGGATATGCATGGCAAAATGCCGGATAATACGAATGAAGAATTGGACATAGAACAGGAGCGGCAGGAGGCATTGGCTGAAAAGTATGGTAGTATTGATTGACACAAACATCTTATTAAACTTTATCCTGAAAAGAGATCCCTATTATAAGGAATCAGCCCAAATCATCACATGGTGCGCTGAAAAAAGATTACACGGATACCTTGCATTCCACTCTCTTTCGACCATCTGGTATGTCCTCAGGAAAAAAACTGATGAGGAGCGCCGTGATTGGCTGAAGAATATTTGCAGTATCCTCTCTGTATCCAGTGCAGATACGGACGATGTTCTGGATGCATTAAGCAGAGTAAATTTTAAGGATTTTGAGGATTGCCTGCAGGATAAGTGTGCAAAAAATGTACATGCCGATTATCTTATTACCGGCAATGTGAAAGACTATGCAGACTCAGAGACGCAGGCTATTACACCAGATGATTTCTGTTCTCTTGTTAGAGATGAATGACAACTCCCTGTATCCGGTTTTATGGCGGCATCGGCTACGGCATCGACAGACTCACCATGCTGCTGACCGACAGCGCAGCCATCAGGGATGTGCTACTGTTCCCGACGATGAAGACACTGAAGGATTAAACCGCATAACTACGCGGGTTTTGGAGCCTTCCTCGTCATTTTGACAACAGTTTGACAACAAATTTGACAACAAATCCGGTCCGATCAGGACAGATTTGGTGCCGTCAGATCTATTTAAATGTTTCGCAAGGACACTTTCTAAGAGATTAGAAGGTGTCCTTTTTCTGTTGTGGTGAAGTTTTATTTGTCTATCTTCGTAACCGGCATAAACAATGGAGATGTAACAATAAGTGAAAATACCCGTGTTCCTGTACTGTTTTCATAGAAGATTGGATACAAGGCTCATTATTGTGGAACAGAGTTTACCTTTTTAACTGAACAGATTATACTGGTTTTAAAACATCAGCAGATAACAGGAGGATGTCGGGAATGCTTCATATTAGGTTCGGCGACATGGATCAGGTGGCATATGGTCCGAGATGGTTCAAATATAATTATGATATCAGCTGGTTTCAGGATCCGTTTGTCAGGAAAATGATCGAGGAAGTGGATAAGACCCGATATATAGACGGATATATTTTCGAAAGCCCTGTGCTGGGTCCCATTCCTCCGGAAAAGCTCTCCGGAGGTGTAAAAACCCTGATCATGATCTATGAGATGCCGGACAAGGTGTTTGATGCCACAAGCTGTGGAGCAAATTGCGCCCATATGCTGCTTGAAATTGGGAAAAGAAAAGATGTCACTGTGAATCTTCGCTATTTTATGCCGATGAAAGGGCTGGAACCTTTTGAACTCACCATAGATAACACAGGTATGATCGTCAGAAATAATCGCGATTACACTTTGTGCGCACTGGACTGCCTTGATCCGGCCGGCGGTAAGACAGAGGAGGGTGAAGGAAGATGAACTACCTTATAGCATTAAGGAGATCTATGGAATCCGGACATCGGGAAAATATCATTTCCCGGAGCAGATCTATCACGAGTTTTATCAGATCTATGAAGACAATACAGCAG
>CACZIO010000105.1 GCA_902781215.1 uncultured Lachnospiraceae bacterium
GCGTGACTTGGTTCAAAAGAAAAGTACCAAATGCGGGGTGGCCACGGAAAGCTGCCCCTATTTTTCAGCCCCGCACTTGGAACTTTTCTAATTTATTTTCTAAGCGCATTATATCGGAAGGCTGAGGCTTTGTATGTTGTTATAACAACGCACTCGACATAAAACGGACGGCCCTTACAGACCGCCCGTTTCTATTTACTGCGCGAAATGTTTTTTTGCAAACTCCATATCCTGTACAATCTCAACGGTGCCCAGATAGTTATGCTCCTTATCCCGTACTGCCAGATAGGTAACAAGGAAGGGGCGTCCGTTTTTCTCCATCCAGACGGGAACGCTGTCTCTCAGGCCCTCCCGGAAATCCCCGATAATGCTGCGGACCATGGGCTCAATCTTCGGCGGGTGACAGGAGAACACCTCCCTGTCAATAGCCATGCCGGGGCGCTTGAACACCTTCGGTCCCTCATTAAAGAAGCGGTTTATGTTATCCGCATCCACAAAGGTGATTTCCACCGGAATGGTATTCAAAAGAGCGGTAAGCTGTGCAATGGTCATATGACCGCCCGGCATGACGATTTCGCCCTCATGCGCGGGAGTCTCTGACTTTGTAAGCGGTGCTTCCGCCTCATTCCATGTTTCACCGGACACGCCCAGGCAGTCAGCATAATCCCTGGAATCCCGATAAATACCATGCCACTCCTCTTCGGAAAAATTCACCGCACAGATCGGAAAGAGGATATTGTTCTCCTTATAGATCATCTCCTCCGCCCGCTTAAGCACTGCCCGCATGCGTTCTTCCCATGCTGCGTCTTGTTCGCCGCATCTGCCAAGCCTCTCCAGTTCGTCCCTGATCTCGTCATCCACGGTCCACATGACATCGGCGGGACCGGAAATCTCATATTTCACCTTCAGGAGCGGATACAGAAGATCTCCTTTTTTCGCATAGTGGATAGAAAGCTCCCGAATGCGTGAAAACAGGTCGCCCAGTTCCTCGTGAGCATCCAGGCGATTCTTTGCTTCCGCAAGCCAGCCGGCAAGAATCGTGTTCTCCCGTGTCAGGGTATTCAGCGGATGGCCGGGAATAGCCTCCAGTGCAGCCGCGCGTTCATTTTTATTTCCGTAATCCTTCTGTGCTGCCAGTTCTTTCGCCCGCTGCACGGAAGCCATGACGTCCTTTTGCGCTGCCATCTTCCTCACTCTCTGCACGGAAGCCATAACCTCCTTCTCCGCATTGGCGATCTGTTCCTGTCTTGTGGCGCCATGGAACAGTGCGGAGTGAATGTCGCAAAGCTTCTGTACCTCCGTCAGAGGTGCGCCCTCGCGCATCAGCTCCTGCTCGGCCTGCATGATCTCGGAAGCTTCTATGCCGCTGAATTTCTCCACGAAATCTGCACGGACACTCTCCAGGGATTCACCCGCAGCCAGACGGCGCAGGTAGGCCTTAAGCTGCTCCGTGCGGGATTCTGCCGACGGCGTTTCAGCTCTTCCGGCCGTTTCGGATGTTTCGCGTGTTTCGGGTGTTTCGGATGCTCCGGCCTGTATTTCCTCCGGCATCCCGCCGGAAATGGTAAATCCTTGCTCCGTCAGCGCCGCAATCACCTTATCCATGGGAATGTTCTTCATTTTTGCTCCCTTCGGAATAGTCATCAGCTTTCCTACCGAATGGAGCATAGCGTTTTTTTTAATCTCCGTAAACCCAAGGTCCGCCATAATATTCTGAAGCTCCGGATACTCCGAGACAAGCTCGAAGACCGGGCGGTTCAGATCAATCGTTTTGTTATTCATCATCCAGTCCTCCTCACTCAATTCCTGCTGCATTCTGGATGTACCATACCGCGTTTTTCTCAAAGAATCTGTTGTCGCTACAACGAAGGTACTCTTTTTCACAAGAAAAAATACATGATTTTTCACATTGGAAATTCTATAAAAATAAGTGCAGCCGGAGTTAAGTATCCTCCAACTGCACTATTATAATACGAAATGAGCTGCATCCTATCCGGATGTCCTGAAAAATTTGTTAAAAGAAATTATTTTCTCCGGAGAATGGGCAAACCATCCGCAGAAACACCGGGTCTTAGATGCGCCGGGCCTTTGCCCGGTGTGCCGCCCTCTATCCCATAATTCAAAAACCCGTAAGCCGGAAGAGCATCAGCTCATCTGCTGATTCATCCTCTCTCTCCTGGGTCAATGCCAGAAGCACAGAGCCATCCTCCATAAGCTGCATATCCTCCAGCCAGGGATAATCGGTCCCCAGAAGATCCTTCACCTGTATAACACCGATGAAGTTGCCGTCCTTTGACCAGAAATACAGCCGTCTCATATTTCCATCTGCCGCCATAAAACCATTGGCTGTTTCCACCATGCCGGTGATCCATCCCAGACAGTCGGGATCGCTGATTTCACTTCCCCCCAGCAGCATCCGCTGGTTTCCTTCACTGTCATACACGGCGATCTTTGTGTCGGCACTTTCATCCGCCAAATTCCCTGCCACCAGAATATGCTGGTCTGTGACCGCTACATCCTGAAGCATCTTGAAGATCCCCTGGCGCGCCTGATCGTCCGTCAGACCGGTCAGTATCCATGGCTCCGCGCTCAGGCTGTCCCCATGATTCGTGACTAGCTGGGTGTCACTGTTTACCCAGAAACTGATCCCCCACTGGCCGGAAGGATGCATCACAAGGTCCCCGCTGATTGTTGTCTGCATGACCTTCTGGCCGTCCTTCACGCCAATGACCTCAAAAATGCCCTGGGAAACATAGAGCATCCCGGACTGGTCCGCCGACAGATACTCGTAATCATCATCCAATTCCAAAGAAGAGACAAAGACCAGTTCTCCGGTGCTGTCATCATAGGCCGTGAGCTTATCTGCATACAGATGATATACCGTGTTTCCTATCCTGGCGATCTGGTGGTCCATGATTCCCTGCACGGCCTGGGATTCCTGAAACGGGAGATACGCGGGGGTGATCGTATAGCTGCCCGCCATCTGAGGCGCAAGCTTCGGCGTAAAGGGCTGTCCCTCCCAGGGCCAGGGCGGATCCACGTTTCCCTCGTCTGTGAGGGTCAGGGATATCCCGCTCAGCAGATCGCTCACCGCGCTGTTCCCTCTGTCGCCATCGACAGAAACCGTGTAGGAAACACCCGAGGGCACATGCCGGTACAGATACACGGGAATGCCCTCCTCCCCGCTTTCCGGTACGGCGAAGGAGACCCCGCTGATGGAAACTGTCCGGGCACTGCCATCGGCGTAAGATTCCAGGGAGATATCCCTTCCGATCAATGTGTCTCTGAAGGAGTCGGCATCCTCCCGTGTGGCCGTTACTCTGACCGTCGTATCCGCCGCCTGAAGATCCTCTCCGGTGTAAAACAGAGCCTTCGCGTAGCTCTCCTCATCCGAGATGCTCTCTTCATCCGCTGACCAGCCCTGCGGATAATCTACCGTAAACCATCCTGTTTGAATACTGCCTGACTGGCCAAAAGCCACCAGCCCCAGAACAAGGCTCAGCAAGCCTCCCAGCCACATGGTGAATCTGATCTTTCTGTTCATACCTTCCTCCCCGGCTTCTTTGTTGATATCCCTGTCGTTGGTATCGCTGTCCTCTGATGTTGAATGTTCCCTGCTTCGAACGGTTTTCTTACTGCCTCAGGCTATAATTGTTCCACTCCGGATTCGTATCATTTGCCTCATCGTGATATGTCAGGATGAGATACGGGTCAGCCCCGGGATAGATCCTGTACTGGTACGTGAATTCATAATCGCCGTCCCTGAGCGTCGCTGTCCCTTCTGTCTCACCGTCCTGCGCCAGCGTTACCGAATCCGGCGTATAGGTATGCTCATAATCCATCATCCCGGCCATCTTTGCCACCACCCCGCTCAGATTGCTCAGGTCTTCCTTCAGCGTAAGATCGTCCCACAGCTGAACATATTCCGCTCCCTCATAGCTGTTTTCAAACCCGTATTTCTCGTCGGTCCATTTGATATTCACGAAGTTGTCTGCCGTGATCTCATAGGTTCCCTCGATATGCTCCGGGTCGGCGTATTCGTTGCCAGGCCAGTCCGCCGTAAAGGTTCCTCCGGCCGGATCCAGCGTCACTTCATAATCATTCCCGTAACTGTTCTTTTTCAGATACGCCGCAATCACCTCTGCCGTGTTGTCCGCCTCGCTCTTATAAACATAGGGATTTTCCCTGGCTGTTTTTGCTGCTTCCTGATGTTCCTTGTCGGACATGTCACCCAGAAGAGCATCCCAGTCCGTATCCTCCTGAATCAATTCCCTTCCCAGTACAAAGTAAGTATTATCTCCCGCGTCGCCGAGGACCTCCCCATCCACTTCATCGATGATCATGGCAGAGTCATCCTCCATGGTGACCTGGATCTTCCCATCATCGAATGTCCAGGTAAGCGTCATCGTCTCCTCTTCCTCCGCCTCGTCTCCGGATTCCTCTGTCTGGAGAGGTGTAATCTTCGCCTGACCCGTTCCGTCCTCCTCCAGCTGCAGGGTATAGCTGACCCCCATCAGGGAAGCCACATTCATCTGTGCCCCGTCCGGGCCCTCCTTCATATAGTTAATGTACCATTCTCCCAGGTACTCCGCAGGGTCCCCGATCTGTGCCCCGGCATCCGGTGCATAGACCAATACTGCTGCCAAAACCAGTGCCGCTGCCGCCATTGTCTTTTTCATAATCCTCGTCCTCCTTTATGCCTTGTGACGTTTATATTTCTGCTATTTCATATTTCTATTCCTCTATTTCTATTTCTCTATTTCTTGTTTCTCTTTCTTTATTTACTT
>CACZIO010000106.1 GCA_902781215.1 uncultured Lachnospiraceae bacterium
GGCATCAGGAGGATGACGGAGGCCATGCTGATCAGGGCGCCCCTGGACAGGAGGGTGCAGATGGATCCGATCATATCCACGCGCGTGTAGGCTGATACGCCGAAGGTCGCGACGAAGAAGCTGGCACCGCTGGTGATGATCGAGAGAATGCAGGATCTGTGGGCGATCTGGACGGACTCCATCTTGCTCCTGCCCGAAATGCGCTCGTTCAGGTAGCGGTTGGTCATCAGAATGGCGTAATCGACGGTCGCGCCCAGCTGGATGGTGCCGATGACGATGCTGGCGACAAAGGCCAGGCTGATGTGCTGATAATACGGGACTGCCATGTTGACATTGATGGCGAACTCGATAACCAGGACCAGCAGGAAGGGGAGGGATACCGACTTGAAGACCAACAGGATGATGACAAAGATGGCCGCTACCGAGAGGAAATTGACCCGCTGCAGGTCAACATTGGTGGTGTCCTCCAGGTCCTTCATCATGGGTGCCTCGCCGATGACGAGGGCCCCGGGATCCCGGCTCTTGACGATCTCGTTGATCTGCGCGATCTGGGCGTTGACCTCGGGGGTCGCGGGCTCATAGCGCGAGACCACCATGCCCATCTCATGTTCATCGCTGCGCAGCATATCCTTCAGCTTGGACGGGATCATCTCCTCGGGGAAGAGGGGTCCCATCAGAGAGGAGACACCCAGGGTATATTTCACCCCGTCCACCTTCTCGACCTCCTCCAGGATCTCCCGCTTTGTCCCCCGGTCCAGATCGCTGTCCAACAGGATCATATGGGTTGAATTCATGTCAAAGGTGTCCATCAGCTTTTTATTGGCGATATTGCTGAGGATGTCGTCCGGCAGGGACTGGGCGATGTTGTAGTAGACGCTCACGTTGTTGCTGCCGTGCAGAGCGGGCAGGGCCATGACCAGGAAAATGATCACCCAGATCCTGTAGTGGCGGATGACAAAATCGCTCACCTTGTCCAGACTGGGGATGATGCGCTTGTGTGACGTCTTGTCGATGGCCTTGTCAAAGACCAGGATCATGGCAGGCAGGACCGTCACACAGCAGAGGACGCCGATCAGGACGCCCTTGGACATGACGATGCCGATATCCCGGCCGAGCGCGAAGGTCATGACGCAGAGGGCCAGGAAACCGGCGATGGTCGTGACCGAGCTGCCGATGATGGACCGGAAGGTCTCCGAAATGGCCTTTCCCATGGCCTTCTCCCTGTCGTCCGGCATGTGCCTTTTGTTCTCCTCGTAGCTCTCCAGCAGGAAGATGGAGTAGTCCGTCGTGACCGCCAGCTGCAGGACAGCCGTCAGGGCCTGGGTGACATAGGAGATCGATCCCAGGAAGATATTGCTGCCCAGATTGTAGAGAATGGAGAGGCCGATCCCGAGCAGGAAAAAGAGCGGCACGATATAGGATTCCGTCGCCAGGGTCAGAATGATGAAACTCAGGATCGCAGCGATCACCACGTAGACCGGCAGTTCCTGCATGCACAGGTTCTTGATGTCCGTGACGATGCCGGTCATGCCGCCGATAAAGCATCTCTCGTCCGCGACGCGCCGCATCTCGGTCAGGGCTCCCATGGATTCGTCCGAAGACGTCGTATCGTCAAAAAAGACCACCATGAGCTGGGCGTCCCCGTTGAAGAGGCGCTTGCGGATCCTGTCCGGCAGGACCTGCGACGGAATGCTGATGTCCGCGACCTCCCCGTACCAGAGGACGTTTTTGACGTGGTCGATCTCCTTGAACTGATCGGCCATCTTCACGACCTCCTTGTCGGGCATGCCCTCGACCACGCACATGGCAAAGGCGCCGGCCCCGAACTCATCGACCATGATATCCTGGCCGGCCACTGTCTCCAGGGAATCCGGCAGATAGCTCAGCAGGTCGTAATTGACCCGCGTTTTCACGATACCGTACAGCGAGGGGACCAGCAGAAGCGCGCTGATCAGCAGGACCAGGATCCTGTTCCTCGCGATCCATTCACCGAGTTTCACAACAATACCTCCAAACCAAAAAACTGTCCGTTCCGGCCCTTTTCAGCCCTCCGGACCTTTTTCAATCAGAAAGTACTATAGCAAATCCCCTGTTTTCATGGAATAAACAATCAGAGAAAATTGTATACCCGGCGGGCGCATGGATCCGCTCCCTGCCTCTCGCAAAGAAAAACCTGCAGACCCGGGAAGAGGTCTGCAGGCTGTCCTGTTATCAGTTATCCACAGTGTGGTTCCGGTCACCCGTTGAGGACCATGCGGACGGCACCGTACATGCCGGCGTCATTGCCCAGGACCGCGAGCTTGAACTCGGTGTCGCGGCAGGCATGGAAGGCTGCCGGGCGATAGTGCTTCACAATGGCGTCCAGCAGGATCTGTCCCGCTTTGGAGACGCCGCCGCCGATCACGATGACATCCGGATCCACCACGGCAGTGATGTGGGCGAGGGCGCTGCCCAGCATTTCGCCCAGGGTGTCGACCAGCTTCAGGGCCATGGCATCGCCCGTCTTGGCCGCATCAAAGATATCCTTGCTGGTGACCTCCGCCAGGCTCCGCAGGGAGGAGGGCTTTGTCGTATCCGCCAGGGCAAGCTTTGCCAGGCGCACAATGCCGGTCGCGGACGCATACTGCTCCAGGCATCCCTTTTTGCCGCAGCCGCAGACAGCCGTCTCATTTTTACGCATCTGCATGTGGCCGATCTCGCCCGCTGCGCCATGGCCGCCGGGCAGGATCCTGCCGCCGATGATGATGCCGCCGCCGACACCGGTCCCCAGCGTCACCATGACGACGTTTTTAAAGCCCTTTCCGCCGCCGCGCCACTGCTCGCCCAGCGCCGCCACATTGGCGTCATTGCCGGCGACGACCCGGATGCCGCCCAGGAGAGCCGACAGCTTCTCCGCGACATTGAAGACACCCCAGCCCAGGTTGACGCAGCCGTTGACCACGCCGTCATCCAGCACGGGGCCCGGAACACCGACGCCGATGCCTTCTACATCGTACATACTGACGCCGTGCTTTTCCAGCCTCTCCCGGATCGCATCCGCAATGTCCGGGAGGATCAGGTCACCGCCATTGTCCTTTCTGGTCGGGATCTCCCACTTCTCCACAAAGGTCCCGTCATTTTTGAAAAAGCCGCACTTGACGGTCGTGCCTCCGATGTCGATACCGAATGCATACTGCTTCATGCTCCGCTCTCCTTTCCCGCGTACGATCATTCCATTTACTGTGTTCCATTTTCCTGCGTTTCATTTCCTGTGTTCCGTTATCTGCGTTCGAAGCCGCTTCTGTCCGGACCACCGGTCCGCAGGATCCTTTCACATCTGTAATAAACAATAACACGGCGCCCGCCGGGGCGCAAGAGAACCGTCCCCCTCCGGCCTCCATCCGGCGTTCAGGTGATGCTCATGTCCATTGCGGATGGATGGCTCCCATGAAAAAACCGCCTTCCCCGATAAAGGGAAAAGCGGTTTCTGTCATATTTCTCAGATAAAAGACCGGTTCTCTGCAAAAGAGAATCAGGCATTTGCCTTCGCGATCTCTGCCAGAGAGGTGAAGCCTGCTGCATCGTTGACAGCGAGCTCTGCCAGCATCTTGCGGTTGATGTCGACGCCTGCGACCTTGAGGCCGTGCATCATCTGGCTGTAGGAGATGCCGTTGATGCGGGCTGCAGCGTTGATACGGGTGATCCAGAGCTTGCGCATATCTCTCTTGCGCTGCTTGCGGCCTGCGAACTGGGAAGCCATCGCGCGCATGACGGACTGCTTGGCAATCCTGTACTGTTTGGAGCGGGCACCCCTGTAGCCCTTGGCCAGCTTTAATACTCTCTTATGTCTCTTCTTCGCGTTGATCGCGCCTTTAATCCTTGCCATTTCTATACCTCACATTTTCTATCTAATGATCTGCCTGCTGTCACAGCACTTCGTTCACGCAACATACGCTGTGACTCTCATTCTGTCATCCTGCGTTAACTCAGACCGCCGGATCAGAGATAAGGCATGACCTTCTTCATGTTCTTGACGTTGGTCTCATCGAGGATCGCGGACTGGCGCAGATCTCTCTTCCTCTTGGTGGACTTCTTGGTCAGGATGTGGCGCTTGTACGCTTTGAATCTTTTGATCTTGCCGGTGCCGGTTGCTTTGAAACGCTTCGCAGCGGCTCTCTTGGTCTTCATCTTAGGCATAGTTTTTTCCTCCTTGCTCTTCACACATGCCCCGGACCCTGTACACCCTGTACAGGACAACTCTGGACGGAAACGGATCTCCGCCGGCACGTGCCTACCCTCGTGTCTTTACCTTCCCGCCGTTCAGAGCCCGGCAGGTTTATCTTAACTGTTCTTCCAAAACGGAGAATCGCCGTCATCACGTCCGGCTGCCGCCGGTGCATCGCGGTAGGTTCAGCGCTTTTCAGCTAAAAACATGGTCATGGTGCGTCCCTCGACGCGGGGCGCCTTCTCGACGACCGCGCAGTCGACCAGCTGGTTGGCGAAGTCGGTCAGGATGTGGGCGCTGTTGCTCATGTGCGCCATCTCACGGCCGCGGAAGCGGAGCGTGATCTTGACGCGGTT
>CACZIO010000107.1 GCA_902781215.1 uncultured Lachnospiraceae bacterium
TTCTTCACTCAGCCCGTCGGGCTTCTTCTCCGGATTGAGGACATCGCCGATCTGGTCCAGGATGCCGAGCTGGGTCTCGCAGGTGACCATAGTATAGATCCTGGTCGTATTGATGCTGGCGTGTCCAAGGATATCAGCCAGGTGAACGATGTCGTGCTCTCTGTCGTAGTAGGTGACGGCAAAGAGGTGGCGGAGGTTGTGGGGAAAGATCTTTTCGCGCTTGATGCCGGCGGCCTGGGAGAGCCGCTTCATCCTGCGGTGGATGACGCTCCGGTCGACGGGTCTGCCGCTGCGGGTGACGAAGACCGGGCCGCTTGTAATGCCGCGTTCCCTGCAGTAGGCGCGCAGCTTCCTGCAGAGGGTGTTGCTGAGAAGGACGATGCGGGTCTTGCCCTTGAGGGAGACGATTGCCCTGCGTGTCGCAAGTGCGCTGACTGTGATAAAGGGCAGCTCGCTGACGCGGATCCCGGTGCCGGCCAGGGTCTCTATGATCAGGCCGAGCTGGCGGCCGCACGCCTCTCCCCTGCCGGTCCTGCTCCTGGCTGCCCGCACGAGGTTCTGATACTCCTCGACCGAGAGGTCTTTTTCCGTGCTGCGGAAGGCGACCCGCTGGGTCTTGAAGATCATGACACTGCATTCCTGCCAGCCCATGAACTTGAAGAAGGTGTTCAGGGCAGACAACATGGAATTGGCGCTGGTGATCCTGTAGTTTTCCTTCAGGTACTGCTTGAACCGGCGCACAGTCTCCCGGTCCACCGCGTGGCCGGTGCGGTTTTGCTCCTGCTCAGCCGCCTCCGCCGCGTCCGCCTCATCGAGCCATGCGATAAAGGTCCGCACATCCCTGGTATATTTTTCGATGGTGGCATTGCTCTTTTCATAATCTCTAAGTAATGCACCGAACTGATCGACCAGATCTCGCGAGATCATGTGGGGATTTCCCCTGCCTCCAGGATCAATGCCTGTTCCTTTGCCTGTAAACATACTTCTTTGTCCCCTCGTCTGAACTTCTTATGGTAGTGTATCCGTTTATGTTTATGCTTGTCTTTTTTTCTGTCTCTGATACAATGTTGTCAATGGTTACTATATTGTACGGTATCCGTCGGATACTGTCAATATCTCAAAGCTGGGGTTGCGGGAACCGACCCGGATGGTCCTTCCGGGAGATTCCCCGGGAAATTCTCGAAGCATTATACAATAACGAGGTAACCGGATATGCGGATATTTTGTTTTCATAACACCTTGAAATCACCACACAACGTCTGTTAGAATAGAAATATCCAAAAGCATTTGCATGGGTGGCAGATTATGCCTCCGAGTGCTTTGTCAGAACGGTGCCGCACCGCGGCGCTGCCGAAGTCTTATTGTTTCATGGGCTCCGGCAGGCTTGCATCAGCAGCACCGGGGCCCTCCGCACAATTTCATTCAAGGAGGAGCACATGACAAAGAACACAGACACCCTAAGCATACAAGGTGCAGTTTCCGCAGGAGAGAATGCAGCCGTTTCAGCTGCATCATTACTAAATCCGTCACAATATGATACCAGCGGAAAAGAAAGAACACTGACGCTGCGCTCTGCCTTCCCACAGTACAGAGAGGTCACGGAAGTTCTCCAGGAGATCGCCAAATCCCAGGAGTTGGCCGATACTTTCCGGTCCCTGGCTCCATCTCGTCGGCAGGAATTTCTGGATTTCTGCTGCGGCAACAGAGGCATACGAGTCCTCTATGACTCATTTTTCAAATACGTTTTTAATCCGGATGTTCAGGCTTCGGCTCTTTCCCGTATGATCTCCGTCCTGATCGGCCTGGATGTAAAGCTTGTGCAGATCCTCCCCAATGAATCTCATCTGGGTGCGGACTACACACTGGTCATCATGGATATCATTGTGGAAGTGTCTGACGGGAGCATCGTGAACGTCGAAGTCCAGAAGATCGGATATAATTTCCCCGGGGAAAGGGCCGCCTGCTATAACGCGGACCTCCTCCTGCGCCAGTACCAGCGGATCCGGAAGGAATTCTCCGAAAACGATCGACCAGAGAACGACAGAGACAGCGACGGGAAAAAAGACGGAGACATAGGAGGAGCCCACGAAAAGAAGAGATCAAAATTCAGCTACAAATACATCCGCCCTGTATACACGATCGTGCTCATGGAGACCTCTACAAAAGATTTCCACGAGTTCCGGCAGGATTATATCCACACCTTTACCCCAACCTCGGATACAGGCCTGAAACTGAATCTTCTCCAGAACTACATTTTCGTTCCCCTCGATATATTCCAGAACCACCTTGATGCACTGCTTAGCCCTTCAGGCAGACAGACCATGACAGAAAAAGAGGCCTGGCTTGCATTCCTGTCATCGGATGACCCCCGGGTCATCCTGCGGATCCTGGAGCAGTTTCCCGACATCTTCCGACCCCTGTACGACAGGATCTGCACGATGTGTCAAAACACAAAGGAGATGATGCACATGTTCTCAGAAGAACTCTCCATCCTGGATAAAAACACGGTTATGATGATGATCGAAGAACAGCAGGAAACCATCGAGCAGCAGAAGCAGGAACTGTCGCAGAAGGACGAAACCATCGGCCAGCAGAAGCAAGAAATCTCGCAGAAGGACGTAACCATCGGCCAGCAGAAGCAGGAAATTGAGCGTCTTCTCAAAGAGCTGGAAGAGGCCCGTCGGAAAAAGTAAAGGACACAGACGCGCATCCTGATACAGGCCTGCCGCGTTGCAGCCAGCGGTTGCTCTATTGCATGGCATCCTTTGGCTACCATCAATATCTCAGGTACTTGTTCATAAAAAGTAATAGTTCCGTCCAAGGAAAAAGCTTCGCTCCCAGGTTCTCTTACCCGGTAACGAAGCTTTTCTATATGTAAAAAATCAGAAACCATAGCATGCTTAATTTTGTCATTTGTCATAACGACTCCTGATGGAAGCAATGATTGAGATATTCGTCCCATAGTATTCTCACAGTGTCAGTCCTCGATCTGCTCATGCTCAGCAAGCCTTGCTCTGCAGGAATCAATTTCAGACAAAATCTTTTTCAGGTAAGCCATGTTGGTATCAGAGTAAAACGGATCGACCGATACCTCAAATGGAATCCTTCTCTCCCGGCACTTGCTTTTTCTCCCTTCTCTGCTAAAATGTAGTCAATGGTTACTCTATTGTGCAGCATCCATTAGCGACTGTCAATATTGATGATTCTTTTACAGCCGATGTAGTTTGCAAAACCAATAATCGCTTTAAGCAGGAGGTAACATTGATGAAAAAGACAATTTGTATGCTGTTGACCATCATCCTGGCCCTTGCCCTGGCAGGGTGCGGTGCCGGAGGCGGAACCGGAGACACGGACAAGGCAGACGGCGGCAGGCAGACGGCCTCCGCGTATCTGGATCAGGACGGGACCTGTATCGAGGTGACCGCAGATCTGACCGGCGGATGGTCCGTGGAGTTTGCCAGGGGCGCCGTCTACCTCTATGACAGCGAGATCACGGAGAACAAAGAGAGCACTGCCATGCTGATCACGCTCGACAAAGATGTTTACGAAGAGGATATGGACGAAGCCATGGGGGATAATAATCATAAAGAAGCGGACGGGGGCGTGTATTACACCGGGTCCGGGAATGAGGGTTCCTACCTCACCTCCCTCAATGACTCCGCCTATGTCCTGATCACAGCGCCGGACCAGGCGAGTATGGAAGACATCGTCGCCCGTTTTACGCTTGCATTAGATTAAAGCGTGAACCGGTCAGCTCCTTCAGGGCCTGGCATTTCCATCAGGGCCTGGCAGCTTCTTCAGGGCCTGGCATTTCATAATTCAGGAATATCGATTCCTCAGGAAGATTGGCATATCTTTTCCAGTTTTTTCGACAGTATTTTGGCAGGCTCCTGCCTGATATTCGGAGGTTAATATTCATGAAAGAAAAACTGATTCCCGAACGGCTGCAGAATATCCGTCAGGGACTGGGGCTCAATAAGACGGAGGCCGCCAATCTTCTGGACCTCACCAAGATGGGCTACGGCCGGTACGAGAACGGCGACCGGTCTCCCTCCTTCCAGACCATCTCCTTTATGGCGGGTGTCCTGGGGACGAGTGTGGCCTATCTGACGGGGGAAACGGACGACCCGGCGCCGGACGCCATCACGATCAGGGCGGAGGAGGAACCTGACCTGTTTTCGCTCGCGGAGGCTTTCCGTTCGGGGGATCCCGCCATGCGGGAGCGCCTGCTGGCCTACTGCAGAAAGCTGCAGGAGGAGTGAAGCCCGGCGCTGAAACGCAGACGCAGGCAATGGAAAACATGTATTGTAACTGACAATATGAATACGAAGACACAGGATAACACAGATAAAATAGAAATGTTTGAAAGGCCGGAGCCTGCGGAACATGCAGGGCCTCCGGAAAAGGAAGACCGCAGGATCTATACCCTGCGGGAGGAAAAGCCGGCCAAAGCCGTTGTCAAGATGGGTGTCCCGCTGATCGCGGGCATGTTCATCATGGTCCTCTACAACCTGGTGGACACGTTTTT
>CACZIO010000108.1 GCA_902781215.1 uncultured Lachnospiraceae bacterium
CTGAACCTCTTCCTTGATACCAAGGATCTCGACGGGCTCCATGCTCTTCAGCTGGCCACGCTCGACACGGCCGGTAGCAACGGTACCACGACCGGAGATGGTGAAGACATCCTCGATGGGCATAAGGAAAGGCTTGTCGTTCTCACGCTGAGGGTTGGGGATGTACTCATCAACAGCATCCATGAGCTCCATGATGTTGTCAGCCCACTTACTGTTGGGATCTTCCAGAGCCTTCAGAGCGGAGCCGCGGATAACGGGAAGGTCATCGCCCGGGAACTCATACTCGGTCAGCAGATCACGAACTTCCATCTCGACCAGGTCAAGGAGCTCTTCGTCATCGACCATGTCGCACTTGTTCATGAAAACAACGATATAGGGAACACCGACCTGGCGGGCCAGAAGGACGTGCTCACGAGTCTGTGCCATAACACCATCGGTAGCGGCAACAACGAGGATGGAACCATCCATCTGTGCAGCGCCGGTGATCATGTTCTTGACATAGTCAGCGTGTCCGGGGCAGTCGACGTGTGCATAGTGCCTCTTTGCGGTCTCATACTCGACGTGAGCGGAGTTGATGGTGATACCACGCTCCTTCTCTTCGGGAGCCTTGTCGATCTGATCGAAAGCAACAGCGGTGCCGCCCTGGCGGACAGCGAGAACGCTGGTGATCGCAGCGGTCAGAGTGGTTTTGCCGTGGTCAACGTGGCCGATAGTGCCGATGTTGCAGTGCGGTTTTGTTCTGTCAAAATGCGCTTTTGCCATTGTGTGATTTCCTCCTTAAATAATTTGGATTACAACCTTTAAAAATATTTTTTCAGCTGCAGATGACTGTCTTTATTTAAGGTTGATTGAACAGTCACTGCACACAATTATAATAAACTGTGTTTAAGATTTCAATATATAATTACTTGATATTGAGGACCTTTTCCGCGACATTCTTGGGAACGGGCTCATATTTCTCAAAGAACATGGAGTAGTTGCCGCGTCCCTGGGTCCTGGAACGAAGGTCTGTCGCGTAGCCGAACATCTCGGAGAGCGGGACAAAGCCTGTGACTTTGCGGCCGCCGCCGATATCATCCATGCCGTTGACGCGTCCGCGTCTGGAGTTGATATCGCCGATGACATCGCCCATGTACTCTTCGGGCATGGTGACCTCGACGCGCATGATAGGCTCGAGGAGCACCGGCTCCGCCTTCTTCATAGCCTCCTTGAAGCAGAGGGAACCTGCGATGTGGAAGGCCATTTCAGAGGAGTCGACCTCATGGTAGGATCCGTCAAATACAGTCGCATGAATGCCGACCACCGGGAAGCCGCCGAGAGAACCGGCCTTCATGGCCTCCTCGATACCGTCGCCGACCGCAGGAATGTATTCCTTGGGAATGGCGCCGCCGACAACCTCGCTGTCGTACTTGTAGAGCTCCTCGCCGTTGGCGTCCATGGGCTCGAAGCGGACCTTGCAGTGTCCGTACTGTCCGCGTCCGCCGGACTGCTTGGCGTACTTGTAATCCTGCTCGACCGTCTTGGTGAAGGTCTCCTTGTAGGCGACCTGAGGGGCACCGACGTTTGCCTCGACCTTGAACTCGCGCAGAAGTCTGTCGACGATGATCTCCAGGTGAAGCTCGCCCATGCCGGCGATGATGGTCTGGCCGGTTTCCTTGTTGGTGTGCTGGCGGAAGGTGGGATCCTCCTCCGCGAGCTTGGCAAGGGCTTCCGCCATCTTGCCCTGGCTGGCCTTGGTCCTGGGCTCGATCGCGAGCTCGATAACGGGCTCCGGGAACTCCATGGACTCGAGGATGACCGGGTGCTGCTCATCGCAGATGGTATCACCGGTCGTGGTGAACTTCAGGCCGACCGCCGCAGCGATATCACCGGAGTAAACCTTTTCCAGCTCGGCGCGCTTGTTGGCATGCATCTGCAGGATGCGGCCCAGGCGCTCCTTTTTGTCCTTGGTGGCATTCAGGACATAGGAACCGGCATTGGCCACACCCGAATACACACGGAAGAAGGCAAGTTTTCCGACGAAGGGATCGGTCATGATCTTGAAGGCAAGCGCGGAGAAAGGCTCCTCATCGGAGGAGTGGCGCTCCACCTCGTTGCCCTGCAGGTCTGTGCCCTTGATGGACGGAATGTCGGTGGGTGCAGGCATGTACTCGACCACTGCGTCGATCAGCTTCTGCACGCCCTTGTTCCTGTAGGCACTGCCGCAGGTGACCGGGACTGCCGTACATTCGCAGGTTGCCCTGCGGAGGACCTTCTTGAGTTCCTCGACGGTCGGCTCCTCTCCCTCGAGGAACTTCTCGGTCAGATCATCATCCAGCTCGCAGATCTTCTCGACCAGCTCGCTTCTGTAGAGCTCGGCGTCATCCTTCATGTCGTCCGGGATCTCACAGATGGTGATGTCGTCACCCTTGTCATCGTTGTAGATATATGCTTCCATCTCGAACAGGTCGATGATACCCTTGAAGGTCTCCTCCGCCCCGATCGGGATCTGGATCATGATCGCGTTTTTGCCCAGCCTGTTGCGGATCTGCTCAACGCTGCCGTAGTAATCGGCACCGATCACGTCCATCTTGTTGATGAAGGCCATACGCGGAACATTGTAGGTATCCGCCTGACGCCATACATTTTCAGACTGCGGTTCCACGCCGCCCTTGGCGCTGAAGACACCGACGGCGCCGTCCAGCACGCGGAGAGAGCGCTCAACCTCGACGGTAAAGTCGACGTGTCCGGGCGTATCAATGATATTGATCCGGCACTCCTTCTCTCCGGCCTTGGGCTTCATGTGGTCGTGCAGCGTCCAGTGGCAGGTCGTTGCCGCTGAAGTGATGGTGATTCCGCGCTCCTGCTCCTGCTCCATCCAGTCCATGGTCGCAGTGCCCTCGTGGGTCTCACCGATTTTATAGTTGACACCGGTATAATACAGGATCCTCTCTGTGAGCGTTGTCTTGCCCGCATCGATATGAGCCATGATACCGATATTCCTGGTTCTTTCCAGGGGGTATTCTCTCGTCGACACTTAATTTCCTCCTGCGGAGCTCCGCATAGTATTTTGTCTGACGCTGTGCAAAGCCCCTTTCGTTTCAGATTCTTTCAATTAACAGAGACATTGCGAATCGTCTCCCTTGATCGTTGCATGGACAGCAGCAAAGGCCGCTGTCATGCTGCAGCCCTAGTGCCCTCAGGCCGCGGATCAGAATCTGTAATGAGAGAATGCTCTGTTGGCGTCTGCCATCTTGTGCATATCTTCTTTTCTCTTGACGGAAGCACCGGTGTTGTTGAAAGCATCCAGCAGCTCGCCTGCGAGCTTGTCTTCCATCTTCTTCTCGCCCCTCTTACGGGAGAACATGACGATCCAGCGCAGTGCAAGCGCCTGGCGTCTGTCGGGGCGAACCTCAATCGGGACCTGGTAGGTCGCGCCGCCGATACGTCTTGCCTTGACCTCGAGAACGGGCATGATGTTGTTCATGGCAGTCTCGAAAACTTCGACAGCGGGCTTTCCGGTCTTCTCTTCCATCTTGGCAAATGCGCCGTACACAATCTTCTGTGCGACACCCTTCTTGCCGTCAAGCATAATAGCGTTGATCAGCTTGGTGACCACTTTGTTGTTGTACAAGGGATCTGCCAGTACATCTCTTTTCTGAACATGTCCTTTACGCGGCACGTTACTTCCCTCCTTATCAATCGATGATAAATCACAGGTACTCACTAATACGTATATTCGTGTTCGTGCTGTCTCTTCTATTCATACTGCTTCTATATATAAAGCTTCTATATATAAATATGATAAAAATAGAACTCCAACACTTACGGGTTCGTAATTAGCTGTTCACTCGCTGCGCACCTCCCACACTATGCGGCGCAGCAAATCGTACCTCACTTCTTAGCAGCTTTCGGCCTCTTGGCGCCGTATTTGGAACGAGCCTGCTTGCGGTTTGCAACACCGGCTGTATCCAGCGTGCCGCGGATGATGTGATATCTGGTACCGGGCAGATCCTTGACACGTCCGCCTCTGATCAGAACAACACTGTGCTCCTGCAGATTGTGGCCTTCGCCGGGGATGTAGGATGTAACTTCGATTCCATTGGAAAGACGTACTCTGGCGATCTTACGCAGTGCGGAATTCGGCTTCTTGGGGGTAGCCGTCTTGACCGCTGTGCAGACACCGCGCTTCTGCGGGGCGCTGACTGCGATGGAACGCTTGCGCAGGGAGTTGTAGCCTCTCTGCAGTGCCGGCGCTGTGGACTTCTTGACAGATGTCTCACGACCCTTTCTAACGAGCTGGTTAAATGTTGGCATTCTATTTCACCTCCTTG
>CACZIO010000109.1 GCA_902781215.1 uncultured Lachnospiraceae bacterium
CCAGGTTCAAGCTTAAGATAACCAGTGACAGCAAAGACGTCTTCTACATGATCATCAGAAAGCCTGACGGAAGCACCAAGGTTTACAACGATGACATGGGACCTTACCGGATTCAGGACGGCATGGTGCTGATTGTAGGCGGAGTTTCTGAGCCAAAGGTCTATGAGTCTGTCTCTGATGCCTTCGCTAAGCTGAACTCTGCGGCATCTGATGACAATGGCGCAGCAGCCGATGCTGTAGAGGGCAAGGTTTCTATCTACGTCCGCTCCAAGGGCACATCAGCCGATGACATGGCCAAGCTTACCCTCTATACCTGGGAAGACGGCAACATCAAGGGAACCACAACTATCTGCGAGGGCGAGGACGGCTGGGGCTGCACCAAGATTACCCCGGAAAGCTACGAGGAAGGACTTGCGATTTTCCGCCTTGACATCGTTGACGCGAAGGGAACCTTCAACTTCATTGTCAGGTCTGACGGCAATGCAACCCAGACTACTGATCTCAGCGGCGATGTTTCCTCCACTCCTATCAACGTAACCTGGGATATTACGAGCACCAAGACCGGCTCAGCTACCCAGTCAAGCAACGGCACCATCACGCCGAAGAACGCGGCCGCAATCTGGATTAATCCGAACACCATCGTCTCAACCAACAGAGTCAGCTACATCGACACTGAATTTGCAAGGCTCTATACCGGAAATGATGATGACACTGTAACCGGAAAGGATGCTGACGGCAATCTCAGCGGTCAGTACATCAACCTTGAGCAGGGCTCGCTTACCTCTGATGAGGCAGCTGCCTATCCTGAGCTCGCCAAGGGCGTTGAGTCCGGCAAGTTCATGGTCTGGAACATTCCGGCTGGTGACGTGGAGAAGGCAAAGGGCTGGATCAAGAAGGATCTCGAGTTTGCCGGAATTGCCGGGAACAATTCGCTCACCCAGTATTCCAAGGTTCAGACCGCCGGCGTCATTGATGAGGTCTACGGACAGAAGGCCTTCGACGCCTACAATGGCAAGCAGCTCGGCGCAGTTGTCGAGAGCGGCAAGGTTACCTTCAGGCTCTGGGCTCCTACCGCGCGCAGCGTTTCCGCTGTCCTCTATGACAAGGACAAGAAGCTTATAAAAGAAGTTCCTCTCACCGCTGACGAGACCGGAATGTGGTCCGCTGAGTCTGCTGACGCCAAGGCAAACGAGACTTACTATAAGTACAAGGTCAAGGTCTTCCGCCCGGATGCCATGGAGGTCGCAGAGTATGAGGTTACTGACCCGTACTCACTTGCACTCTCCACCAACTCCAAGTTCAGCCTTGTCGCAGACCTTGACGCTGACAGCACCAAGCCTGCTGACTGGGATGGTGATGAGCCTGCCTACAAGCAGGATTCGGATCAGAACCTTGCTGCTATCTCGATTACCGAGACTCACCTCCGCGACATCACTGTCGGCAAAGACAAAGGAATTTCTGATGAGCACCAGGGCAAGTACCTCGGACTCACTGAGACCGGCTCTGTTGCAGTCAAGCACCTGGCTGACCTTAAGGCGGCCGGCATGACCCATATCGAGCTCCTGCCTATCTACGACTTCTCCACTGTCGATGAGGAGAAGGGCAAGGCCATCGATCTCAACACGACCTGCGCCAAGGCAAAGGAGATCCTCGGAAGCGAAGATGATGTCTGCACCGCAGATACTGTCGGAGCGGCCCTCATTGCCCTCGCCAAGACTGATGTTGAGACAAACGATCCTTCGAAGACCCACGGCGTGAGCGATCTCCTTGGCAAAATCAAGAACAAGGACAGCTACAACTGGGGCTACGATCCGTTCCATTACGGCGTGCCTGAGGGATCCTACGCGACAGATCCTGAGGGACTCACAAGAACTGTTGAGCTCCGCCAGATGATCCAGTCGCTCCACAATAATACCGGCCTCAACGTTGTTATGGATGTGGTCTACAACCATACCGACGGTGCCGGCGATCCGACCAAGAACGCCACCTCCGTGCTGGATGCCATTGTGCCCTGGTACTACAACCGTCTCGATGTTATAACCGGCGGCGTCAAGGCCGCAACCTGCTGCAAGGATTCCGCATCCGAGCACAAGATGTTCCAGAAGCTCATGGAAGATACCCTGGTAACCTGGGTTGACCAGTACCACATCGATGCCTTCCGCTTCGACCTCATGGGCTATATCCCGAAGGCTGTAATGGAGGATACCCTCAAGAACGTCAAGGAGAGAACCGGCAAGAGCGTCTTCTTCTTCGGCGAGGGCTGGGATCCGGATGGCTCCGCCTCTGCCAAGTTTGAGGCATCTACCCAGAAGACCATGGGTGGCACCGGAATCGGAACCTTCAACGACCGTATCCGCGATGCGGTCAGGTGCGTCGGACCGTTTGACCACGCAGGCAAGACGGATGATGATGCCAAGAGCTTCATGCTTTCAAAGAAGGGCTTTGCGACCGGCATGTGCACCTCTGCCGATGTTGGCGCTGACGGAAAGGCACGCTGCGGTGATCTTGGCACTGACAGCGCAAACAATCTGTTTGCCCGCAAGAGAATGGACTGGATCCGCGTCACCATGGCAGGCGGCATCAGGACCTATGAGTTCACTGACTACCAGGGCGATAAGTCAAAGGGCGAGAACGACGGCTACTGGGGCAGCCCGGTCGGCTATACCGAGAAGCCTTATGAGACCATCAACTACGTCTCGAAGCACGACAATGCGACTCTGTTTGATCTGATCACCTACACCTCAACCGGTGATGAGACCATGGCTCTCCAGACCCGCCAGCAGGCGCTCGGACTTGCCACCGCAATCCTCGGACAGGGCGTGTTCTTCGACCAGCAGGGATCTGATCTGCTCCGCTCCAAGTCCTTCGAGAACGACTCCTACAACTCCGGCGACTTCACCAACGCTGTGAACTACACTGATAATGCGACCAACGGATACGGCAACGGCTATTCGAACGAGTCCAAGGACAAGGATGACTGGATGGCTGTAAAGCAGCTCTATACGAAGACTGCAAAGGATCCTAAGGCCTACAATGCCGGACTCCAGGGCAAGAAGCAGGTGATGAAGAAGTACTACCAGGAGCTCCTCAAGATCAGAAGCACCTACAAGAACTTCATCAGCCTTGGCGATGCCGAGAAGATCAAGAACGGCGTCAAGTTCCTCAACACCGGCAAGGATCAGACCATCGGCCTTATCGCCATGGAAATCACCACCAGTGAAGGCAAGCTGCTCGTCGCAATCAACGCAACTCCTAATGCGCAGGATCTGACCAAGAAGGGTGCTGACGCAGGCTACGCTCTTGTTCCTGAGCAGACCGGTGCTGATTCCATCGCATACAACAACAGTAAGCTGTCTACCATCACTGAAGTTGAGCCTTGGTCGGTTGCAGTATTCAAGAAGTAATCATGACTCAGTCTTAGACTGAAGATCTGATTAAATCGAGGGCGCAGGAATGCGCCCTTTTTCGTTTCTGAAATTTACCTCTCTGCGCGGCAGAGCCCGGCGCTGTGCCCCTGTGCTAAAATTGAAAAAAAATCGGGGTGATTCATGCATATTCATATTCTCGGCATCTGCGGTACCTTCATGGGCGGCATCGCCCTTATCGCGCGCGAGCTCGGCTTCAAGGTCACCGGCTCTGACAGAAACGTCTATCCTCCCATGAGCGATGAGCTGAGGCGCGAGGGAATCGAGATTACCGAGGGCTACGGCGAGGAGCAGCTTCACAACCCGCCCGATCTCATCGTGGTCGGGAACGCCATGAAGAGAGGCATGCCGGTAATCGAGTACATGCTGAACAAGGGGCTTCCCTACACCTCGGGCCCCGGCTTCATCGAGGACTATGTCGTCCCGGGGCGCGATGTAATCGGCATCGCCGGCACCCACGGCAAGACCACCACCTCGTCAATGGTCGCCTGGATCCTGGAGAAGGCCGGGAAGAAGCCCGGCTTCCTTATAGGCGGCGTGCCTGAGAACTTCGGCATCTCCGCTAGGAAGGGCGACGGGAAGCTCTTCGTCATCGAGTCCGACGAGTACGACACGGCGTTCTTCGACAAGCGCTCCAAGTTCGTCCACTACCATCCGGTAATCCAGATCCTGAACAACCTCGAGTACGATCACGCCGACATTTTCCCGAACCTTGAGGCAATCAAGGTCCAGTTCCACCACCTCGTA
>CACZIO010000110.1 GCA_902781215.1 uncultured Lachnospiraceae bacterium
ATTTATGTGGATTCGCCATATAAATGATGAAGATATTAATTAATAGTTGACCGGCTAACTCACGACTGAAGTCACAAGAATGCGCCGGTATTTTTTCAAACAATATTCATATCTCCAAACGCATGAGGTCCAGGATCTCACGGTCGCCCAGTTCGGTGATCCAGTTTTCTCCGCCGGCGCCGATGACACTCTCTGCCAGTTCTTTTTTGCTGTTGATCAGGGTATCGATCCGCTCCTCGATCGTGCCGGTGCAGACCAGCTTGTGGACGATGACATCCTTTGTCTGGCCGATGCGGAAGGCTCGGTCGGTCGCCTGGTTCTCGACAGCCGGATTCCACCAGCGGTCAAAATGGATGACGTGATTGGCGCCGGTCAGGTTAAGGCCGGTACCGCCGGCTTTAACCGAAAGGACCATAAAGGGTACATAATCCTCTCCGTTGAATTCCTCCACCATCTCCTGGCGGCGTTTGACCCGGGTCCCGCCGTGCAGGACGAGTCCCTTCGCGTGGAAGATCTGCTCCAGGTATCTGGCCAGATACTCTGTGATCTCCCGGTACTGGGTAAAGACGAGGACCCGCTCCCGCTTCTCGTAGATCGTCTCGCAGATTTCCCGGAGCATGGCAAATTTTCCGCTCTCCTCCGGATCATAGGCAGACTGACCGAGAAACTGGTCAGGGTGGTTGCATATCTGTTTGAGCTTCGTGATCGCCGCCAGTATGACTCCACGGCGCTGGATTCCCTGCACCCTTTCGATCGCCTCTTCCAGTTCCTTCACCTGCCTGCGGTAGAGAACGATCTGTTTTTTGGAGAGCGCTGTGTAATCCACTGTCTCCATCTTGTCCGGCAGGTCCGCGATGATGGACTTATCGGTCTTGACTCTCCGCAGTATAAAGGGCGCGACCATGTTCTTGAGCTTCTGGTAGCCCTCCGGGCTCTCCTCCAGATGCCTGGCGAAGTCCCGGAATTCGTCAGAGGTGCCCAGCAGGCCCTTATTCAGGAAGTCAAACAGAGACCAGAGGTTGGTGAGGTCGTTTTCGATGGGTGTGCCTGTCATGGCAACCCGCTGCTGCGCACGGAGTTTTTTGATTGCACGGGTCTGTCTGGTGCCCGGGTTTTTGATCGCCTGTGCCTCATCCAGGATGACTGCGGTCCACTCCCTGTCCTGCAGAGCTGTCAGGCGGTTCACCATGCCGTAGGTCGTGATGTTGAGAAAAGCGGGGTATTTCGCCAGTTCATTCATGGCGGCACCCGTCATGCCGTGCAGGACCTGGAGTTCGATCCCGGGCGTAAATCTGGCGGCCTCCCTCTGCCAGTTTCCAAGGAGGGAGGCCGGCACGATCAGCAATACTCTGGCCTCGGGCTGTTTTTTGCGGAGCCGGTCGAGCCAGGCCAGGACCTGCAGGGTTTTTCCCAGGCCCATGTCATCCGCCAGGCAGGCACCGAAGCCAATGTCCTGCATGTACATGAGCCAATTGTAGCCTGTTTTCTGATAGGGGCGCAGTTCGGCGTTTACCGTTGCGGGTACGCGCCGGCTGCGCAGACCGGCCGGCTGCCGGAGCTTCTGAAACAAGGTGCCCAGCCATTTCCCGTTGGTGATCTTTGGACCGATATCGATGTCTTCATTCTCACCGATGCCAGCTTCCATCCGGAGGGCCTCCAGCAGGGTGATGGAACCCTCAAATTTTTCCATCTGCTCGAGCAGCAGTTCCAGCCGGGCGTGGTCGACGACCACCCACTTGCCCTTCAGGAAGGCAAGGCCCTCAGTCTGGGCGAGGAGTTTCCGAATCTCAGCGGCAGTCAGAGCTGTTCCGTTGACAGTCAGTTCCGGCTGCATGGATACGAGTGCGTCAAAGCCCAGAAGGGAGGGCTTTTTTTCTCCAAGTTTCACATCCATGGAGATCTGCGCACTGCCCCGCTTCCACCAGTTGGGGACCCTGCACAGGATTCCCGCCTCCTCGATGGCCTTTACATCCTTCAGGAAAGCATAGGCTTCTGCAGCCGTCAGGCGAAGGGGGTGAAACATCTCTCCTGATTCCATGAAACCGGCCACCAGGGCGGACACCTCCGCCGCGCCGTTCAGGCAGGTCAGCAGCGTGACAAGCTTCTGCCGCTCGTGCTTGTACTCCTCCAGCGCATAGGAGAGCGGCATGTGGCGCACAATGTTGTTTTCATCGCGGGTCGCATAGGTCGCAAGAAAGGCGAAGGGAAAGCCATCTTCATCCTTCCTGTTTTCCACCAGATGGAAGAAAATCCTCTCCGGCACCCGCAGCTGCTGGCTTTTTTCCGTCAGATAGAGCTGCACGGTTCCGGCATATTCCCTGATCTCCCGGGCATAGACCTCGCGAAGGCGGTCGAAAATACGCCGGATCCATTGAGGATCGATGTACTCCGTCCCGATTCCGAATGGTACTGCCAGTAACAGATCTTCGATGGCAGCTTCGGAAGGAGAGACCTCCACATCCTCCCGGGCGATCTCTAGCTCCGGAATATCCGTCAGCGTCCGTATAAACTCTTCCGCAACTCTGCGCAGATAGGCAAGCGGTGCCGCTTCCCTTCGGGCGCTTCCACGCTCCTCAAAGCCTATGGCGTACAGCGTGCCGTAAGGATCCTCCAGCATCCGTTTTTTCAGATTCGCTTCATAGGCGTCCTCCGGCTCCGCGCCGGTCCGGTCGACCCGGAAGCCGCTTTTGGTAAACAGGATCCCCAGCCTGCCGTTCTGTGCGCCGTCCCGGCCCGTCCTGGCCGTACTCCGCCTTCTCCTGCGGACAACGTGCCCTGCCTCGGGCTGATGGTCTGCTGTATGCCTCATATCATATCCCTCGTCTGTATTGTCAGTGGGCGAAATGCCCGGAACAAGTTCAGAATAACAGACAGGGAGGCAGCTTACAACATCCCCTGCAGCAAATATTACTTGCTTCCTTTGTCCAGCGTTACAGTTCAGCTCGTCCAAGGTCCTGAACAGCCACCCGGAAAACCACACGGGGCGGTACATTGGCACGGTTATTGCTTTATATTCATATGAAATATAAACATAAAGGAGCAATCTTTTAGATGGCACAAAATGTGTGCCGCGTTTGGGCGGCATACATCATTCCGGTTTATCCTGAATTTCCGGCAGCCATCGCACATTCATGTATTCCGGCTATCCGGAAAAAAGCCACACCTGAGGGAGGGAGTAAAATGGCGCAGTCAAGTAATACCGCAACGGGCAATGTATCCAGTATCCGGCTGTTTCTGGTCGCGGTCGGAACGTTCTGCATGATGCTGTGCAACGGCATCATCAATAACTCGACGACCTATTTCATCAAGCCGGTCTCCGAGTTCCTGGGGGTCGAGACGACGACCTTCTCCCTGTATTTCACGATCATCACAATCTGCAGCGCGATCATGTCGCTGGTCGTCATGCCCATGGTCATGCGGATCGGGATGCGGATCTCGGCGATCATCGCCTGCATCGGTGTCGGCGCGGGCTTCTTTATGATGAGTCGGGTGCAGGCGCTTTGGATGGTCTATGCCGGCGCGCTGCTGATCGGTATTTTCCGGGCCTTCGATATGAAAGGAAATGTGGAGAAGTGGTGATGCCAGGGTGCGCTGATCAGGAATCACCCCCGAGGACCGCGTGAAAAAGGGCTGCGTAAAACACATCCGTGCAAAAAAGGGGAGCGTAAAGCACATCCGTGTAAAAAAAGGGAGCGTGAAAAAGAGCCTCCATCCGGGTGTACACTTTTCAAGCACAATGCGGCACACTACCCGGCACACTTTTTCGCAGTATGTGGCACACTTATAAGCTGGCTTTGGCACAGTTCCGGCTGTGACGCGACACACTTTTGTAGTCCGGGAGAGCTTTTTTCGATATATCTGCAGGTGTTTCTGTTTTCATGCACGGCAGAACGCTTGTATAGTTTGTGAATACACGCATAAAGAAA
>CACZIO010000111.1 GCA_902781215.1 uncultured Lachnospiraceae bacterium
GCAGTAACGGCTGCCCGGATAAGCAGGCAGATCTAAAAGAATACCGATACAAAAACATGCCCGGGAAGAGTGCTCTCCCCGGGCATGTCTACATGATACATTGTTGTTAAGTGTTATCTGTTCAGACTGCCTCGAATTCGACGTGCTTTTGCGCGCTTTTCAGCGCAAAACCGGAGTTGTACGGTTTTACAGAAGAATTATTCCGCGACAGGCTTTTTGAGGAAGCCAAGAAGGACGGTGCTGACGATGGTGCCGATGATCAGAGCCACAATGTACATAGGCCAGTTGCCGACTACGGGGAATACGAAGATGCCGCCGTGAGGAGCCATCAGTGTGCAGCCGAACATCATGGACAGAGCGCCTGCGACGCCGGAGCCGATGATGCAGGAAGGAAGGACGCGGCCGGGATCGGAAGCTGCGAAGGGGATAGCACCCTCAGTGATGAAGGCGAGACCCATGATGAAGTTGACGGGGCCGGACTCTCTCTCTTCCTTAGTGAATTTGTTCTTGAAGAGGATGGTTGCCAGTGCGATTGCGCAGGGGGGAACCATACCGCCGATCATGACGGCTGCCATGATGTCATAGTTGCCTGCTGCGATGGAAGCAGTACCGAAGACGTAAGCTGCCTTGTTGAAGGGACCGCCCATGTCGATGGCCATCATGCCGCCCAGGATCAGGCCCAGGACCATCTTGCTGCTGCCGCTCATGCTGCTAAGAGCATTGTTCAGACCGGTGTTGAGGGCGCCGATGGGAGGCTCGACAATGAACATCATGATCAGGCCTACCAGCAGGATACCGCACAGGGGATACAGAAGGACGGGCGCGATCTTCTCGATGGACTCGGGAAGGTTGCTGAAGACCTTCTGCAGGAAGAGTACGACATAACCGGCTACGAAACCTGCGACCAGAGCGCCGAGGAAACCGGACTTGCCGTTAGCTGCGATCATACCGCCGACGAAACCGACTGCAAGACCGGGTCTGTCAGCAATACTCTCTGCGATGTAACCGGCCAGAACGGGAAGCATGAAGCCGAATGCCACGCCGCCGATGGACTTGAGAGTTGCAGCTACAGGTGTGATGGAACCGAAGTTGCCTCTGTCTGCTACGGACAGTGCGTTCATGTCGACAAGGAGACCGTCGATCAGGAAGGCCAGAGCGATCAGGATACCGCCGCCGACGACGAAGGGAAGCATGTGGGAAACGCCGTTCATCAACTGGACGTAGATCTTATGGCCTGCGCCGCCGGATGCCTTGGCTGTGGAAGCGGAGGCAGCTGCTGCGTTTCCTGCGTTCCACACGGGTGCGTCGCCCGCCATCGCACGTTTGACCAGTTCAGGTCCTTTGCTGATACCGTCGGAAACAGGAACTTCAATCAGCTTCTTGCCGTGGAAACGATCCATGGGGACCTTTGCGTCTGCTGCAACGATGATGCAGTCAGCGTCCGCGATTTCCTTGTCAGTAAGGACATTCTTGGCACCGCCGGAGCCTCTGGTCTCGACCTTGACCCAGCAGCCTGCCGCCTTGGCGGCTTTCTCGATACCTTCTGCGGCCATATATGTGTGTGCAATGCCGGTGGGGCAGGATGTAACAGCGCAGATCTTGCAGGCGTCGTCCGCGAGGGCTGCCATGACCTGGGGAGCGCCGTTTTCGACCATCTCGTCCTTGGCGTCTGCTGCGTCGATAACGGCGAGGAATTCGTCCACATCCTTTGCGTTCTTCAGGTCCTCGCTGAACTGCTCATCCATGAGCAGGCGGGACAGTTTGCTGAGAACGTCAAGATGCACATTGTCCTTGGTGATCGGGGCTGCGATCAGGAAAATCAGATTGACAGGTTCACCGTCCAGAGCGTCGTAGTCGACACCGTCCTTTACGACCATGGCCGCAAGACCGGGCTTGATGACCGCGTCGCATTTGCCGTGGGGGATGGCGATACCTTCGCCGATGCCGGTGGTGGACTCTTCTTCTCTGTGGTAGACTTCAGCGCGGTAAGCGTCCAGATCGCGGATCTTTTCGCTCTTGGCCATCAGCTCAACCATCTGATCCAGTGCTTCGCTCTTTTTCTTGGGGGCGCCGTTCAGATCAATACTCCGTCTGTCGAGCAAATCAGTAATTCGCATGTTATTCCTCCTTTTACACGATATTGCCGTGTGTAAATATGACATTTCGTACGTCCGCGTCGGTGAAAAAACGGATTGTCAGAAATATCACCCTTTATGCTGTGCTTCCGTCCGTTTGTTTTTTCTTTATCCGTCAAGTCGTCCGTAGACATCCATGACTTCCGCCCTGGTAGCCAGAAGATCAGAGAATGCACTTGCACTGCCGGTCGCTACGCCCATGCGGAAAGCATGTTCATAGTTGTGCTCCTCTTCCCAGCCTGTCAGAAAGCCTGCGACCATGGAATCGCCTGCGCCGACGGCGTTGACGAGCTGGCCTTTGGGAGCGGGAAGGGCGTGGACATCGCCGTTCTCATCCAGAAGGACTGCACCCATGCCGGACATGGAGACCAGAACATTGGTGGCACCCATTTCCTGGAGCTTTTTCGCATAGGGTACAACGGATTCCCTTGTCTCGAGCTTCACACCGAAGATCTCGCCGATTTCATGATGATTGGGCTTGATCAGGAAGGGGTGATACTGCAGGACATTGAGAAGGAGATCCTTTGTCGCGTCGACGACAAAACGGATTCCCCGGCCCTGGAGCGCCTCTAGAATGTTGGAATAGATCGTTCCGGGCATGCTCTCGGGAATACTGCCGGCGAGCACCAGTGTGTCGCCTTCCCTGAGCGTGTTGAGCTTTGCCATCAGAGCATCCTGACCGGCCTGATCGATCACGGGTCCCATGCCGTTGATCTCGGTGCCGTCGACATCCTTCAGCTTCAGATTGATCCTGGAGAAGCCGTTCCCGATGCGGATGAAGTCGTTTTTCAGACCCATCTCATTCATCCTGCGGATCAGCTCGTCACCGGTGAAGCCGGCAACAAATCCAAGCGCTGTGCTGTCGATGCCCAGATTTCTGAGGACAGTAGTCACATTAATGCCCTTGCCGCCGGCCAGCATCTGCTCGTAAACGGTCCGGTTTGTCTTTCCCAGTTCGAAATTCGGAACAGAAACGATGTAGTCCAGCGAAGGATTAAAGGTTACTGTGTAGATCATTCGTTGACCTCCTTTCCTTAAGTGACTTTATTATACAATCAAACTCGGTCATTATCAAGCATAATCTTTCAAAAAAGCAAATATTATTGGGAAGATTCATTCATAAACGGTCAAAACCGTTAAAAATGTACTAGGTGGGGAAAGCCCGGGGCACGGGAGAGGGTTCTAACGAGTCACAGTGGGTCATTCACGGAACTCCGATAAAAAAGGGCTCGATAAAAATGGGACGATCAGAACCGTCCCAGGAGTCCCGGGATGTGATATGATGAAAACAGCGAGCCAAGCGGAGCAGCGCGTAGAGTTCATCAAATTTGTGTGCGCCGCTCTTTGGAGCGGCATGCTTTGGAAGAGATTCATTTTTTACAACAGGAGGAGACAAAAGAATGGAATACAGGATCGAACATGATTCCATGGGTGAGGTAAGAGTACCTGCGGACAAATACTGGGCGGCTCAGACAGAGCGGAGCCGCGGCAACTTT
>CACZIO010000112.1 GCA_902781215.1 uncultured Lachnospiraceae bacterium
GAGTAAAACCCAATTCTACGCGCAGTTGGCGGCCGAGACTGCGCGTGGATTAACTGATAGCCTCCAGACATGGACGGCATTTCTTGAAACATCGGCCAGGCTGTATAAGTACCCCTATTACGAGCAGCTTCTGATCTTTGCCCAAAAGCCGGAGGCGACCGCCTGTGCTGGCTATGAGGTATGGAACGAGACCATGAACCGCTATGTGCGGCACGGCACGAAGGGCATTGCGCTGATAGACAGCTCCGGGGACACGCCCCGGATGAAATACGTTTTTGATGTATCCGACACAGGCGGCGGCGCGAATGCCCGCCGCCCTTTTCTTTGGGAGTACCGCCCGGAGCATCTGGACGCTGTGACCGCTGCGCTGGAAAACCGTTTCGGTAAGTCCGGCAGGGTCAGCCTTGCTTTTCAGTTGGAGGACATCGCCGGTGATCTGATCGAAAGCTGGTGGGAGGAGCATCAGCGAGACATTCTCGGTATCGTTGACGGTTCTTTCCTCAAAGAATATGATGAAGACAACCTGAGAGCTGTTTTCAAACACGCCGGAGCCGTCAGCGCGGCATACATGATGATGAGCCGCTGCGGACTTGACCCCTCCAACTACTTCACCCACGAGGATTTCCAGCCCATCTTCGACTTCAACACCGCCGACACGGTTGGCGTCCTCGGAACGGCGATCAGCGAGGCCAGCGAACAGGTCTTGCGTCAGATCGAAGTCACCATTAAGAGATATGAGCGCGAGCATCGCGCAGAAAGGACGGAAAACCATGAGCGAACTGAACTACAGGGCGAACGGAGATTATCTGATCCCGGATCTGAGCCTGAGCGAGACAGCGGAGAAGCCGCTGGGCAAGTACAGCAGGATGCGGAAAACCTATCTGAAGGAGCATCGCCCGGTGCTGTTCTCGAATCTGCTCCTGTCGGAGAAGCTGTATCCCCATCTGAGGGAGATCGACGAGACGGCGCAGAGCCGTCTGGAAACGATGATGCCGAAGCTGATGGAAGCAGCGGGGATCAGCGAGAAGCTGAAAGCCGAGAATCCGATGAAGTGGGTCGGGCTGATGAACAACTGCAAGGCCCAGGCCGAGGAGACGATCCTCCGGGAGCTGGTGTACAGCTAAACGATGCCGATGAAGGGCCGGGGCAAATGAGCCTCTTCCCCTCGGAGGCGGAACAAATCCAAACAATCGCAGAAGCGGAGAGCGCACAGCAAGCGCCCTCCGCTTTTTCTATCCCCCAGGAGGATATAGACCTTTTGCTGATCTTCGGCAGCAACGACCGCGAAGCTCGCATGAAGATCACGACGGAGTTCATGAAGCACAAACGCCCGGAGCGCGTTGCAGACTTCCTCAAGAAAACCTTTCGCGGCGCTTACGGGATCGAAACCGAGCGCGGCAAGTTCTCCTCCTTTGCCGCTGAGGACGGTATCTATATTGCCCGCGGTGACGGTGCGGAATATGCCCGCGACGCGCAGGTGCTGTCCTGGCTGGATGCCGCGACAAGGATCGGTCAGCTTTTGGATGAAGGCCGCTACGCCACGAATGTTGAGTTGGCCGAGCGCCGTGGCTTTGAGCTATCCCAGCTCGCGCGGTCTCTGCTTTATCTCTATCACGATTTGTCAGAAGAAGCTGACGATGCGGGATACCTTTCCGACCTCAAGCCACATCTGCGCAGCGGCTATACCGATGCGATCCCAACCACGGCAAAAGCGCTTGGCGATTGGGAATCCCGGCAGCAAATCCTTACCAGCTTCAGAGAGTTTGTGGAGGCATGGAAACAGGATCATACCCTACTGCGCTTCCGTTACCACCGTCCTGCTGAGCTGTTGCAGGGCATTGAGGATCTGGACCTCCCTTACAGCTCCTATGAAACCGAAATGCGGGAGCTCCCAAAGGTTCGGCATTTCATTACGGAGGACGACATCAACGATTACCTCCGCAGCCGACACCCGTATCAAGGGGGGAAAGGAAGAATCTATGACTACTGGCAGGAACCGCACACGCCAAAAGAAAAAGCAGATTTTTTGAAGAAGGAATACGGCATCGGCGGCAGCAACAATGCCTTTTCCCACAACTTCCACGCTGATGAGGATCACAGCGGCAAGGGTATCCGGCTTCGGAAACCGGACTGCGGCGATGTGCTGATGACCTGGCCGCAGGTGGTCAAGCGCATCGACAAGCTGATGGCGCAGGATCGTTACCTCTCTGCCGAGGAAAAAGCCAAACGGAACGCGCTGAAAGAGGAACAGCAAGCGCCGGAGATCCCCGCGGATGTTATAGAGTACAACAGCATCAAGGAAACCCACGCCGATGAGCTGGTGCTGTTCCAGCGGGGCGACTTCTTTGAGCTTTATGGCGAGGATGCCCACGCAGCCTCCGAGCTGGCGCAGCTTGCCATAACCGCAAGAGAGATCCCCGGCATCGGCATAGTGGACATGGTTGGTTTCCCCGCCCATGCGCTGGAGCCGTATTCCGAGGTCCTGCGGGACAAATACGATCTCGCCATTGCTTCAACCGCGGAGGGCGGCACCCATGAAGTACAGCGCGTCTATTCTATCGACCATGAGGCAGCTTACGCAATCGACGCCCATGAAGCAGAGTTCGGAGCAGACGGTGCGCGGGCTTTCGGTCCTTATCCTCCGTTGCGAATCGCCACCGAAGAAGACCTCACAGCGGCGGTCCAGGCCTGGAACGGCGATATGGCCAGCAAGCGACGGGTGTCCCGGTATATGCAGGAGCACGGGCGGGAGCTCGGTGCGGATCGGTGGCTGCGTGATGAATATGGCGGCGAGCTGGACGCTTTTCCGGTCAGCATGACCGGTCTGGAGCAAACAGAGCTCTCCTGGCGCGATGTACAGCGCAGGATCGTCACGCTGTTGAAAAAAGACCGCTTTTTTACAGATCAAGAGCTGGATAACTTCGAGGATATTGACCCCGCCGAAGTCAGAGAGAGGCTTGCTGAGGCAGGCATCGTCAACGGTGAAGTCGTCGATCCCGCTGCGCTGGACGCCGACCCTTTTATCCAGCAGGTCATGGCTGACGCGGACAGGACTGCGGAGGAGGAAGCCCGACAGCTCACGGATACGGAGTACGCCGAGCGGCATATGATCCCAGGCGAGACCTTCTTTGAGCATGACGGGCGGCAGTACCGGATCGACAGCGTGATCCCCGAAACGGGTGCTGTGTACTATCAGGACATTGGCCCCGGCCCCAGCGTGGACGGCATGGATATGTATCTGGATTCCATCACCAACGTCCGCAAGTACATGGAGTACGGCGACGGCCCGACCTTTGTTACGCCGGGCGGGACGGTGTTTCGCATCGGCGATGACTTCGACGCCCGATCTGCCGGGGATGAAATCATTGTCCGTATCCATCTGGAATCCGTCAACGAGGAAGATGTGACCTACAGCTTCCCGGACGGCCCGGAGCAGGAGCCGGTCGCCATGTCGCGGCAGGAGTTCGACCATTATGTGGACGAAGGCCGCTTTAGTCCCGTGCAGCCGGAAGTCCAAGCCGTAGACAACAGCCTTACGCTCACGCTGTCTGACGGCAGCACCTACCATGTGGGAGATACCGTTACCATCGGCGG
>CACZIO010000113.1 GCA_902781215.1 uncultured Lachnospiraceae bacterium
CTCCTCATTGTCCTGCAGCAGGGCATTGGCGTGTTTGGTATAAGCCGCCAGCCCCTTCAGGCCGTAGGTGATCAGCTCCCGCAGGGACCGGATATCCTCATCCTTCGTAGCGAGGACGCCGACAGCGGCCGCCCTGGCGTCAAATTCCGCTTCGCTGCCGTCGCCGCCATCCCAGAGCGTCGCCCGGGGCAGACCTGCCTTCGCCTCTTCAGACAGCTGCCCCAGCAGCTTCTCTTTTTCCGCGAGGGTCCTGCGGACCGCCTCCATGATCGCCTGTCTGTCAAAGTTGGCATTGGTGATCGTCGTAAAGAGGTTCAGGGTCACCAGGTGATTGATATCACGGCTGACCTCTCTGCCCTCTTTGCGCAGGGCTGTCGTCACGGCGGACAGGCCCTTTGTCACATAGATCAGCAGATCCTGCATGGCCGCCACTTCCGGCTTCTTGCCGCATACACCGCATACGGTGCACCCCTTGCAGCCCGCTGTCTCTTGACACTGGTAACAGAACATTTTGTTTTCCATTCTTCTTTCCCTCCTGTGAGTCACATGGGACGTTTCCTTTTGACCCGCTTTTCTTTTTATCAAAATGCCGTCCCGCTTTGAACTTATTTTCCGATCCTGCTCAGTCCAGGATCCTTCCGTCCCTGGAGATGGTCACAACCTGCCAGGGGATGAATTTTCCGCTGGCCCGAAGGGCAGTCTCCGCGGCTCTCTGCAGACCGCCGCAGCAGGGGACCTCCATGCGGACGATGGTGACGCTCTTCACATCATTGTCGCGGATGATGGCGGTCAGCTTCTCGGAATAGTCCACCGGGTCCAGCTTGGGGCAGCCGACCAGGGTGATCTTTCCCTTCATAAAGTCCTCATGCATATTGGCATAGGCGTAGGCGGTGCAATCGGCCGCGATCAAAAGCTTTGCGCCGTCATAGAAGGGAGCCTGCGTCGGGAGCAGCCTGATCTGGCAGGGCCACTGCTCCAGGCGGGAGACCGGCTTTGCCAAATAAACCTGTCCGGCTGCTCCTGCCTCTGGTGCATCGGAGTTAAAGGCAGATGCAGAGCCAGCTGCAGAATTTGCAATTGTCATACCGGCCTTCACTGCCGCCTGTCCCGCAAAGGGAGCCGCAGGTCCGGGGTTCCCGCCGCCAAGCTTCATAAATCTCGAACCGGGGCAGCCACCCGCAGGATGCTTTTTCTCCTGCTGACTCCTTTTCACGGCTGCCTCATCATAAGCCGGCGCCTCGCGCTCCTCAAAGCTGATCGCCCCCGTGGGGCAGTTGGGCAGGCAGTCGCCGAATCCGTCGCAGAAGTGCTCTCGCACCAGCTTCGCTTTGCCGTCGACCATGTCGATGCATTTTTCCTCGTCGATATGGATGATTTTCCGGATCATTTGATCTATTCTCCTTTCCCCGACAGATGCCCCTCATGAGCGCATCAGGTATGTACCCAGATGTACCGCTTGGGACGGTTCTTACTTCTGGTACTTTTGCACCAACTGGAACCGTTCCAAGTGTTTCTGGTACTTTGTACCGGCCGGAACCGTCCCAGGCGACTCCCAAATGGTTCCGCCCGGAATGCTTTCTTGTCTTTACAATACGATTATAGTAAACTGAAAGCAGATAGTATGTGGCTTGAGCCACATTTTGCAAAATAATAATACGTCATTTTGAAATTCCATCACCGGCTCATTGGAAAGGTACAAAGTGGAAACATCAAAAATTGTAAAAACGGCCCTTTTCCGGGGAATGTCTGAGGAGGAGCTTGACCTCTGTCTCAAGATCATGGAAGCGCAGGAAAAAGCGTTTAAAAAAAATGAGATCATCATGCACGCAGGTACGCTGACGGACAGCATGGGGCTGGTCCTCTTCGGCGGAGTAACAATTGAGAGCAATGACGTGTGGGGAAACTGCACGATTCTGAGCCATGTCGGCCCGGGCAGGTTCTTTGCGGAGACCTATGCCATGCTGCCGGACGAAGTCATGCTGGTGGATGTCCGCGCCAGCGAAGACAGCAGAATCCTTTTTTTGAGGATTGGAAGCCTCTTTATGCGTCCCCCGGAGCTCTCCGGGAGACCGGGCAGTCCTGAGCAGACGATTCTGTTCAAGCTGACCCGCAACCTGATGATGATCTCCGCACAGAAAAATCTGGCGCTCTCGGGACGCAGCTTTCACACCGCTCCCAAAAGCGCCAGAGGACGTATTCTCTCTTATCTCAATTCCGTTTCCCTGCGGAAAAAATCCCCGGAATTTGATGTTCCCTTCAACCGGCAGCAGCTGGCAGACTACCTCAACCTGGAACGGACCAATATGTCCAAGGAACTGGGCCGCATGCAGCGGGAGGGGATCCTGACCTGCAGGAAAAACCACTTTGTCCTGCACGGGTGAGTCACTCTTTCGACCATGTCGAAGCGCTCCTGCGCTGAGACACCCGAGGCGAAATCACGAAGGTGATTTCGGCGATGGGATCCGGCGGAGGTTTGCGGCGCTTCGACGCAAACCTCTTGAGTGAAAAAAACGCTATCGAGCGTTTTTTTCACTCTTTCCGACCATGCCGCTCGCCAGAGCGGCAACCGTTGACTCCCTTTGATTCCCAAGATGTTCTATATTATAAAAAACCGTGCTATAATATAAAAAAGTATAAAAGATTATAAATGTATATAAACCATCACCTGATTATATAAAAGTGAGATGATTATATGAATAAGGATCAAAACAACCGTGGCCAGAATCCCTTCAGCCTTTCCTTTGGCCGGAAACCTGCACAATATATTTCACGTCTGGTACAGACAGAGGAAATCATTGAGGATTTTAAACAGGATAGACCGGTCAGTCAGGTCTATATGATCACGGGAGTCCGCGGAGCGGGAAAGACCGTATTCATGACAAATATAGCGCATGAATTCGAGGAGGCAGAGGATTGGATCGTTTTGGAGCTGAACCCGAATCTGGATCTGCGACGGGGATTGACGGCCGCTTTATATGCCCAGCCTGCAATGACAGCATATTTTGCTGAAGCAAGGATCGACCTGTCTTTCTTCGGCCTCGGGGTGACAATAGAAAAAGCTCCTCCTGTTTCGGACTATGACACAGCGTTGGGCAGAATGCTGGATGTCATCCAAAAAAAGCACAGACGGGTACTGATCTGTATCGATGAAGTCTCCAATACAGAACAAATGCGAGTATTCGCAAGTACGTTTCAGATCCTGATCAGGAAGGATTATCCGCTTCATCTGCTGATGACCGGGCTATATGAGAATATATACGACCTGCAGAATGAAAAGAACCTGACTTTCCTGTACAGGGCCCCGAAGGTGCAGCTGGAGCCGCTGAATTATGCGGCGATGAAAGCCAGTTATGTACATACATTAGGGGTCCCGGAACAGGAGGCGGGACGGATGGCCAACCTGGTAAAAGGGTATCCGTATGCATTTCAGCTGCTGGGTTATCTTTACTGGACAAGAAGGCCTGCGGGTCCGGATGATGTTATGGCCTTATTTGACCAGTATTTGGATGAGTATGTCTACAGCAAGATATGGTCGGAACTATCCGTAAAAGACAGAGTGATCCTGCAGGCAATGGTACATACCGGGAAAAGAAGCGTCAGAGAACTCCGGGAATATCTCAAGATGCCGTCGAATACATTCTCTGTTTACAGAGAAAGGCTGATCAGAAAAGGGGTCATCTCATCACCGGAGAGGGGGAAGGTGATCTTTCAGCTTCCCAGGTTTGAGAAATTTACAGCATTAAAAATGGAACAGGAAGAAGAGTGAAAAATCTTGCCGATGCAAGATTTTTCACTCCGGATGCTTGTGACGGAGCACAAGCATCCTGTGATGTCAACGAGAAATCGTCTTCACGAATTTCTCGTTGACGATGCCTGCGCACTTGCGTGCTCCGGCATGCTGCGGAAGAGTGAAAAATCTTGCCGATGCAAGATTTTTCACTCCGGAGCTTTGTGTCGAGGAACCGTCCCAATGAACCGGCCCAAGGACAAAGAAAACGATACAACCTATAAAGAAAAAGAGAAAGCCAGCCGAAATGACAGAAAAGAATCATCCGACACCCCTTCACGCTTCTTCCCCGGAAGACGGCCGCACCGAACAGAGCCGGGCGGTCCTGGAGGAGGAAGCACGGAACAAATATCTCTTCGAAGTGATGCCGGTGCCGAAGGCTCTGGCCCAGATGGCGGTCCCGACGGTGATCTCGCAGCTGATCGTCCTGATCTACAATATGGCGGACACCTTCTATATCGGGCGGACCAACAATCCCTACATGGTGGCGGGCGCAGCCCTGATCCTGCCCATCTTCAACGTCTGTATCGCGGTCGCCAACATCGCGGGGACCGGCGGCGGGACCCTGATCGCCCGCCTCATGGGCGAGAAACACCCGGAGAAGGCGCGTCGGGTCGCCTCCTTCAGCATCTGGTTCTCGGCTTTCATGGGTCTCTTTTTCGCCGTCATGACCTGTATTTTCATGCGGCCGCTCCTGCTGGCCCTGGGGGCGAGCGGGGAGACCTTCGATTTCGCGCGCCAGTACTGTACCTGCGTCATCGTCATCGGCGCCACGCCGACCATCACCGCCATGACCATGGGGAACCTGCTGCGCAATGTCGGCTGCTCCAGGCAGGCGGGCTTCGCCATCTCCATGGGCGGCATCATCAATATCATCCTGGACCCGCTCTTCATGTTCGTCCTGCTGCCGCCCGGCCATGAGATCCTGGGCGCCGGCCTGGCAACAGCCCTGTCCAACACGATCACCTTCACCTATTTCATCGTGACCATCCTGCGGCTCCACAACCC
>CACZIO010000114.1 GCA_902781215.1 uncultured Lachnospiraceae bacterium
AGACTCTCGTCGTGGCTCTCGGTGCCGGTCTTGGTATCTGGGGCGCGATCAACCTGCTGGAAGGGCGCACGACGTCCGGTGGACGTCGGCTTTGCGCCGACCGGAGCGGAGCGTAGACCGGCAACGATAACCCCGGCGCGAAATCCCAGGGCATGAAGCAGCTGATGGCCGGCGGCGGTGTCGCTCTCATCGGCATCACCCTGGTACCGCTTCTTTCCGGTCTGTTCGGCTGATCGGCCGTCCTTCCGGAAGGAGGGGACTGGGAAAATGTCCGGAAAGTTACGTTTGCATACGTTTGACCGGGAAACATTTTGAACAGCAAAGAGGCTGACGCACTACAGATTTTAAGTCTGCAGCGCGCAGCCCCTTTTATAGTTTGGCGTATCCGGGCCCGGATATCAGGCGGGTCACGCCCGGATCTCTTTTTTCATAAACGCGATGTAGGAAGCGGCGAACCCCAGGACCGATTCCGCGATCATGGCCACCAGGTGAGGCCAGATCTGGAGCAGCGACTGCCCCAGGCTGAGGTAGGAAACGATGGCGTCGTTCTGGTACTCCAGCAGGGACATGATGTCCAGGGACCGGACATTCGGGTCCATCAGCACGCTGGTGATCTCCGAGAACATGTAGTAGGGAGATACACGGTTCAGGCCTTCCGACAGACGGTACTGCCGGATCACGTCCATGGCGGTCTGCATTTTGGCGGCAGGGTATATAACCGAGGCAATGGCATTGGCCACCAGGGAGGAGAACATGGTCAGGAACAGCCATAGGGCCACCGAGATCAGGGCGCTTGTGGCGGCGTGCCGGGACAGGACCGAAAACAGCATGGAAACGGCCAGCCAGACCGAGATATAGACCACGGCCATCAGCAGGAACACGAAGAGCCGGATCCATTCCTCCGGCCGCGGCACGATGCCGGTCAGCAGCAGGCCTGCTCCCGCGAGGATCCCCCCGATGCTGAAGACTGTCAGGAAAATAATCGAGGCACCGGCGGCAAATTTGGCGTTGATGATGGTATCCCGGTAAATGGGCTGCGCGGCCAGCCGGTTCAGGGTCCCCTGGGCCTGTTCATTGTTGATGGCGTCGAAGCCCAGCATGATCCCGAACACAGGGCCGAGGAAGTTCAAAAAGGTGGCAAAGCTGTAGATCCCGCTGCCGTTAGTGGTAAACAGCTTCAGGAAACAGAAGCTCTGGTCCGCCATCTGCGCGGCCTGCGCGTTTCTCGAGGCTTCCGAGAGCGCCTTGGAGGCGCCGTACAGTCCCGCGGCGCAGACCAGGAAGAACAGGGCATACAGCAGGCAGAAGCGGAGGCTGCCCAGGTGGTCCGCCAGTTCCTTTCGATATAAAACGGCAAAGCCCCGCCGGTTGATCCGGTTGGTCTCCTTCCGCTCTTCCGGGCTTAAGGGATCCGCCGGATCCTTATCTGTGAATAAAAGATGCAAGGTCTTAGTGGTCGTGCTCATGATCCTCGCCTCCTGCTTTTTCAAAATAGAGCTGATAGATCTCGTCCAGGCTGCCGCCGTCGGTAAGGCGGATGCCGTCCCGCTCCAGCTGTTCGCCCAGTTCGCTGATCTTTCCGCAGGCGATCATTTTTCCGTCTACGAAGATCCCCACCCGGTTGCAGATCTCCTGGACCTGGTACAGTTCGTGGGAAGAGATCAGGATAGTGCGGCCGTCCTTGACGCTCAGGTCCTTGATCAGGGCGGTCAGTTCATGCATGCCGTGGGGGTCGATGCCCAGGGTGGGCTCATCCATGATGATGATCTGCGGATCCTTCATCAGCACGTCGGCGATGCCGAGCCGCTGCTTCATGCCCCGGGAATAGGTCCCGGTCTTCCGGTCGGCGGCCAGGGAGATGCCGACCCGTTCCAGCAGGGAAGAAGCCAGCTCTTCGGCGTCATTTTTGGAAAGCCCGTTCATCATGCCGGAAAACACCAGGTTCTGCCGCCCGGTCATATCCGGGTAAAAGCCCACATTGTCCGGCAGATATCCGACGATCTTTTTCACGGCCAGGGGATTGCGGGTGCAGTCGTGTCCGGCGATCCGGGCATGGCCCTCCGTAGGGTCCGTCAGGCCCAGGAGCATCAGGGTCGTGGTGGTCTTGCCTGCGCCGTTGGGCCCCAGCAGTCCGAAGACTTCCCCGCGGAAAATGTCCAGGTCCAGATGGTCCACGGCCATGATATTGCCATATATTTTTGTCAGATCTTCCGTATGGATCAGAATTTCTTTGTTATCCGCCATTGTTTTCAGCCTCCTTATAAAGGATCGGGAAATGTCTCCCTTTAATGCCTGCCGAATCTGCGGAAGACTTCGCTTACGCCCAGCAGGATGAGGCCGATCATACAGATGCCCACGACGCCCCACAGCGTGGAGGTCTTGACGGTGACACGGAAATTCTGGTCGATGGAGGTCTGGCTGTTTTTGGCGCTGATCTTCATGGCGTAGTCGCCGCTCATGGCGTCCTTGCCAGGAGTGACATTGACCGTAACTTCCTTGGTCTGGCCGGCGGGAAGAAGATCGATGGTGCTCTCCGAAAACTCCACGGTCCATCCGGAAGGCGCCTGGGAATTCAGGTTGACATTCTGCAGGTCAATGTTGCCGCTGTTGATGACATTGAGGGCGACGGTCTGCGACTTTCCGACATTGGCGTCAAAGGACAGGCGGCTGTCGGTGGTCTGGATATCCAGGGCGTATTTGCCGGTGATGGTGATCTTGAGGTCCTGTTCCAGGTCCTGGGAAGAGCTGGTGGCCCTGACCGGGATCGTATAGGTGCCGGCTTCCACAGAAGCGGGAGGAGTGACCGTGATGGTCACGGCCTGTGTGCCGTGACCGTTCACTTCCACACTGGAGACCTCCGTGCTGGCGGCCCGGAAAGAAACGGACCAGCCGGCCGGCACTTCCGCGGACAGCGAATAGCTCTGGTCCGAGGAAGAGTTGTTGCGGATCGTGGAGTTGAAGGTAAAGGTCTTGCTGCTGTCGCCCTGTTGTTCCGGATATGTGGTCTCGAGGACATTGCTGCCCGCGGCCTCATCGGTTACGCTGACAGTTACCTGCAGATCTGACCGGGAGCCGTCCTGGGCAGCGGCCTTCAGGGTGAAGGAATAGTCGCCCTTCTGGGCATCATCCGGGATGGTAAGGTTGTAGGAGACCAGCCGGCTGCCGGTGTCGCCGGAGCTGGCCGGGCGGATATATACCGAGGAAATGGTCTTGCCGCTGCCCTCGAAGTAACCGATCCAGTGTTCCGGCAGGCCGGCGGCTGACAGTTTTACATTCTGGCCGCTGTCCGAGAGATTGGAAAAATCCAGGTCGAAGTTCAGCGTATCCCCGGGTTTGGCATAGATCCCGGTATACTTGGTGGAAAGCTCCAGTTTGCCGGCGGCCAGGGCCGGGACGGCCAGCAGGAGCATCAGCATCGCCGCTGCGGAGACGGCGGCAAGTTTCTTAAGCATTTTCATAATTACACCTCCAGGATAATATGTTTGGCAGGGTGGATGATATCTGATCTATCCTGTCGGGATAATCCTATTTCGTCTTCAGATGTAGTCCTGAATTGTGACGGAATTATGTCGGAATTATTAA
>CACZIO010000115.1 GCA_902781215.1 uncultured Lachnospiraceae bacterium
TGCTCTGCGACATGCTGACCCAGCGCTTCGGAACCGATTATCTGGGACCTTCCAGAGCAACATCATTGGAGGTATGAAAATTATGGAATACGGACTGATCGGGGAACATCTTCCCCACAGCTTCTCAAAGATCATTCATGAAAAACTGGCGCCTTATCAGTATGATATGCTGGAGCTTGCGCCCGATGAAGTCGACAGCTTCATGCGGAAGAAGGATTTCAAAGGGATCAATGTGACGATCCCCTACAAGGAGAGGGTGATCCCTTATCTGGATGAGATCAGCGGCCGGGCCCGCAGGATCGGGGCTGTCAATACCATCGTCAACCGGGACGGCAGGCTGTGCGGACACAATACGGATTATTTTGGCATACGGGAACTCCTGCGCCTGAACGGGACGGACCCGGCGGGCAGGAAGGTCCTCATCCTGGGCAGCGGCGGAACCAGCAAGACCGCCCGCGCGGTGGTCGAGGATCAGGGCGCTTCCATCATCTGCAGGGTCAGCCGGACCGGCAAGGACGGCGCGATCACTTATGAGGAGATGTATGAGAAGCACACGGACGCCGAGGTCATTATCAACACGACCCCCTGCGGCATGTATCCGGATATTGACGCATGTCCGGTGGAGCTGGGTCAATTCCCCAATCTGCGCGGTGTCGTCGACGTGGTCTACAACCCCCTGCGCACTGTCCTGGTCCTGGAGGCGCAGAAGCGCGGGATCCCGGCCACGGGAGGTCTCTACATGCTGGTCATCCAAGCCGTCTATGCGGCGGAGATATTCACCGGCAGACAGTTCGACAGGGAGACTGCGGACCTGGTCTACCAGGAGGTCCTCAATTCCAAGCGCAACATTGTCCTGACCGGTATGTCCATGTCCGGCAAGACCACGCTCGGCTCCCTCCTGTCTCAAAAGCTGGGACGCCGGGTGATGGACACGGACCAGATGGTCATCAAAAAGGAACAGAGAGAGATCACCGACATTTTCGCGAAGGACGGAGAGCCCTATTTCCGCGATGTCGAATCCGAGATGGTGCGGTCTCTGGCAACGGAGAACGGCCTGATCATCGCCACCGGCGGCGGTGTCGTCCTGCGCGAGGAGAATGTCGATGCCCTGAAAAAGAACGGGCACATCGTCTTCCTGGACCGGCCGCTTGACCAGATCCTGCCGACCGACGACCGGCCCCTGGCCAACACCAGAGACAAGGTCACTGCCCTCTTTACGAAGCGCTACCCCACCTACCGCGCGACCTGCGACGGCTTTGTCCCCAATGACATGACCCCCGAGGAGGGCGCCGAGCGGATCCTCCGGGTCCTGAAATACCGCGTGTAAGGTACCACGGGGACGGTTCTCCCGGCACCTTTGGTATCACAGGGACGGTTCTCGCTGTTTTTTTGAAAGTGTACCACAAGGGACGGTTCTCACTGGTGTATTCCGGCGGGAGAAGTATCATCTAAAAGGTTTGAATGATGCCGGAAAGGACCGTCCCCAATGTTACACCCGTTGTCACGCCCAATGTCATCGTGGCAGAAAGGACCGTCCCCAATGTTACACCCGTTGTCACGCCCAATGTCATCGTGACGGAAAGGGCCGTCCCCACTGTCACGATCGATTGTAAGCAGGAGGCTGTGGAAGCAGAAGATGAAGGTTACGATCACACCGTCCGCGGCGCGCGGAATCATAGAGGCGCCGCCCTCCAAGAGCATGGCGCACCGTCTGCTGATCTGCGCTGGTCTGGCAGAGGGGACCAGTGTCATCACAAATGTAGACCTGTCCCGGGATATTGAGGCGACCATCTCATGTCTGCGCGCGCTCGGCGCGCGGATCGAGTACGAGAGGGGTTGTGTGACCGTCCGCGGGACAGGATTGGCGGGATTGACCAGCCGGAGCCCACAATCGGGTGCCGCCGAAGGAACAGGACAGGCGGGATTGACCGGCCCGGGCCCGCAGACGAGTACCGTTCTCCCCTGCGGGGAGAGCGGGAGCACATTGCGTTTCCTGATTCCCGTCTGCCTGCTGCGAGGGCAGGAGAGCCGGCTGACCGGCAGCACGACGCTGTTGACCAGGCCCCTCCAGGTCTATGAGGACATCTGCCGGAACCAGCGTCTTACATTTGAAAAAGGACAGAATAACCTGTTGGTCGGCGGCAGGCTGGCAGCGGGAGAGTATGTGCTGCCCGGGAACGTCAGCAGCCAGTTCGTCAGCGGCCTGCTCTTCGCCCTTCCCCTGTTGGAGGGTGACAGTGAGATCCGCCTGATCCCGCCGGTGGAGAGCCGGCCCTACATCGACATGACGATGCAGGCCCTCCGGCAGTTCGGCGTCCGCGCGGACTGGATAAAACCGGAGGATCCGGGAACAGGAAAGAAAGAAGACCTTCCCTGCGCGCTCCGCATCCCTGGAAAGCAGAAATACCAGCCGCAGGCCGGCCTGCGGGTGGAGGGAGACTACTCCAACGCGGCCTTTTTCGAGGCCCTGGGTCTCTTGAATGAAGAGACCGGGGCGGATAAAACAGGCTTACAGGGCACATTGGAAGGGCAGAGCGAAACGGTGGGGCAGTACCCGCCGGGGACAGGGAGAGCGCAGAGTCCGAAGTTTACGATCGGCGAAGGCACCGTGCAGGTCACGGGACTGGCAAAGGACAGTCTGCAGGGCGACCGTGTCTATCAGACATATCTGCGGCAGCTCTGCGACGGTTTTGCGGAGATTGACCTGTCCGACTGTCCCGACCTGGGGCCGATCCTGATGGCCTTTGCGGCCGCCCGGCACGGCGCCCGGTTCACGGGGACCCGGCGGCTGAAGATCAAGGAGAGCGACCGCGGAACCGCCATGCAGCAGGAGCTGGCCAAAATGGGCGTCCGGGTGGGGATGTCGGAAAACGAGATCACTGTTTTTGCCGGGCTCCATCCGCCGCGGGAAATCCTGTGCGGCCACAACGACCACCGGATCGTCATGGCTATGTCCATTCTGCTGACGCGGACAGGCGGGACCATCGACGGCGCCGAGGCCGTGTCCAAAAGCCTGCCGGACTTTTTTGAACGGATGAAAAAACTTGGTGTACACGTGACATGTGACTAGTCTGCTGTCTCAATCATTTTTGCGATTTTAATACAAAATATAATTGAGACGGAACACGAAATGTGCAGAGGATTCATCAGGCCCCCGGGGGGCTGGTGAAAAGCATCTGCAGTTGAGGAGGATAGAGATAAAAATGATGAACTGGATCAGCAGAAATAACATTTTGATCGTCGGGCTGGGCCTCATGGGCGGCAGCTACGCGAAGGCGCTCAAGCGCCTGGGCTTCAAGGTGGAGGCGATCGACAGCAGGCCGGAATCGATCCGGTTCGCGGAGGAGAACGGGCTGATCGACCGGGGCTATGACCATCCGGACGAGACGGCGATCCGCAAGGCGGATGTGATCATTTTTGCCCTCTATCCGGAGATCCTCAAG
>CACZIO010000116.1 GCA_902781215.1 uncultured Lachnospiraceae bacterium
ACTGGATCAGAGATTCGTGACTGCCAGTTCCGGAGGACTTCACTTCAATTCCGGTTACTTTGGTCCCGGAGGAGATCATAAAATCAATTTCATAATAATTATAGTGATAGCGGTTATCTTTCACCAGGAATTTGATGGCCTGTCTGGCTTTGGGGAACAGTTGCACCTCATCAAAAATGATCACTGATTCATGTTCATACAGCGTAACACCCGTTGCCGTCTGTAGCCGGAGAAAAAAGAGATCCAGGTCTGCAAGACTGTAAAAACAGGCCAGAACGTTATCCTGGATATGTGCGAAATCCACCGTCTTCTCTCTTAGGATCCCTGCTTGTATCTTACAGGAAGCTTTCTCTTGCAGATGAATTCTTCAAAATTAAAAATGCCATATTGATGGAATTCTTCACTATTTATTTTTACACCATGATGGAATTCTTCAATTATTATATGTAATCCGCTAAAAGCACTAAAAAGCTCCAAAAAAAGAGCCGGACAGACCATCAGGCGTCTCAGACCGCCATCTTATCCAGCTCTCTGTACCCAATCGTGTAGATTACCCCCAACAAGCAGAGGTTATCTTGCCACAGCATGACTTTCCCCATCCGTTCATCCTGATTTCCTCCTTGTCTGGTTCCACTATACTCTGTACCCCTGGGCAGAACCGTATGCCCCGCGTCTGGCATGGAACCCTGCGAAATGAAAAACCGCGGGGGACTGTCTCCAGCCAGTCCCCCGCGGCGATTGTTATTCTAGACAGCTGTTGTCCAGAGTTACAACTAATGTTTATATGCCCTGTCTAACTCTCAGTTTTACTGAATTGCTGCCCATTATTTTTTTATTTCGTCTCCTGAATGTTACGGATTCTTTTCCCCTGTATTCCACTGATCAATCTGTCCGCCTGTCACCGGTTTCAGTCCAGCCTGCATCTTCCGAAAGCTGTCTTCGCTGATCAAATGCTCCACGGCACAGGCTTCCTTCTCCGCCGTCCTATGATCCACGCCAACAGATTCGAACAGACGAAGAAAAAACATGTGCTTTTCCAGCGTCTGTTCCGCAACTTTTCTTCCCTCTTCTGTCAGCAGCACACGCCAGTCGTCACGCACGACCAGTCCGTCGTCCTCCAGCTTGTGCAGGGCGACGGAGACACTGGGCTTGGAGTAGTGCAGCTGTGCCGCGATATCCGTGGATCGGCAGGCACCTTTCTCACGGATGACGACCAGAATTGCTTCGAGATAATCTTCTTTTGACCTTCCGAGTTCACCACTGTTCATGGAAATATGCCGATGTCCGGCGGACAGACCTTACGACAGAAAATCATGGATCAGACAGACTGTCACGCGAGTGCTCCGCCCAGGGCGCGGCATTCCGCAAGTGCCGTGTCATCCGGCGCGCTCATGCAGGTGACGCTGTCACACGCCAGATGGATTCCTGCCGCCTCACAGTCACCTTCCCAGGTATGCATCCATTCTCCTCCTCCCCAGCCCCAAGAGCCGAAGAGCGCAGTCTTTTTGTGCGTCAGAACCGGAGCTGCCGCGTCCCACATCGGCTGGAATTCTGTCTCCTCCAGCTGTTCAGCGCCCATCGCCGGGCAGCCCAGCGCAACGCCATCGTACTCCTCCGCCTTTGCCGGCGTGAATTGGGACGGCCCAAGAATATCTACTTCCGCGCCCGCGGCCTTTGCTCCTTCCGCGACCGCCTCCGCCATAGCTGCGGTATTTCCGGTTCCGCTCCAATAGACCACTGCAACCTTACTCATACTGTTTTCCTCCTTACGTCAGACCGCTTTTTTGGCCGGTCCTGAATCACTGTCGCCTCTCGAACGGGCTGTCTTTCCTCTGACCGTGAGTCTTTCCAGCGGCACCCCACGTGCCAGCTGCTTCCTGTAACAATCTGTGCAGCACCGGTATTTCCGAAATGTCCGCCTGGCACCGTCGACATCCCCGTAAACCTTCCAATATCCGGTGCATTTGCAATGACGGGGTCCCTGCAGGATGAACCCCTCCACGTCCTCCGGCGGATACCCGAGAAAAAGCCCGATCTCATGCGGAAAGCCCCCTGTTTCGCGCTCCCTGCTGATTCTGTCGGCCAGCCGCAGAAGGCAGGCCGCTGTGCTGCAGATCTGGTAACCATCCTGCCGGAGCAGCCTGCCCACCTGCGGTTCCTGAAAATCGCCGCGCAGTCTCTCTGGACGATACAGATACAGGAGAGCCCTCCCTCCGCAATACTGCAGGGGAATCAGGCACAAATCCGTTCCGGCAAACCTGCGGTTGTATTCCCGGATCTGGCGGCGCATCTCCTTTTCTCCGGCAAAATTCTGACCGAACAGACAGCCCGTCTTGAGTCCGGCCAGAGTCGGAGAGGCATATTCCACAATCTCTTTGTCTGACATGTCAATGCTCCCTGCCGCACGGCAGCGGCCCGATGGCTGCCCGCTGTTTTGATTCTGTCAGGCTTGCCTCGCCCTCTTGTATTCGTCATTTAGAACTTTAGTTTGTTATTTCTAACTTGTCAAGTAAAAAAGAACAGAGGCGCATCTGTTCTGACGCCTCTGCCCTCTTTCCTCTCATCTGCGAAAACGAAATGCATCCTTGCCCGGATACACCGCCGCGTCTCCCAGTTCCTCTTCGATCCGAAGAAGCTGATTGTATTTTGCAACCCGCTCGGTACGGCTCGGCGCGCCGGTCTTGATCTGTCTTGTGTTCAGTGCGACCGCGAGATCAGCGATTGTGGTATCCTCCGTCTCTCCGGAACGGTGCGAGGTCACCGCGGTATATCCTGCCCTGTGTGCCAGCCGGATGGCATCCAGTGTCTCGGATACCGATCCGATCTGATTCAGCTTGATCAGAATGGAGTTTGCGCAGCCCAGCCGGATACCCTTCTCCAGTCTCCTTGTATTCGTGACAAAGAGATCGTCTCCGACCAGCTGTACCGTTCCGCCGAGTCGTTCCGTCAGCTTCTTCCATCCTTCCCAGTCTTCCTCATCGAGACCGTCCTCAATGGACCAGATCGGATATTTCCGGACCAGCTCCTCCCAGTGCGCGATCAGCTCGTCAGACGAATAGTCCCGACCGGACTTCGGTTGATGATACCAGCCTTTGCCACGGCTGCTCTTCCATTCGCTCGAGGCCGCATCCATCGCAAGGACAAAATCCTCCCCGGGCTTGTAGCCTGCCGTCTCCACTGCCTTCAGGATGTGCTCAAGGGTATCCTCATCGTCGCGGAGATCCGGCGCGAAGCCTCCCTCGTCTCCCACGGCGGTGGTCCTGCCCTCCGCCTTCAGATTTTTCTGCAGCGCGTGATAAACCTCAGCGGACCAGCGGAGCGCTTCATGAAACGAGGACGCGCCGACCGGCATGATCATGAATTCCTGCGTATCCACAGAATTGGAGGCATG
>CACZIO010000117.1 GCA_902781215.1 uncultured Lachnospiraceae bacterium
GTGATCGTGAGCTGCTTTCCGCTCCAGGAGTATCCCGTGCCGCTCGTGGGCGAGGGATTATTCACTATGTCAGAGGGAACCTCAATGACGCCGAGTTCCTCTGCTGTATCAGGATTCAGACCTGCAGCTTCAAGATCGGCATCAGGTACTCTAGTGTTGTTGGCCATCGCGCAGACGGTCATGCCGAGTGTCAGGACAATCACCATCGCTACGGCCAGTAACCTTTTTGTCATCAGTTTCATGTTATTCTCCTTTCTGTAGATTTGCCGCCGGATCTCTCCCATGCGGCATGGTTGTATGCAGATAACAGTGCCGCCGGCACCGGCTATCCCTTGATTGGTCACCTCAGGTCAATCGCCTGTCACAATACCGGAAGTCGCCGGCATGGAGGAGGCTTCCTCCTGACCGGGCTGGACCAGCAGGCACTGGACCAGATAACGCTGGTCGTCATAGGCGTTGCAGGTGGAGAGGGTCAGGATCCGGCTGTCCCGGGTCAGCTGTACGTTCTGGTCCACGAAACCGTTCATGGACCGCTGGGCCAGGATATCCTGCAGGAACCGGTAGTAGACGTCTGGATCCCGGAAGCAGTCGTTGTTGAGCAGCAGGTGGTCGTCATTGGTGTTGTAGGCGGCAAAAACCCTGTAGTGCAGGACCTTGTCCGGCAGGTAGATCAGCACCTCCCGGTTCCGGTCGAAAAACGCCCGGTCCTCGTAGAGGTGGAGATTCTGGAACATGGTCCCGTTGGCCATGTCGTGACCGTAGAGAACCGTGACAGGGTCTGTGAAGTCCCGCTTGTTGTAGTTTTCCGAATAAATAGCCCCTGCGAATTCCTCGACCTTGTCGGCACGGTGATTGAGGTAGAAGCTCTGGTCTCCCTCCGCCAGCTGGCAGACAGGGTAGTCGATCTTGGTGCCGGGTATCCTGATCCAAGCATAGACATCCGGACAGTCCGTCCATAAGCTCTGGAAGTCAATGGGGATTTCCTCGTCAGATCCCGGCACGACAGCTGTGGATGCAGATACAGCTGCAGATGCTGCCATCGAGGCGGCTCCGGAGGCTTCCGCATGTTTTTCAGCGTCGGCATCCCCAGCTCCTGTTTTTCCGGTCTGCAGGTTCGCATCCGCGGCCGATGTGGCCGCCTCCCGCTGAATCTTTATGTACGCTTCACCGCTGGTGCGCGTCCTGTACCAGCGCAGTCCTCCCGCAATTGCACAGATTACAGCAAGCACTACGAAAACCGCTGCCACAAGGCGGTTTTTCTTATCCTTCATAAATCATCTCCAACCTTGCTCTTTAGACCCTCTTTATCGGGTTTCTATATTGGTCTACTTTACAGAGCACCTTTATTGCACTTCTTTACAGAGCGTCTTTACGGCGTTTCCTATAGAACACTTTTGAAGGTTCTTTTACGGTGCTTCCTTATAAAACAGCTGTAGAATCAGCCTGTAGAGTTCCGCATCCTCGACACGAAAGACGTCGTAGTAACCCTCGTGCGTCTCGGTGCCGGGGATGGTCTGTATGCCCCCCTGACGCTCCGAGACAGCCAGCTTCGCGAAGTCATCGGTCGCCATGGTAGTGACCATCTCCGGCTTCATTGTCTCGTAGAGCCTGGTCACAGTCGATGCATCGCGTCGCTGCTCCTGTGCGAGTTTAGACGCAAAAGCATTGACGAAGACCTTCTGGCGATTCCTTCGAAGTTCTGTCGTCAGGATCTGGCTTGTATCACGGCTGCGAATAAAGGTCTCAGCATTAGAGGCGTCCAGAAGGATCGTATTTCCCTTTTTAAAGACGGGATCCTTATCCTCCAGAGAGTCGTCCGGAACGACGACCTCCACACCGCCGACCAGGTCTGTGATCTTCGAAATGCTGGAGGTGTTGATGGCAGCATAGCCCTTGATCGGGATGCCGTTCATGAGTCTGGAGACCGCCTCCGCGGTAAGTCTGCAGCTCTCATGCCGCCCGTCGCCATAGGCGTATTGGAGGGTCAGGAAATCCTGCGTCATGCCGATAGAATCTCCCCCGGGCGTAAAGAGGGCGATCTGGGTGATCGTTTCCCTGGGGATGCTTATCGCCACCGAGGTCCCTTCGGCTCGGTCGTAGCTAACCAACATGATCCAGTCGCTTTGACCTGCACTGCCGGGTTTCTTCTCCTCCTGGATAGAACCGCCTGTATCCACCCCCATCAGGAGGTAATTGGTCAGGTGGTCATTGTAGACGTAGGTCCTGCCATCATAGACGACGGTGCCTGCAGCCTGCCCGGAAAGATTCGTGCCATCCTCTGAACTGTCTGAAGACCGGGCTCCGCTTTTTCCGCCAGAACTGTTAAAAATCCCAATCTTCCCGCCTGCCATTCCCACAGCTGCTGCCAGAAGCGCCAGCAGCACCAGAACGGTAAGGACAATCATCCGGTTTCTCTGCTGCTGTCTGCGGTTCTTTTTTGCTTTCATCCCGCATCATCCTCCGGCAGGCTCCATGTGAGGCATAGGACTCTATGTCTCGGACTATCCGTCCCGTAGCAGGTTTCACTGCGGATGCCGGACGTACTGATGACTGTAACAGTGCCAACTTTTGTTTTATATGCCGTACTTTCCGTATTTATCATACCGACTGTATTTTCCGTATTTTCTATACCCTCCGTATTTACTACCGTAGTAGCATTTTCCGCTTCCCCGGCTAACACGATTGAGGACCACGCCCAGGACTTTGCAACCGGAATTTTCAATCTGATCCCGGACCCGGACTGCATCCTGGCGGCTGACAGCCCCGCTCTCGATGACCAGGACCGCACCGTGGCAGAACTGGCCGACCAGGGCGGCGTCAATGACCTGCCCTAGGGGCGGGGTGTCGACAAAGACATAGTCATAGCGCTGGGATTCCATCTCTAACAGAGTCTTGAACTGAGTATCGCCCAGCATTTCCGCTGGATTGGGCGCATCGTGCCCGGTCAGGATCACATCCATTCCCCCGATGCTGGTTGGATGAATAATCAGGTCCACGCGGTCCACCTGACCGCTCAAAAAATCAGACAGCCCGACGTATTCTCCTGTGATTCCGTATCGGTCCAAAAAGACGGACTTGCGGATGTCCGCATCGACATACAGGACTTTCTTGCCTGCGTTTGCCATTTCTTCCGCCAGATGGACAGAGACCTCGCTCTTGCCCTCTCCGCTGAAGACACTGGTAATCATGATGATCTTGTTGCGCTTTCCGGAAAACTGGATATTCGCGCGGAGTTTTTTGATGGCCTCGCGGTAGAAGAAATCTCCTTCGTTCTTCTCCTGTAGAGTCAGTAGTTCGTTCATATCATTCCGCCTCATTTTTCTCAGGAATATCCACCTTGGTTTTTCTCAGGTATGACTTCCTTTATATCAT
>CACZIO010000118.1 GCA_902781215.1 uncultured Lachnospiraceae bacterium
CCGCCGTCCCGTCCTGATCAATACCTGGGAGGCGGCCTTTTTCAACTTCGATGATGAGAAGCTGGTCGAGATCGCGAAGGCGGCCAAGGGCATGGGCGTCGAGATGATCGTCATGGACGACGGGTGGTTCGGCAAGCGCGACGACGACAATTCCGGTCTGGGCGACTGGGTGGTCAATGAAAAGAAAATCAAGTGCGGCCTGCCGGAGCTGGTGCGTCAGATCAATGAGATCGGTCTCAAGTTCGGCATCTGGTTCGAGCCGGAGATGGTGTCCGAGGACTCCGACCTCTACCGGGCGCATCCGGACTGGGCCATGGAGATCCCGGGCCGGCACGCGGTCCGCAGCCGCAATCAGCTGGTGCTGGACGTGGGCCGCAAAGAGGTGCAGGATTACCTGATCGAGAGTGTCAACCGGATCCTGGACAGTGCCAACATCTATTATGTGAAGTGGGACATCAACCGCGCCATCACCGACCTGTGGTCCAACGCCCTGCCGGCCGACCGCCAGGGCGAGGTCTCGCACCGCTATGTCCTGGGCCTCTACCGGGTCATGGACGGGATCATCAAGACCCATCCCGACATCATGTTTGAGGGCTGCGCGGGCGGCGGCGGCCGTTTCGACACCGCCATGCTGACTTATTTTGTCCAGTACTGGAGCTCGGACAATACCAAGCCCCTGGACAACCTCAAGCTCCACTACGGCTCCTCCTTCCTCTACCCCGTGTGCAGCATGGGCGCGCATGTCTCGGAAGCCAGTCCCATGGTGCCCTTCGAGACCAAGGCAGCCATCGCCATGTGCGGCACCTTCGGCTACGAACTGGACGCCACGAAGCTTAAGAAGAAGGAGATCCGGACCTGCAAAAAGATGAGCGACCTCTACCACAAGTACTACGACCTCAACTTCTTCGGCGATTACTACCGCCTTGCCAATCCCTTCGAGCAGGTCAACCTGGTCGCCTGGGAGAGCGTCGCAAAGGACAAGAGCGAGGCGCTCGTCACCGTCATCACCGTCAATCTGACCGTCAACGGTCCCCAGGAATACATCAAGTGCAAGGGACTGGCGCCGGACAGGTACTACCGGCTGGAGCGCGACAACGTACAGATCGTCGCCTCCGGCATGGCCTTCATGCATGCCGGCATCCCGATCCCCCGCGAGATCCCGGAATTCACCGCCTTCATCTACCACCTGACGGCCATTGACTGATGTACCACCCGGGACGGTTCTCGCCGGTTCTTTTCTGAAGGTGTACCGCCTGGGACGGTTCTCGCCGGTTCTTTTCCTGAATGGAAAAGATGTACCGCATGGGTCTGTCCCGGGTGGTTTCGCGGGGCCTGTGGGTGGAAAATGTGTACAAAACTGCGCCTTTGTCCGGCCTCTTCCCATGAATTGACCGGCAGAAAATGGCATATTCCGTCTTGACTTCAACAGGTCAAAGTGCTAAAGTTGAGAAATCGATGCAGCAGTCTGGATATCAGGTGATTCCAGGAGATACAAAAGTGAGAAGGACATTGTAATGACTGAACCTCGTATGCTTGACAAGACATACCGCTTTTACTTTTATTTTTTTACCGGAGGGGTGAAAGAATGTTTTGTGATGCATACAAATCGGGAACAGTAAGAGCGTGCGCCGGCCATCCGGCATAAGGGCACAGTGAGATTGTATTCCAGACCGTGTGGATCACAGATCCGCGCGGTCTTGTTTTTTTAAGAGATATCTTCGGCAGCATGGTATTTTTATGACAGGAAGGGCTGCCGCAGACAATGCAGATAACACGGGGACATCGGCAGCGGACGGCTCAGCTGCAAATTGTATGAGGAACAGGAGCCGCGGGCAATTTAGCAGCAGTAGACAAAAGGATTGGAAACAGGTGGTGTGATGGGAGATCTGGAGAAGACAAGAGCGGAAATACGTGAGATCGACGAGCAGATGGTCCAGAAGAGGATGGAGGTCGTCAGGGATGTGGCCGACTACAAGAGGGAACGGGGACTCCCAGTCCTGGATGAGGAGCAGGAAAAAAAGGTCCTGTCCAGGAATACGGCCTGTGTGACGGACGCGGAGATCCGGCAGTATTATCCCATGTTCATGCAGGAAGTGATGAATATTTCCAGGAAGTATCAGGAGCGCCTGATCAGCGGAGCCAGGGTGGCCTTCTCGGGGACGCCGGGCGCCTTCGCCCATATCGCGGCGAAAAAGATCTTCCCGCAGGGAAACTGCATCGCCTTCCCGTCCTTTGATGAGGCTTATCTGTCTGTCGTGGAGGGCGAGTGCGATTACGCGGTCCTGCCGATCGAGAACAGCTACGCGGGAGAGGTCGGGCAGTCCGTGGACCTGATGTTCCACGGGATCCTGTACGTCAACGGCGTTTATTCCCTGCCGGTCATCCACAACCTGCTGGCGGTGCCCGGCGCCCGGCCGGAGGACATCCGGATGGTCATCAGCCACCCGCAGGCCCTCAGCCAGTGCCAGCCCTATATCCGCCAGCACGGCTATCAGGAGCAGACCGAGGTCAATACGGCCGTGGCGGCCGAGCGCGTCGCGAAAACGGGCGATCTTTCCGTGGCGGCCATTGCCAGCGCGGAGACCGCCTCCATCTACGGCCTGCAGATCCTGGACCACGACATCAATGAGAGCCGGGACAACACGACCCGGTTCGCGGTCTTTGCCAGGACGCAGAACGAGCTGTCCACAGACCGGGACGAAAACCGTTTTATCATGCTCTTCCGTGTCAACAATGTCTCCGGTGCCCTGGCGGACGCCCTCCAGGTCATCAGCCGCTACGGCTTCAACATGAACGTCCTGCGCAGCAGGCCCATCAAGACGACCCCCTGGAAATATTATTTCTACGCGGAGGTCGAGGGAAGTCCGACGTCCCGGGACGGCCGCAAGATGGTCCGGGAGCTCAGGGACCACTGTGACATGCTCCGGGTCGTCGGCCAGTATATTCAGGGCGGTGAATTATGAATCTGAAAGTAAATCTGGGTGCGCGCAGCTATGAGATCGTGATCGAACGGGGCAGTCTGCGGAAGGCCGGGGAGTATCTGAATCTGGACAGGAAGGTCCTGGTCGTGACGGACACGGGTGTTCCGGCGGCCTATGCGCAGACGGTGGCCGGCGCCTGCCGGGAAGCCGTGATCTGCACGGTGGAGCAGGGGGAGGAGCACAAGACCCTGCAGAGCCTGGAAAAGCTCCTGTCTGCCATGCTGGCGGCCGGCTTTTCCAGAAAGGACTGCGTCGTCGCGGTCGGCGGCGGGATCTGCGGGGACCTGGCGGGCTTCGCGGCGGCCTCCTACATGCGGGGGATCGATTTCTACAATATCCCGACCACGGTCCTTTCCCAGGTGGACTCCTCCATCGGCGGCAAGACGGCCGTCAACCTGGACGGGATCAAAAACGTCGTCGGCGCCTTCCATCAGCCGCGCGGGGTCCTGATCGACACAGACGTCCTGCGGACCCTGCCGCGGCGGCACATTTCCGCCGGTCTGGCCGAGGCCCTCAAAATGGCCGTGACCTTCGACGAGGATCTTTTCCGGATCTTTGAAAAAGAAGACCTGTTTGCAAAAGAAGATTTGTCTGAAAGAAAAGATTCTTTTGAAAGAGAAGGCCTGCCCGACATGGATGTGATGGAGACGGTTATCGAGAGGTCCCTGCGGATCAAGGGCCGTGTCGTCGAGGAGGACGAGACCGAGCAGGGCCTGCGGCGGGTCCTGAATTTCGGGCACACCATCGGGCACGGCATCGAGAGTCTGTGCCTGGACGGCGCCCTCTACCACGGCGAGTGTGTGGCCATCGGCATGCTGCCCATGTGCAGCCCGGAGATCCGGGACAGGATGCTCCCGATTTATGAAAAGCTTCACCTGCCGGTCAGCTGCCGGATGGATCCCGCGCAGGTCTGTCAGGCCATGATGCACGACAAAAAGGCTGACAGCGGTCGGATCACCATCATCGAGACCGACCGGATCGGGACCTTCCGCATGCGCCGGGTGGGCGCCGCGGACCTGCGGGAAAAGGTGGAGACGGTCGTCAGAAAGCCTTCTGAATGAACTTCCGCGGAAAGAAAATGACCGGGCCGCAGGCCTGAAGACTCTATTGAGACCGGCCCGCGTCCGGACAGTCAGAAGACGGCAGACCGGCAGACGGCTGCGACCAGGCCGCAGGCCTGAATTACACGGAGAAAAACAGAGATGAAAAATACATTTGGAAACAGTGTCAGCGTCACGCTTTTCGGGGAGAGCCACGGGGCGCAGATCGGGGCGGTCCTGGACGGCCTGGCGCCCGGCATACCGGTCAGCGAGGTCTATATCGCCGCGAAGCTCAGCCGGCGGAGGCCTTCGGGTGCCATTTCCACCAGGCGGGTGGAGCCCGACAATTTCAAGATCGTGAGCGGTGTTTTCAACGGCCGCACGACCGGAACCCCCCTCTGTATCCTGATCCCCAATGAGAATACGAAGAGCGGCGACTACGAGGCCACCCGGGCCCTGGCACGGCCGGGGCACGCGGACTACACGGCCTACTGTAAATATCACGGTTTTGAGGATTATCGCGGGGGCGGACATTTCAGCGGCCGCCTGACGGCCCCCCTCGTGGCGGCGGGCGCCGTCGCCATGTACGCACTGGAGCAGAAGGGAATCCGGATCGGGACCCACATCGCCCGTTGCGCGCAGATTGCGGACCGGGCCTTCGGAGATCTGGAGAGGGACCTTACTTCTTTGCAGGACAGCCAGTTCGCAGTCCTGGATCCGGAGGCGGCCGACAAAATGCGCGCTGCCATAAAAGCGGCAGCAGAGGATGGCGACAGCGTGGGAGGCATCCTGGAGACCGCGGTCACGGGACTGCCGGCCGGCGTCGGAGAGCCCTTTTTTGACTCTCTCGAGAGCGTCCTGGCCCACGCCATGTTCAGCATTCCCGCCGTCAAGGGCGTGGAATTCGGCGGCGGTTTTGCCCTCGCGGACAGGCGGGGGAGCCAGGCCAACGACAGCTTTGCCATGGAGAATGACCGGGTCGTCACCAGGACCAACCACAACGGCGGCATCAACGGGGGGATCACGAACGGCATGCCGGTCCTCTTCCGATGCGCGGTCAAACCGACGCCGTCCATATACAGGGAGCAGGAGACCGTCGATTTCCTGCAGGGGCGGGACCGGAAGATCCTGATCAAAGGCAGACATGAT
>CACZIO010000119.1:0-1173 GCA_902781215.1 uncultured Lachnospiraceae bacterium
CCTTGGGAAATACGGATTGATGAGACGCCGGTATCTGCAGCAGCACCGCAGAGTGACCTACACGAACCTGCTGACCGGCGGGAAGCTGACGGAGCATCTGATGGAGATCGAGAAGGAAGCGCTGAACCGGCTGGAAGCGATCACGGCGCAGATGGCGAGAGCCGAAGGCGTGACGGAGGAGCTGAAAGCGAAGGATCAGATGACCTGGGTGCAGCGGATGAACAGCATCCGGCAGAGGGCCGAGGAGACGATCCTGGCGGAGCTGATCTACAGCTAAGTGGGCATGATTTTGACACCCACACGGAGATCACGTATTATCATCAGGGCACGGAGAAGCAGGAACTGATCCGCATAAGCGATGCCATAAAAGATCATAGAGTGACCATTGCCGCGTACTTATCCGAACATGAGGATCGGGAAGAACGCGGCAATTTCATCAAGTCCTATTTTGACGGCATGTCAGTCGAAAAGACGCTTTCCAACGGCCAGGCGGCAGGCTACCGGGCCTATAACGATCTCCTGCTTCTATGGCGGGGCAACTATGAGAATCGTGAAGCGGAGGTATATATCCGCTGGCCGTTTGTGGCAGACATGATTCATGGCATGATTCTGACCGAGAAGTGGCTCTCGCCGGATGAGCGCCCGTTGCCCACCGAGGGCGAGCAGATTTCCATGCTGGCGGAGGCCCAGGCTGAGAAAAACACCGGTTTCATTCTGCCACAGGCCGCCATCGACTATGTTCTCACGCATGGGAGTGGTTACTCTCATGCAAAGTTCCGCATTTATGAGCAGTTTCAAAAGGGCGAGAGTGCGGAAGATAATGTCAAATTTCTTAAAAACGAATATGGCGTCGGCGGCTATTCAGACGCCATCCCCGGAACAGGGTATTGGGAAGATCATGATTCCACGGGAATCACCATCAAGCCATATCTTCCGGGCAAGGATTCCTTTACCATGCGCTGGCCGAAGGTTGAAAAACGCATCCGGGAGCTGATTGCTGCGAAACGGTATTTGAGCAAAGCCGAAGAAGATGCGTATCCCGCTTATCTGGCGGAACAAGGTATCCGAACGGAACGAGGCCGTATTGCCAGCGAGTTTGAAGCGGTCGTCAAAGAGTACGGGGATTATCTGGATAGCCTTGGCGAGACAAACAGACTCCCGGATCGCTGGTAT
>CACZIO010000119.1:1236-4667 GCA_902781215.1 uncultured Lachnospiraceae bacterium
TGTACGCCCGTGTCAGTGAGGGTGATTTCATTCTGCCCATGATGCGGGCCGCCATGGAGACAATCATAGCGGATCATACGCATCTGACAGCGCGCTGCGAGGCGGTCCTTGACGCTCTGAACAGCGATATTGCCAAGCCGTTGGAGCCTACAGAGGAGGAACTGAACCCGCCGCCCCCGCCGAAGATGGAGTACCGTATTGCGCCGGGCGCGACCGTACACATCGGGACGCAGGAGTATGAGGTTGTTTTCTTCGGCTCGGACAGCGTGGTGGTGCAGGATGTGCGCTTCCCGCTGCTGCAAACGGAGTACAGCCAGGCAGATTTCCTCCAAATGGTCGCGGAAAACCCTTTGAATGACCAGTATCTTCAGATCGTGGAGGAGCCGCAGGCGGGCAGCTTCATTGACCATTTTTATGTGGTTACGGACTTGCAGGTTCTCGGCACATTGGAACTGAAAACCTACGCCACGCTGGAGGAGGCATACGCCGCTTACACAGCACTTCCCTCGGACAAGCTGAAAGCGCTGGGCATCCAGAACAGCAGCCCTATGCCCGGCAGTCTGGATTTTCTCCAATGCCGCGACGGCGTGGATACGCTGGTTGAGGACTATAAGGAATTTGAGGACTGGGACAATTCGGAGATCGCAGCGGTGGTGGAAGCCATCACGGCGCGGCTCCCCTCAACAGAGCCGGAGCGGGAGCCGCCGGAAAGCCGTGTAGATGAGATGCTGCGGCAGGCCATGCTGGCTGCGGACCTTTCCGAGAGGACCGGTCAAAATGTGTTCGCCTTTGAGGAAGGAAACCCGGAACCGGTTAATCTGTCGCCGCAGGAGAAACCGGCTGAAAAAGAAACCGTACTTGCCCCGCCTGCGCCGAAGCCTCGCGCCAAGCTGGCTCCGACCATGCTCTACCCGGAGATCCCCGCAGAGCGCCGCCTCGACTTCCGTATTGAAAAGGACGATATCGGCGTGGGTACGCCTCTGGATCGCTTTTATCACAACATCCGCGCCATCCAGCTTTTGAAGAAGCTGGAGAGTGAGCATCGGCTGGCCAACAGCATCGAGCAGAGCGTACTGTCGGAGTACGTGGGCTGGGGCGGTCTGGCGGACTATTTCAACGAGGACAACCTGCATTATCCGGAGCTGCGGGCGGTGCTGACCGACGAGGAGCTTTCCTCGGCAAGAGAGTCCACGCTGACCGCCTTCTATACGCCGCCTGTCGTGATCCGCGCCATGTATCAGGCGCTGGAGAATCTGGGCTTTCAAAACGGGAACCTGCTGGAGCCCTCCTGCGGCATCGGCCACTTTATGGGCATGAAGCCGGAGAGCATGGCCGACTCCCGTATCTTCGGCGTGGAGCTGGACGGAATCTCCGGGCGCATCGCACAGCAGCTCTATCAAACATCCTCTATTGCTGTCCAGGGCTTCGAGAGAACGGAGCTGCCGGACAGCTTTTTTGATGTGGCCATCGGCAATATCCCCTTCGGCAATTTCAAGCTGTCGGATAAACGCTATGACAAGAACAACTTTTTGATCCACGACTACTTCTTTGCCAAAACGCTGGACAAGGTGAGGCCGGGCGGCATCATTGCTTTCGTGACCTCCAAGGGCACGATGGATAAGGAAAGCCCCGTGGTGCGAAAGTATATCGCTCAGCGGGCAGATTTGCTTGGCGCTATCCGGCTCCCCAACGACACCTTCAAGGCCGCTGCCGGCACCGACGTTACCTCGGACATTCTCTTTTTCCAGAAACGGGACACCCTCACTTTGGATGAACCGAGCTGGGTGGATCTCAATACCGACGCCAGTGGGCTGAAAATGAACCAATATTTCGCCGATCATCCGGAGATGATCCTCGGTGAGATGAAGGAGATCAGCGGCCCCTACGGGCCGGAAACAGCCTGCCTTCCCTATGAGGATCAGGAGCTCGGCCAGCTGTTGTCCGAGGCCATCCAGGGCATCAACGGCAGCATCACTGAGTACGAGGCAGAAGAACTGGCCGACGAGGAAGAAGACCTCTCTATTCCCGCCGACCCCGGCGTCCGCAATTTCAGCTTTACGCTGGTGGACGGGAAGGTGTATTTCCGGGAGAACAGCCGCATGTCACCTGTCAATGCTTCTGTCACTGCCGAGAACCGCATCAAGGGGTTGATCGGGATTCGTGACTGTGTTCGCCGTCTGATCGAATACCAGACGGAAGACTACCCGGATACCATGATCGAAGCCCAGCAAGCACAGCTCAATGCCCTGTATGACGATTTCAGCACCAAGTACGGCATCATCAACTCCCGCGCCAACCGGTCCGTATTCAGCACAGACAATTCTTTCTTCCTGCTGTCCTCCCTGGAGGTGATGGATGACGAAGGCAACTTCCTCCGCAAAGCGGATATGTTCTCCAAGCGCACCATCAAGCAACGGGTGGAGATCACCCATGTGGACACGTCCTCCGAAGCGCTGGCTGTCTCACTGGCCGAAAAAGCACGGGTGGATATGGACTATATGATGGAGTTGACCAACCGCTCTGAGGCCGAAATCGTCTCGGACCTCCGGGGCGTCATCTTCATCAATCCTCGCTACGAGGCGGGCTCCGGGAACGGTCAACCCAAATACCTGCCCGCGGACGAGTATCTCTCTGGTAACGTCCGTGAAAAGCTGAGAGAGGCGCGACGGGAGGCAAAACAAGACCCGGAAAATTATGCCCCCAATGTAGAGGCCCTGGAAAAGGTGCAGCCGGTCAATTTGACCGCTGCAGAGATCTCCGTCCGTCTCGGCGCGACCTGGATACCCCCGGAGGATTATGAGGACTTCATGTATGAGCTGTTCGGAACACCCTACTATGCCCGGTGGAAGATCAAGATCCATTTCTCCGCCTACACGGGAGAGTGGAACATCGAAGGCAAATCCGGCGACAGAGGCAACGTCCGCGCGTTCAACACCTACGGCACCGACCGCATCAACGGGTATAAGATCATGGAACAGACCCTCAACCTGAAGGATGTGCGCATCTTCGACTATATCGAGGATGCAGACGGCAAGCGGACACCGGTGCTGAACAAGAAAGAAACCGCCATCGCGCAGGCCAAGCAGGAACTGATCAAGCAGGCATTCCAGGAATGGATCTGGAAAGACCCATCCCGACGGGAACGGCTGACGATATGACGGCAGCCATCTGAGCCTGGCCGGGATCAACCCAGAGATCAGCCTGCGCCAGCATCAGCTCAACGCCGTCGCCCGCGGGCTGTACGGTGGAAATGAACTGCTTGGCCATGTGGTCGGCGCGGGCAAAACCTTTACTATGGTAGCGCTGGCACAGGAGAGCAAGCGCCTGGGGCTCTGTCAAAAGAGTCTGATCGTGGTGCCGAACCATCTGACGGAACAATGGGCTTCGGAGTATTTGCAGCTCTACCCCAGCGCCAATATCCTTGTGGCCAC
>CACZIO010000120.1 GCA_902781215.1 uncultured Lachnospiraceae bacterium
CGTTGATTGACAAAGTGAAGGTTAAATTTGAAGGGTAAAAATGAGGATTTAAGGTGACGATCACTAAGGCAACAAAGATGGTATAAAATAGATTCGGTCATGTTCTGCGGAAAGCAGGTTGTATATGAGTCGAATCACATTATCCGAAAGAGTGGCGATCGAGGCGGGCCTGTACGGGAGGCAGAGCCTGAAAGAGATCGCGGAAAAGATCCAAAAGAGTCCTCGTCATGTGTCGGCGGAGTTGAAACGGAACAGTACAAAGATAAAAGGGATCCGTCCCCACGGAAAAGATTGCCGAAATGCCACGGGATGCAAGAGGCAGGGATTATGCGGCGACGCGTTCTGCCGGAAGCGGTGTGTAGCCTGCCAAAGTGTGGATTGCCAAACGGTCTGCCGCGCATACAACAATTCACCTTGTATTCAGCTGCAGCGGCCGCCGTATGTCTGCAATGTGTGCGGCAACCGAAGAAAGTGCAAGATGGATCGGGCCTATTACATCGCCCAGCAGGCCGACGCCATGGCCAGGAGGAGGTACGCAGACGCCAGGAGCAAGCCGCATTTACAGGGAGAAGAGATGGAAGCGCTGGACGCTTTGGTATCTCCGCTGATCAGGAAAGGACAGCCGTTAACGCACATCTTTTCGGCACACGGCAAGGAGATCCCCGTTTCCCAAAGGACCCTGTATCGTTACATAGAGGACAGGAAGCTCAGCATTGGGAATCTGGATCTGCGCAGGAAGGTCGGTTACCGTCCACGTCGAAAGAAAAAAGAGCCGTCTGAGAAGTTTATGAACCAGGAGTTCCGAAAAACAAGATCTTATGCGGACTTCCTGACGTATATGGAGAAGCATCCGAACACGCCCTATGTGGAAATGGACACGGTAAAGGGCGTGCGGGAAAAGGGCAAGCGACTGCTGACGATGCTCTTCACCGAGCAGAACTTCATGCTGACGCTGCTCATGCCGGACGGGAGAGCGGAGAGCGTTGTGGAGCAATTTGACTGGCTGAGCAGCGCCCTGGGCTTGGATAGCTTTCGCAGCCTTTTTCCTGTGATCCTCACAGACAACGGCAGTGAGTTCAAGCATACCAGAGAATTGGAGACCACTGAAGAGGGCGAACAGCGGACAAAAGTGTTTTACTGTGATCCACAAGCCTCCTGGCAGAAAGCGCACATCGAAAAGAACCATGAGTATATTCGTTATGTGTTGCCCAAGGGAAAGTCTTTCAGTCCCTATGATCAGGAAGATATGGTTCTCCTCATGAGCCACATCAACAGCACAAAAAGGGACAAGCTCGGCGGCAAGTCTCCTTTCGATCTCTTCAAGAGCCCGGAGCAGCAGAAGCTCATCTCCGTTTTGGGACTGCGTGAGATTCCGGCGGATGAGATCAACCTTACACCCAGGCTTCTGAGACGTAAGAATCCGGAAGCATAGTTTTTCTTTGCTGGGTTTGCTATCCTCTGCCAGCCCGGCAAGACAGCTTCATCATAGAAAGCGGAACGTGACCGTCCATACCGTCAAGGCGGGGTGACGTTCACTTTTACAAAAGCACGCTTCGTCCTGTCCGCTTTGCTATGCGTATTTTTGTACACACCCGGCGCTTTTGACCGTGTTTTCTCTCTCAGAAAGCCTCCAAAACGCGCCGTAAGCCGTTGAATGATCTCGGCTGGTATATTTATATTACCTTCTCTTTTTCATTCAACGGTTCCAGAAGCAAAGGAAAGACAAACGGAACGCGGCATAAGGAGGGCGATCACATGCGAGGATATTTTACGGCAAGCGGGTATTACGGACTGGTGAACGGGCGCTACTGCCTCTTCGCCTCGGAAACGGAGTATTATGAGGCCATGCAGAGCGAGGATGACGACGCTGCCTGAGGCTTCATCGGACAAGCATACAGCAACGGCCTGCCGGGTCAATCCGGCAGGCCGTTATTGTGCTGTGATATCGTTTTCAGCCCCTTACCGCCCGGAGAAGCAGCTCCGGGTTATCCGTGCTGTATTCGATCTGCTCCGACCAGCGGCGCAGGCTCTCCGCCAAATCGCCGGAAAAGGTCTCGCAGAGAAACACAAAGTCCACGCAGAGGGCGGCGTATGAGCGCAGCGTGTCCAGCCCGTATTCCGGCAGCCGGTCCAGCTGGCGGTACAGGATATAGCCGCCGATGCGGTCATATACCGCGCCGGAGCAGACGCCCAGCCGCGCACAGGCGGCCTCCGTCAGCTCGGACAGCGCACCCTCCAACTGGCGCAGCAGCTTGGGCCAAGCGGCGTCGATGGGCTCTGTGCGGGAGAAGAGGGCCAGCATCTGCTTTAAGCGGTCCGGCTCCGGCCGGGGCGAAAAGGAGAAGCTCGCCTCCGGCTGCCCCAGCAGCCGGGACAGGCTGAGCGTTTCTCCGCTCTCCTCCGCCACAAAGCGCAGCGGCCCCGCGTCCGCCAGCAGCAGGGCGCAGGCGGCCTCGCAGCTGAGGCCCAGCCCGCAGAGCATATGCTCGCCCAGCTCCAGATAAAAGCGGGGGTGCTCGGCGCAGATGTCGCACAGCGCCTCCTCGCCCAGCTTGCAGATCAGCTCACACAGCCCGTCGGATTGCAGGAAGGGGCAGCGCTCGTCCTGCGTCAGCAGGAAATGAGCGTCCTCCCCCTCGCCTGCAAGAGAGGCGCGGAGCTTTTCTCCCAGCGGCCCCGGGACGGCTTCATACAGGCGGCGGCTGTCCGCGTCCACGTCGATCTCCCAGCCCCGGCAGCAGCTGTGTTTGCAGGCGCCTGCCCGGCAGGCGAAGCGGGGATAGAAGTCCGGATAAACGGTCATCTCCGGCCCTCCACGCGGCTGAGCTGCCAGAAGGCCACCGCGCTGGCGGCGGCCACGTTCAGGGAATCCACGCCGTGGGACATGGGGATCCGCACGGTGTAGTCGCAGTCGGCAATGGTCTTGTCCGCCAGCCCCTCTCCCTCGGTGCCCAGCACCACCGCCAGCTTTTCCTCCGAGAGGAGCTGCGGATCGTCGATGGATACCGAGTCGTCCCGCAGGGCCATGGCGGCGGTGCGAAAGCCCAGCTGGTGCAGCGCCTCCA
>CACZIO010000121.1 GCA_902781215.1 uncultured Lachnospiraceae bacterium
AAACGAGTTTGACCCGGCCCGCTCTGAGCACAAGCAAGCCTTAGTACTTCCATGCGAACAAATCCTGAACTCCAAAGGATGTATGTCGTGAGGGCCCGTCCCAACAGCGCGACAACCCCGCATTTGTCACATCCCCCCGATCAGCCTCACCACCAATGCCCCGGCCCAGGCAATGACACACTGCCAGACAACAAGCCCTGCGGCCCATTTGTTACCGAGTTCTCTGCGCACCGCTGCGACAGCTGCGACGCAGGGGGTGTAGAGGAGCGAAAAGACGAGAAGGCCGGCTGCAGTGAGAGAGGTCATGACATTCGTGACACCGCCTTCCCCGCTGTAGAGGAGCTCCAGTGTGGAGACGACGCTCTCCTTGGCCATGAAGCCGGTGATCAGGGAGGTGCAGATCCTCCAGTCGCCCAGTCCGATCGGCCTGAAGAGCGGCACCAGGTAGCCGGAGATGATCGCCAGGATACTTTCTGCCGAATTGTCCACCATATTCAGGTGGGCATCAAATTTGGTCAAAAACCATACGACGATGGTCGCGACCAGGATGACCGAGAAGGCACGCTGCAAAAAGTCCCTGGCCTTTTCCCAGAGGAGCTGCAGCGTGTTCCGCACGCCGGGCAGGCGGTAGTTGGGAAGCTCCATGACAAAGGGAACGGCCTCACCGCGGAAGAGGGTCTTCTTGTAGAGGAGGGCCGCCAGGATCCCAACCAGGATCCCCAGAAGGTAGAGGCCGGTCATGATCAGGCCGCCCCGCCCGGGGAAAAAGGCATTGACAAAGAAGGCGTAGATCGGAATCTTGGCGGTGCAGCTCATAAAGGGCGTGAGCAGGATGGTCATGCGGCGGTCGCGGTCGCTGGGCAGGGTCCGGGTCGCCATGACGGCGGGCACGCTGCAGCCGAAACCGATCAGCATGGGGACGATGCTGCGGCCGGACAGACCGATGCGGCGGAGGAAATGATCCATCACAAATGCCACGCGGGCTATGTAGCCGCTGTCCTCCAGCAGGGAGAGAAAGAGGAACATGACCACAATGATCGGAACAAAGCTCAGCACGCTCCCGACGCCGCTGAAGACGCCGTCGATGATCAGGCTGTGGATGGCCGGATTGACAGCGGAAGCGGTCAGCGCTGTATCGACATAGGCGGTCAGCGCTTCAATGCCGGATTCCAGAAGTCCCTGGAGAAAGGCGCCGATCACATTGAAGGTCAGGAAAAAGACCGTTCCCATGATCAGGATAAAGAAAGGAATGGCCGTATATTTTCCGGTGAGGAAGCGGTCGATTTCCCGGCTTCGCAGGTGTTCCCGGCTCTCCTGGGCCCTGGTGACCGTCTGGGCACAGATGCGGGAGATAAAGGAGTAGCGCATATCGGCGATGGCTGCGCTCTTGTCCATACCGCGTTCATTTTCCATCTGCAGGATGATATGGTCCAGCAGTTCCTTCTCATTCTGATCCAGCTGAAGCTGATCCAGGATCAGTTCATCTCCCTCGATGATCTTGGCGGCAGCGAAGCGCACCGGGATGCCGGCCCTGTCCGCATGGTCCTTGATCAGGTGCGCGACGGCGTGCAGACACCTGTGTACAGCGCCGCCGTGGTCGCTCTCATCGCAGAAATCCTGCCGGAGCGGCCGCTCCTGATAGTGGGCGACATGGACCGCGTGGTCCACGAGTTCCTCGATGCCTTCGCCGTTGACGGCAGAGATCGGGATCACGGGAACGCCCAGCAGAGATTCCAGCTGGTTGATGTCGATGGATCCGCCGTTGCCCCTGACCTCGTCCATCATATTGAGGGCGATGACCATGGGGATGTTCATTTCCAGCAGCTGCATGGACAGATAGAGGTTGCGCTCAATATTTGTCGCATCCACGATGTTGATGATGGCACGGGGCTTCTCCTGCAGGACAAAATTCCTGGAGATCAGCTCCTCGCTGCTGTAGGGAGACATGGAATAAATGCCCGGCAGGTCCGTGACCAGCGTATTGGGGCGGTGGCGGATCGCCCCGTCCTTGCGGCTGACGGTCACGCCGGGAAAGTTGCCCACGTGCTGGTTGGATCCGGTCAGCTGGTTGAAGAGCGTTGTCTTGCCACAGTTCTGATTGCCGACCAGTGCAAAGGTCAGGAGCGTGTCGTTCGGAAGAGGATCTCCGTCACCGGGACGATGGAAGCGGCCCGCCTCACCCAGGCCGGGGTGTTCCGTCTTTCCGGGCTTGACGACAGGCTGGACAGGTTTGCCGGGGAGTCCGGTATTCGTGTCCGGGCCAAAGATATCTTTTTCAACAGGATCCACAAGGATCTGACCGGCGTCCGCGACGCGGAGCGTGAGCTCATAGCCGTGGATCCGCAGCTCCATGGGATCCCCCAGAGGGGCCAGCTGGGTCACGGTGACCTCATATCCGGGCAGGACGCCCATATCCAGGAAATGCTGGCGCAGGGCACCCTCGCCGCCGACCTGTCTGATGACCGCGGACTGTCCCGGGGCAATCTCCTTTAAAGTGACTGCCCCGCCCGGTTTGGAAGGAACCGGCTGTCTGTCTGCCTGTGCGGCCAGGTCGTGCAGTCTGCTTTCAATTCTCTCGTGTAATGTACTCATTTTTTCTCCTGCAGGTGTATCACGTTCCTTGTCCAGGCCCTTTGAGACGGCACAGGGATGAACGTTATCATTAAAAGAATCTTCCAGTAGAATATAGTTAGACAGGACAAAGCATATAACGATGCAGGAAAAAAAGCAAGTGCAAAAATGCCTCGGGAGGAGACATGTGTAAATCCATGAAAGCTCTGCGTGACGAAAGTCGCAAGATGTCCTATAATAGAGCCTGTCAGGCGCGCCTCATGGCGGGAAGGGGGCTTCCGAAAATCGATCGATGACCAGCACTTTTCAATCTGTCTGATACCTGTCTGACTCAATGACATCAAAGCTTATCCTGAAGGAAAGCAGCGGAGATCCCGCAGAGAAATAATAAAGGAGCTTCCTGTAAGATCTAAGTAGAGGAGCTCGAAAGAAAGAAGGTGAAAGAAAAGATACCTCAATGTAATATAAGGTTTGCTGACCCTAGGAAG
>CACZIO010000122.1 GCA_902781215.1 uncultured Lachnospiraceae bacterium
CTTGCCGCAGCACTTTTGTATCTCCGGGATGATCCCGGATTTCCTTTTCCTCCCGGACAATGTTTCTGAACACACGAAGGAACAGAGGATCCATGCCGGTTGCCAGCCGGATTTTCTTTGCCATTTCCCTGAACTGCTTCTGTTCCTGATCCTGTTTACAATCTTGTTTCTGTTGCTGTTCCTGCTTTCGTTCCTTCCCCTGCCGCTCCTGTTTCTGATCATGTTTCTGCTCTTCCATAGCCTGTGCCCTGCGGAAAAGCTCCGCGACGGCAAAGACGCGGTCCTCCCGGCCCTCCCGGATATAATCCATGATTGTCCCGGCGTCCATGCTGTCAAATTTGGAGTCATACAGATGCATATGGCCGGTTTCCAGGGAACGGACAGCCTTGAGCAGGCTTTCCTCCATGGTGCGTCCTATGCTCATAACCTCTCCGGTCGCCTTCATCTGAGTGGAGAGAGTATTGTCGATCTCACCAGTGATAGGCCTGGTAAATTTGTCAAAGGGAAAACGGGGCATCTTGGTTACAACATAATCGAGGGAGGGCTCAAAGCAGGCCGGCGTATTGGCAAGCATGATTTCGTCCAGAGTCATACCGATTCCGATCTTGGCGGAAACCCGGGCGATAGGATAGCCGCTCGCCTTGGAGGCAAGGGCAGAGGAGCGGGAGACGCGGGGATTGACTTCGATCAGATAGTATTGGAAAGACCGGGGATCCAGCGCAAACTGCACGTTGCATCCTCCCTCGATTTCCAGGGCCCGGATCACCTTGAGGGCACTGTCGCGGAGCATGTGATACTCCTTGTTGGTCAGGGTCTGAGAGGGACAGACGACGATAGAGTCACCGGTATGGATTCCAACAGGGTCAACATTTTCCATATTGCAGATGGTGACGGCTGTGTCATTACTGTCACGCATGACTTCGTACTCGATTTCCTTGTAACCCTTTACGCTTTTTTCGATGAGAACCTCATGGACCGGTGACAGCTGCAGGGCGTTTTTCATGATGGCAAGGAAATCTTTTTCATCCTGTGCAAAGCCGCCGCCTGTTCCGCCCAGCGTAAATGCGGGGCGCAGCACGACCGGGAATCCGATCTCCCGCGCCGCGCAGAGTCCTTCCTCCATGCTGTGCGCGATTTCCGAGGGCAGGACAGGCTCCCCCAGAGATTGGCAGAGTTCTTTAAAAAGGAGTCTGTCCTCAGCCTTCTCAATAGAGGCACTCCCGGTACCCAGAAGCTCTGTTCGGCATTCGGCCAGCACGCCCTTTTTTTCCAGCTGCATGGCCAGGTTCAGACCGGTCTGCCCGCCGATGCCGGGAAGGATGGCATCCGGACGCTCATAGCGGATGATCTTGGCGATATATTCCAGGGTCAGGGGCTCCATATAGACCTTGTCCGCAATCGCTGTATCCGTCATGATCGTCGCCGGATTCGAGTTGCACAAAACAACCTCGTAGCCCTCTTCCTTCAGGGCAAGACAGGCCTGTGTCCCTGCATAATCAAACTCTGCCGCCTGCCCGATCACGATCGGGCCCGAGCCGATGACGAGAATTTTATGGATATCAGTTCTTTTGGGCATGAGGGTCTCCTTTTTGTATTTACTGGTGCATGCTTTCCAGAAACTTGTCAAACAGGTAGGCGCTGTCCTGGGGACCGGGCGCGCTCTCGGGATGGTACTGGACGCCGAAAGCTCTGTCCCGGGCACATTCCACGCCTTCAATCGTTCCGTCCAGCAGGTTGAGGTGGGTGACCGAAAGGGGCGTGCCCTTCAGACTCTCCTCTTCTATGGCATAGGAATGATTCTGGGAAGTGATCTCAATCTTTCCTGTCTGCAGATTCTTCACCGGGTGGTTGCCGCCGCGGTGGCCGAATTTCAGTTTGTAGGTGCGGGCTCCATAAGCCAGAGACAGGATCTGATGGCCCAGACAGATTCCGAAAATAGGGAAGTCTCCGATCAGGGAACGAACCGTCGCAATGGTCTCCGGCACATCTGTAGGGTCGCCGGGCCCGTTGGAAATCAGGATTCCGTCCGGCTGCAGGGCCCGGATCCGGTCCGCAGGGGTATTCCAGGGCAGGACCGTCACCGTACATCCCCTTCGGTTCAGGGAACGGACGATATTGCGTTTCATCCCGCAGTCAATGGCGGCGATCCGAAGAGGCCTTCCATTGGAGGAGAGTGCAGGATTGAAGGAATTGTCTGCTGTCAGGGGAGATTCCCAGGTCCAGGGATCTCTGCAGCTGACACGTGAGACAGCATCGGTCGGAAGACATGTCCCGCGCAAAAGAGCAAGTCCCTCTCGCAGGGGCGTCTCCGCATCCGTGAGCAGGGCCTTCCTGGTCCCGTAATCCCGGATGGACCGGGTCAGGGCTCGTGTATCCACACCGCTGATCCCGGGAATCCCGTTGGCAGTCATGACCTCTCCCAGGGTTGCGGAACTGCGAAAATTCGAGGGCTCATCCTGGTATTGGCGCACGATCAAAGCACCGATCGAGGGGGTGATGGATTCATAGTCCTCCGCCGCCATGCCGTAATTGCCGATCAGGGGATAGGTCATCACGACCGCCTGGTCCGTGTAGGAAAGGTCGGACAAGATCTCCTGATAGCCTGCCATAGAAGTATTAAAGACGATCTCACACACCCTGTCCCCGGAGGCGCCGAAAGCCTCTCCGTAAAACTCTCTTCCGTCTTCCAGAATGATCTTGCGTTTTTTCTTATCTTCCATAAAACAAGTCTCCATGCCCACAGCCTGTATCAGGTAATGTATATTCGCAGTTGCCTGCACAGGCATAATTCCCGATCATGGGCCTGCGATACATTTTGTATAAACATGCAATGCCTGCGCCCGCGCCAAATCACACGCTGTTTTTTGTTGAATGCCTTTTTTTACTGCACACTGTTTGATCAGATTCCGCTGGCCCCGTAGTTGGAGAGGACGCTGGCGGAAGGATCGTTGACATCACAGCCCTCCCACTCCTTGTTGGGCATCCAGAAATCGGCCACCATCTCCGCCTGGCCGGGATAGTATTTTTCAAAAAT
>CACZIO010000123.1 GCA_902781215.1 uncultured Lachnospiraceae bacterium
CATGAAAAACATTCTCATCGTCAACGCAAGCAAGCGCCGCATCGGCAACTCCTATACGCTGGAGAAGCGCATCGCCGAGCAGCTGGAGGGAAAGGCCAATGTGACCGCCTTTCGCATCGGGGAGAAGGACGTTCGCGCATGTCTGGCCTGTGACGGCTGCAAGCGCCAGCACACGCCCAACTGCGTCCAGAAGGACGATTTCACCGCTTTGATCCCGGAGCTTGACGCCTGCGACGCCATGCTGATCCTGGCCCCTGTGCATTGGGACCAGTTCCCGGCGCAGCTCAAGGCTTTCCTGGATCGCACCTATTCCTTCATGGACTTTACCCAGCCGGACTTCTCCATGGCCGGCCGCAAGGACAAGAAGCTGGGCGGTTACTTCTTTGCCGGCTTCGGCCCCGTGGACGTGTACACCAACATGGTCGAGACCAATCTCAAGAGCTTTGCCACGGCCGGCTTCCGGGATTACAAGGCCCATGTGGCGGGCAACGCCAACGTTCCGGGCAGCATCCTGGAAAAGCCCGAGGATCTGAAGGCTGCCGACGAAATGGTGGAGTGGCTGCTGGCCTGATCCGACTTTAGAAAACCAGATCAACATCTTCAGGGCGGGGTGAAAGTCCCCACCGGCGGTACAGTCCGCGAGCTTTCAGGAGCATGAACCGGTGTGATTCCGGTACCGACAGTCACAGTCTGGATGGAAGAAGAACAAAGCGCTCTGAGCGGGTCTGCCCAGTCAGAGCGTTTTTGCCCTCCGCTGAAAGGAGATAATCCTCATGAAACAATCCAACCGCAAGCTCCGCACCCTTGTCGGTGCCGCGATGCTCTCCGCCGTGGCCTTTGTGCTGGCCTTTCTGGAATTCCCGGTACCCTTGTCGCCGCCCTTTGCCCGGATGGATCTCTCCGATTTGCCCGCGCTCATCGGCGCCTTTGCGTACGGCCCGCTGTGGGGCGTTTTGATCGAGCTGATCAAGAACGCTCTGCAGCTGACTTCCACGGCTACCGGCGGCGTGGGGGAGCTGGCAAACTTCCTCATGGGCGCCGCCTTTGTGCTGACGGCCGGGGCGATCTATCGCTTCCACAAGACCAAAAAGACCGCACTGCTCGGCTGCCTCGCGGGGAGCCTGGCCATGGGGATCGCAGCCGCGCTGGCCAATTACTATATCCTGCTGCCGCTCTTCGAGCAGTTCATGCCGCTCCATCAGCTGATCGCCTCCTTCGAGGCTTTTATCCCTTTCATTCACTCGAAGCGGGACATCGTGCTGTATAACGCCCTGCCCTTCAATGTGCTGAAAGGGCTTGCCATCAGTCTGATCACCATGTTAAGCTACAAGAGCTTGAGGCCGATCCTTAAGGGGAGGGAAACGACATGACAGCAAAAGAGTATCTCCAACTCATCTCCGACGAGATCCATACTACCATTGTCGCCACGGTGGACGACGAAGGACTGCCCGTCACGGCGGCCATCGACATGATGATGAGCGACGAGAGCGGTCTGTACTTTCTCACGGCGCGGGGCAAGAGCTTCTATGACCGCCTGACAAAGCGGGGGTATTTGGCTCTCACGGCGCTGAAAGGGGAGGACACCATGCACTCGCTGGCCGTCTCCCTGCGCGGGAAGGTGCGGGAGCTGGGGCCCGAGCTGCTGCCGGTGCTGTTTGAGAAGAACCCCTATATGGCGGAGATCTATCCCACGGAGGCCTCCCGCGAAGCGCTGACGGTCTTTCAGATCTACGAGGGAAGCGGGGAGTACTTCGACCTGTCCAAGCGGCCTATCGAGCGGGCGAGCTTCTCCTTCGGCGGTGCGGAGAGCAAAGCGGAAGGCTATACCATCACGGACGCCTGCATCGGCTGCGGCAGCTGCGTGGCTGTCTGTCCGCAGAGCTGCATCACCGGCGGGGAGCCGCCCTTCATGATCCGGCAGGAGCACTGTCTCCACTGCGGCAACTGTCTGCGGGCCTGCCCGGTCGGAGCAGTCATAAGAAAGTAAGACCCTCAGAGGAGGAAAACTATGTTTACCATTTGCAAAGGCAGTCAGAATATCATGCAGGATACTTTGAAAGACAAAGCAGCCAAGGTGCGTAACCTGTTGCTGGAAGCGGACGCAATCATCATCGGTGCAGGAGCAGGCCTCTCCACCGCGGCCGGAATCGAATACGCTGGGCCACGCTTTACCGAAAACTTCAAGGATTTCATCGAGCGCTACGGAATGACGGACATGTATAGTGCCGGCTTCTACCTCTTCCGAACCGAAGAAGAGAAGTGGGCATACTGGTCACGCCACATACGGATGAATCGTTATGACGCCCCCGTGGGCGAGCCGTACAGGCAGCTGCTCAAAATGGTGGAGGGAAAGCCCTACTTCGTTATTACCACCAACGTGGACGCACAGTTTTATAAAGCGGGCTTTGACCCTCTGCGCATCTGGGCGGTGCAGGGAGACTACGGAAAACTGCAGTGTGCCTGCGGTTGCCACGATACGCTCTACGACAACCACGACCTTATTATGGAGATGTGTGAAAAGCAGCGGGATTGCCGTATTCCCTCGGATCTGGTGCCTCACTGCCCCCGCTGCGGGGAACGCATGGAGATCAACATCCGCAAGGATATGTATTTCGTTCAGGATGCGCAGTGGTATGCTGAACGCGGCAGGTATCAGGAATTTCTGGAAGAGAACAAACGGAATAAAGTTGTCTTCCTGGAGTTGGGCGTCGGCTACAATACGCCGACCATCATTCGTTACCCCTTCGAGCAGATGGCGGCAAACTGGCC
>CACZIO010000124.1 GCA_902781215.1 uncultured Lachnospiraceae bacterium
GTCCGTCCCCTCCAGTGGCGCCTGCAGCTGGAATATGATCTCGTTGATGTCCAGGGAATCCCATTTTTGCAGTCCCCAATAGGAGCCGAAGACCAGAAGGGACACAAGTATTCCGAACAGCCCGGTCAGGACCACGGCTGTCCATGAAAGAATCTTTTTCATACTCTCCTACCATGCCGCCCGTCAGAGCGGCAATACATGCTTCGCATGTGTGCGAAGAGAAATCCGCATTTCAAAGCCCTACGTGTAAGGGCCTCGAAATCGGCGATTTCTCTGAAGGATCATGCAATTTGGGCCGCCTCGCGGCACAAATGCGGGATTCATGTTCTCTGTCTTAGGTTCTATAGCTGAGCCCGCGAATAATCGTCTACTCTGAACGAATGTCAAAACGAACGGAATCGATCAGCCGCCCCGCTGCGGGGTCATATACAACCAGATTGATCCCGCGATGATCCGGCGCATATTCCACATCATCGATCTTGATCGATGCAAGGTTTCCGTAGTCATGTCCCCCGCTCACGATTCTGTAAGACATCTGTCCTCCCTGCAGGAGTCCTTTTATTTTCAGTCTCTTGTATCCGGCTTCCTCCCGGACATTTCCCGGCTCTATGATGGCGGCATAGCTGATCCTGCTCTGTCCGGCAATCTCCTCTGCTTTTTGGAGACCCAGGGCCTTCATCGCTTCCACTTCTGTCTCTGTGAGCTTTTCGGTCGCCTCGTCCTTGACGGCCAGGAGAACCGACATATCCTTAAACCGCTCATCCGTCCTGAGCAGATCCAGGTAGCCGGGAAAATCATCGTGCAGCATGGAGAGTCCTGATAAATGGAGCGATACCAGATCCTCCACCACATCCCCGCTGGTCAGATGCATTTCTATACTGACGTCGCCATCGAATTCCTTCCATCCGGAGAGGTCTGCAGTGCCAACATATTCATGCTGGCTGCCCTCTTCCCGTGCCAGATCCACCCGCAGTTCGTTCTCTTCGCCACTCTCCCGAAACACCGCAACATATTTTTCCGGCGAGGGATTGCCTCCAAAATCCAGTGAAAGCCGCACCCCGACCCTTCCTGAAGAGGGGTCAATATCATCCAGGCTGAGAGAGTTTCTGGCAGTCCTGTGGTATCTTTCCAGCAGATTTTCCGACAGAGCATCTGTTTTTTCCAGCTTCGCCAGGAACTCCGAACGAAGCCCCATACTGGCGGCAAGTTCCTCGCAGCCCAGCTCTTCCGTCAGCGTCTGTGTGTCAGAATAGAGGTTTGTCCCCAGTCCGAGGCGGTCGCCCTTGATCTCTACTCCGAGGGATGCAAGCGCCGTCGGGAAATTGTCCATGGTGGAAAAGGCACGCCGCTTTTCCGGATCTACAGGTTCGGCCACTGCATTGATATATGCCGTATAGGTTTTCCTCTGATATCCCTCCTTGATCATGTCAGAGAAATCCGAGGACATGGTCGGGTGATCCCCCGTCAGGATCACCGTTGTGTTCTCATAGAAATCCTGCTCTTGAATCCAGGACAGGAATTCCGCTGCCTGGCGGTTGGAGCAGGCGACGGCATTTGCGTACTGGTTGTCTGCGACGTCCTCCGTGCACAGCCTGCATTCATAGCCGTGCGGAAAATGCGTGTCGACCGTCAGCATGGTAAAGTTGAAGGGCTTGTCAGGGTCCTCTGCAAGCTCCAGAAGGGTCTCTTTCGCGAATGAAAAGAGCTTTTCGTCCTCATAGCCCCAGAATTCCTTATAGTCCTCCGGAATCCACCCCTGCTCGATTGCGTATGGATAGTCACGGATTTCGTAATTGCCGTGGTCCTGGAAGAAGAGCCTGCGCCCCCCGAAAGTCGCATTCGAGCCGCACAGAAAGACCTGGCGGTAGCCCTCCTCCTCCAGGATATCTCCAATCGCAACGACGTCAGGAAAAAACGTATCCTGCGTGTCCATATTGTTTCCACCGATCCCGATCTTCAGGGGAAGGCCGGATGACATTCCGAAAATCGCTCCCGCTGTGAAAGTCGTCCCGCCATAGGAAATACCGCCTTCCAGTGCCTCTTCCTTTCCGGAAAAATCCTCGTTTTCCATAGCGGCCTTCGTCAACTCCGGGATCAGGTTCTGCTCCATTCCGCCTCCGGACGCCTGATCCGCAAAGGTCGTCTCCATGGACTCCAGATAAATGAAGATCAGGTTCCGCTTCTTCTCCGGAAACTCCAGCTCTACATCTTTCGGATCCACATAGCGGTCGGCGATGAAATCATAGTCGCTGTTCTGCGCGGCGATCCACTCACCGATCCCCAGTCCCTGCCAGACCGCCCGGTAGAGCCATATACAGCCCAGGAGGGACAGGACCAGGCATCCGATCGTAAAGCCGCGGCGCGCCCTCTCCTTGTTTTTACGGGTCAGTAAGATCTGTACAGCGATGTAGATGACGGCCAGGACCAGGACCGGCAGGAGTCCCCTCAGCAGATAGTCGTGGATAATCCCGCTGTCCGTCCCCTCCAGTGGCGCCTGCAGCTGGAATATGATCTCGTTGATGTCCAGGGAATCCCATTTTTGCAGTCCCCAATAGGAGCCGAAG
>CACZIO010000125.1 GCA_902781215.1 uncultured Lachnospiraceae bacterium
GGACAGCGTCCAGGTTCAGGTCTGTCAATGACCAGCCAACTCGCCGCAACGGGTTATCATCAAAGAAGTTTCGGATCAGACCGCTTGTGTCTCCCATCTTTTCAACATTTGCTGTTTTCAGTGCGGCGCTGTACATGTCCAATACACTTTGATATAACGGCAGATATTCGTTCGTTTCAAAAGCAGATGCTCCGGCATCCTCTGGCATAGTAGACGGCATTTCGTTCGTCGGAGGCGGAGTCGTCTCGCTTTTTTGGCCTCCAACAGGATTTGCGGCAAAGCACACGACCAGCACGAGGCAGCCGAGTACAGCGGCAAGAATGATCCAAAACGCGGGCTTTTTGTAGTTCAGCACCGCTTTGACGCGGCTCTTCACGTCGGTTTCGCCAAAGGCCACGGGGCAGGCGGCAAGGATACGATGGGCGCTGCAGTTTAAGAGCGTCTGTGAATAGGCCGCGCGCTCGGCGCGTCCCAGCTCGCGGATGACCTTTTCGTCGCAGGCCAGCTCAATGTCCCGGCACAGCAGCACATAGGCCAGCCAACAGAAGGGATTGAACCAATGGACGCTGAGGATCAGAAAGCCCAGAGGCTTCCATACGTGGTCGAGCCTGCGCAGATGGGCTCGCTCATGAGCCAGGACAAAGCGTTTTTCCTCCTCGCTCAAGGAAGAAGGCAGATAGATCACAGGCCGGAAGATCCCGAGAATAAAGGGGCTCGCCACCTCATCGCAGACACGGATATTGCCGCGTTGCCGCAGAAAGACAGATACCTTTTTCCGTAACAGCAAAGTGCTAACAAGCGCATATAAAAGCATGCCAGTCAAGCCCAGCAGGTAAGCTTGCACCAGCGGCGGCAGATAGGCGTCGCGGCTGCGCTGGGTGACGGCATAGGAAGTGCCTGGAATGTCCCGGATTGTCTCGGAGCTTGCTTGGGGGCGCTCGATCTGTACCGTGTCCACCGCCAGCAGGGGCTTTTCGCTGCCTCCGGCCGGGCGAAACACCTCCACTTCGCCATTCTCGCTAACGATCGACGGCGTTGCCCGGAAGGCAGACACCGGCGAGGATATGCTGATCGGGCAGATCAGCCGGATCGCCACCAGCGCCCACATCAAGCAGATGATCCAACGCGGCGCTTTTTTGAGCACCGCACGCAGAACGACTACGGCCAGGATCAGCACGCTGCCCGCCGCGCTCATGTTCAGGAGCTTGATCAGCAGTGCGTTCATTTCACTTGCCCTCCCGGTAAGCATCGATCAGCTTCTGGATCTCGTCCACTTCGCCCGAAGACAGCGGCTTGCGGGAAGTAAAAGCCGCCAGGAAAGCCGGGAGAGACCCGGCGAAGGTTTCTTCCACAAAGCGCTCGCTCTGTGCGGCAGCAAAGTCCTCCCGCGACACGAGCGCCGTCACGGTGCCATCTATATTCTGAAAAATGCCTCGCTCGCAGAGTTTTTTCAGCACTGTGTAGGTGGTAGACTTCTTCCAGTCCAGCTCCTTCGCACACAGCCGCACCAAAGCCGTCGAATTGATCGGGGCGTTATCCCAGATCAGATCGGCAAAACGGGCTTCCACCGCGCCGAGTTTTTTATCTTCCATAGAAGCGCCTCCTGTCAAGGTCTATTCATTATCGACCTCGTGTGCAGTCTATCATCAATAGACCTCACTGTCAAGGCTTGGATTCTTAAGAATAATAAAGCCCACCACTCCGGAAGAAGCGGAGGGCAAAGCAATATTCGATTCTATTCCACCCAATAGCCTTTACCCCAGACGGTTTTGACTGTGGCGAAGGGTTTTCGATCGTGCAACTTTTCCCGGATATGTTTGACATGGACGGCCAGGCAATCTTCACGGGCAACATATACCTCGTCCTGCCATACCGCGTCAGACAACTCCTGCGAAGGGACGGCACGCCCTCTGTTCTCTATGAGAAAACAGAGAATTGGAAACTCTGTGCCGGTCAAAGAGATGCTTTCCCCTTGCAGGATACAACTCTGCCTGATCGGATCGAGCAAAAAATCAGCAGGATACGTGATACTATCCATACCAATGGCAACTTTCCTTCTGTGTAAGTATCATCATATATAATAACGCTTTTTCAAGTGAATTGGTTACAGAAAAGGGAAAAGCGGGAGCGACGAATCGCTCCCGCATGTGCGTTGGTCAGCCATGTTGCTCAGACACATAAATACTTGCCCGAGATTGAATGGCCTTTGCCGCTTCTTGAGCGGTGACTTGCCCACCAAAATAGCGATTGATTTCGTCGCGCAGGATACGGATCATGCCCTCGTCTGTGTCCACAAGCTTGGTCGTATTATATACCTGTTGACGCAGCTCCTCCGCGTTTTCCTCGGTCATGTAGCTGATCTGGAAGCGTTCATCAAAGTCATCAGAGATTTGCGCTGTCAGCGCCCGCTCAAAGCTCGCCTTGAAAACCGGGATGCCCATGCGAAGATCAACGTCGCTTGCGCCCTCCATCAGCATCCGCACAAAACGCCACGCGCCTGCCTGTTTAGCGCTTGCAGCCATGATGCCA
>CACZIO010000126.1 GCA_902781215.1 uncultured Lachnospiraceae bacterium
ACAGACTGGAAATCTCTGACAATCGTGGGGAAGGGGTGGGGACCCATGACAGAGCCGAGGACATAATGGGTATCATCCACACGTCCGGCCCATTCGCGCATGGTCTCATTGACAGCATCTTTGAGAACTCTGGAACCGCTCTCCACAGGATGCACCCTGGCGCCCAAAAGTTCCATGCGATAGACATTGAGTTTCTGACGTTGGCAGTCGATCGCGCCCATAAAGACTTCACATTCCATACCAAGGAGCGCCGCTGCAGTCGCCGCTGCCACACCGTGCTGGCCGGCGCCCGTCTCGGCGATGACGCGGGTCTTCCCCATTTTTTTTGCCAGAAGGACCTGGCCGAGTACATTGTTGATCTTGTGGGAACCTGTGTGGTTGAGGTCCTCACGCTTGATGAACACCTTCGCTCCTCCCAGATCTTCTGTCATTTTCTCTGCGTAATACAGCAGAGAAGGACGTCCCGCGTAATTATTCAAAAGAGAGGTCAGCTCTCCCACAAATGCAGGATCATTTTTGTAATACTCATACGCCTCCTCCAGATGGATCAGTTCATTCATCAGGGTTTCGGGGACGTACTGTCCGCCAAAGTCTCCAAATCTTCCTTTTTTCACTTCCCGGCCTCCCTCTGTTTTTTGTTCTTTTGAAAAAATATCGTATCTATTCGGCACCCTATGTTCAGAATGCTTCAACTTCTTCACTGTGGGGTGTCCTCATTCAAGGCTTGTTCTATTCAGGATCTGCCTGCAACCCCTGCCGGAATTCCCGGGCGGATCAGAGGATCATTAAACACGGCTCTGTCTTACCGCCGCGAGAAAGGCAGCCATTTTTGCCGGGTCTTTCCATCCGCCCGTCTCTACCTTGCTGCTGACATCCACTCCGTCAGGATGAAAGCGCTGAATGGCAGCAGGCACATTTTCCGCTGTCAGTCCCCCTGCCAGAATCCATTGATGCCCTCCGGGAAAGAGGGGCCCGTCGTGTTCCGCCGCCTGTTCCTTCAGAAATCTGTCCAGCAGATCCCAGTCAAAGCACCTGCCTGTGCCGGAACCGCTGTCCAGCAGGACCCAGGGAGCAGAACTGGCGGCGGCCGCAGCAAGATCCTCCGGCCCGCCGATCCGGAAGGCCTTGATCACAGGAAGCCCTGTCAGCGCTGTGATTTTACGGATAAAGGTCTCATCCTCACTTCCGTGAAGCTGGATCATGCTGATACAGCCCGCATCAGCCGCCTGCACGATTTCCGCATATGAAGCATCTACAAAGACCCCGACTGTACCGATCTGTGGTGAAAGAATCCTTCGAAGGGTCTTTGCTTTTTCGATATCTATGGATCTTCTATAACCCGGTGAAAGGATAAAGCCCGCCAGATCCGTCCGCAGAAGGTCGGCTGCCTCCGCATCCTCCCGCCGCCGGAGACCGCAGATTTTCACGATCGGCCTGTTGATCGGCCTGCCGGTCGGCCTGTTTTCTTTTTTCAAGCGCATATTGTTTTCTCCGTTTTTATTGGATTGCAGGCATTTGCTGTCTGTTTTTCCTGCTGATACGGACTTGGCCCTTTCCTGCCTCTTCTCCCCTTCTTTTTGGGGATCACAGGCAGCTGCTGCGAAGTTCCCTGAGGAAAGCGCCCTTGTCGGGGCTGCGCATCAGTGTCTCGCCGATGAGGACGGCATTTGTCCCACTGCGGCAAAGAAGACCGACGTCCTGCGCATTGCGGATACCGCTCTCCGATACAAAAATGCGGTCTTCCGGAACCAGGCTTCGCAGGCGGACGGAGGTATTGATATCTACAGTAAAGTCCCGCAGATCCCGGTTGTTGACACCGATGATACGGGCTCCCGCGGCAAGTGCCCGCCCGACTTCTTTCTCATCATGGGCTTCCACCAGAGCGGAAAGCCCAAGGGAATGCGCAAGCCGCAGATATTCCGCAAGCTGCGTATCATCCAGGATCGCACATATCAGAAGGACTGCAGAAGCACCCAGCAGCTTTGCCTCATAGATCATGTAGGGATCCACGGTAAAATCCTTGCGCAGACATGGAATACCGACAGCCGCCGTGATTTCCTGCAGAAAGCGGTCCTCCCCACGAAACCATTTTGGCTCAGTGAGAACGGAAATGGCAGAAGCGCCCGCCGCCTCATAGGAACGTGCTATGTCCAGATAAGGGAAATCCGGAGCGATTATTCCCTTGGAGGGAGAAGCCTTCTTACATTCACAGATAAAATGGATTCCTTGTCCGGACAGCGCCTTTTCAAATGGGAATTCCTGCGTGCCGGCTGCAGCCCCACATGCGGCAAATGCCTTTTCCCGTATTTCTTCGAGCGGGTGTTTTTTCTTTTTTTCCGCCACTCTTTCCATGGCATGCTCTGCCAGGCGGTCCAGAATCGTCCCCATGTCTTTTACCTCTC
>CACZIO010000127.1 GCA_902781215.1 uncultured Lachnospiraceae bacterium
AACAGGAGTTGGCGGTCAGCTCGGCCATGACGTGATGAACGAGCTCTACAAAAGAGGCTATCAGGGAACCGGATCGGATATCCAGCCGGAATATGCCGGCGCACAGGATGGAAGTCCTGTCACAACAATGCCTTATATCTCCCTTGACATCACGGACCGGGATGCTGTCATGAAAGCAGTCCAGGCGCTTCGCCCTGACGTCATTGTCCACTGCGCCGCATGGACAGCAGTCGATCTTGCAGAGGATGACGACAAAGTGGCGAAGGTCCGCGCTGTCAACGTTGGCGGAACACAGAACATCGCGGATGCAGCAAAGACCATCGATGCAAAGATGGTCTACCTTTCCACGGACTATGTCTTTGACGGACAAGGAGATACGCCGTGGGATCCGGATTTCAAGGGCTATAAGCCGCTGAATGTCTACGGCCAGACGAAGCTTGACGGGGAATTTGCAGTCTCTGGCACCATCGACAAGTATTTCATCGTCCGGATTGCTTGGGTTTTCGGCAAGAACGGGAAAAACTACATCAAGACCATGCTGAATATCGGCAAAAGCCATGATGAGCTGAGAATCGTCGATGATCAGATCGGGACCCCGACCTACACATTTGACCTGGCATCGCTTCTTGTCGATATGATTGAGACAGAGAAGTATGGGTATTACCATGCAACCAATGCGGAGATTCCAGCCTCCGAGGGCGGGTATCTCATGGACGGCACAAAAAGTGCATCGCCGGAGGCTGTCTATACAAAGGAAGGCACGAAGACGGGCTATATCAGCTGGTATGATTTCTCCCGCGAAATCTTCCGGCAGGCTGCGCTGCTCGGCCACGAAGAGTACAGCGAGAAGAATCTCCGGCTCATCCCGGTCAGCACAGCCGAATACGGGCTGTCCAAGGCAAAGCGCCCCTTCAACAGCCGACTCGACAAGTCAAAGCTCGTCAGGGAGGGCTTCACTCCTCTTCCGGACTGGAGAGATGCCCTGGCAAGATATCTGAAGGAGCTTGGGTACTAAAACCAGACGTTTTCATGCAGCCGGCCTTACGTGCCGGCTGCATGATGTAAAGAAAGGATCATACGAACTACATGGGACAGATTACAGTCAACAAGACACCAATCGATGGTCTCTACACCATTCTGCCGACTGTACACGGCGATAAGAGAGGCTATTTTACAGAAACCTACAACGAACGCGACATGAAGGAAGCCGGTCTGGATATGGTCTTTGTCCAGGACAACCAGTCCTCCTCGACAAAGGGCGTGCTGCGCGGGCTTCATTTTCAGAAGAAACACCCTCAGGGAAAGCTGGTCCGCTGCATCCGCGGGACTGTCTTCGACGTTGCAGTTGACCTGCGTGAGGGCAGCAAGACCTTCGGTCAGTGGTATGGCGTGGAGCTTTCCGAGGACAACCACCTTCAGTTCTACATCTCCCCGGGATTCGCACATGGCTTCCTCGTGCTCTCCGACATCGCAGAGTTCTGCTATAAGGTGACAGATTTCTATACACCTGGCGATGAGGGCGGCATCGCGTGGAACGATCCGTCCGTCGGCATCAAGTGGCCGCATGTCGTCGGTTCTTATCCCGGCAGCGGAGATGCCTCCGGTTATCGTCTCGATGACGGCACCCCGCTGAACCTGGCGCAGCGCGATATGAATTTCGACGTCCTTGCGAAAACATTTCACTTTGCCTGAAGGAAATACCAGGAAGGTCGCCTTATCGAAAATGGGACATGCTCATCACGGATGCATGTCCCTTTTCTGATCTTCGCTTCCTGCCAATTTCTATTGATTCTTATCGATTCCGACCTTACCGCCGATCCGAATCATTACACAGCTGCATGGCAACGCCATCCGACATGATTTGAAACCCAAACCTCTTATAAAACGAAGCGTTCCTGCTCTCCTCCGGCATGACTTAGATATAAAGGTAATCCTTAGCCATCTGTACCATTTTTCCAGCAATTCCACAGCCCTGGTAGTCGGGATCAACTAAAACATAATGCATGTAAGCAGCCAGTTCACCGTCATTGAGCAATCGTACCAGACCCACAAGGCGGCTTCCATCCCATGCGGTGATGACTGTTGAAGAATGAAACAGCGCCTTGTGCAAGTTTATGAGTTACTCATAATTTTCATAATGCCTGCCGGGTCAAAAAACTGGCAGCATTTGACACATTTATCTGATATGATGCTTGTTCATCTTCTCTTTGAAAATATCTGTGATGAT
>CACZIO010000128.1 GCA_902781215.1 uncultured Lachnospiraceae bacterium
CCGTCCTTGTCGCGCTGTGCCTGCTTGACCTCGACGGTCACGGTGTCGTAGTTGTCCTTTTCCTTCGCCGCAAGCGTGATCATCGGCTCGACGATCTTCTGGATCTCCTTGGCTCTCGCCTCAGTCGTCACGATCTTGCCTCTGTAGAGGAGCTGCGTGACCTGCGTGCGGAGCAGAGCCTTTCTGAGCTTGGTCTTCTTGCCTAACTTTCTGTACATTGCCATGGTTATTTCTTCCTTTCTTCTTATGGATCCTGACACCGCACTCTTCGGCATTACCGGCGCCCGGAGTTCTCCAGCCCCTCCCACGCTCTTCGGACTTACTGGGAGAGGAACCTTGGATTACATCAGAATTGCAATTGGTTCCACTGATCCGGCTGCAAAAGCCATCGGCCATGCGCCGACCCTTTTGCTTTTGCAGTGCTTCACAGCATATGAACCGGCGGCTTACGCCTCCGGCATCTCGCCTGTCTTGAGGGACAGGCCCAGCTCCTTGAGCTTTGCCAGCACTTCCTCAAGAGACTTGCGGCCCAGGTTGCGGACCTTCATCATATCCTCGGGTGTCTTGGAGCACAGCTCCTCCACCGTGTTGATGCCTGCCCTCTTCAGGCAGTTGTAGGAGCGCACCGAGAGTTCGAGCTCGTCGATGCTCATCGTCATGGACGACGGCTCCTGGCCCTTCGGTCCCTCTGTGATGACCGGCACATTCTTGGCCGCGTCAGAGAGATTGATGAAGATGCTCAGGTGCTCGGACAGGACCTTGGCGGCGAGGCTGACTGCCTCATCCGGGCCCAGCGTTCCATTTGTCGTCACATCGAGTGTCAGCTTGTCAAAATCGGTCTGCTGGCCGACACGGGTGTTAGCGACTGTCACATTGACCCGTTCCACAGGCGTGTAGATCGAATCAACCGGGATGACACCGATCTTGGTGTCCTCGTTCTTGTTCTTGTCCGCGCTGACATAGCCCCTCCCCTTGGTGATGGTCAGCTCGATGAACAGCTTGGTCTTCTTGCCGCTGAGCGTCGCGATCACCTGATCAGGGGTCATGATGGTAATGTCCTGGTCGCACTGAATATCCGAAGCGCGGACCACGCCCTCACCCTCATACTCGATGTATGCGGTCTTGGGTTCGTCCGTCTCGCTGGTGTTGCGGATCGCGAGAGACTTGATATTCATGACGATCTCAGTGACATCCTCCTTGACCCCGGGGATTGTGCTGAATTCATGCTGAACACCGTCGATCTTAATCTGGCTGACAGCCGCTCCCGGAAGGGAGGACAGCATGATTCTGCGCAGAGAGTTGCCAAGCGTGATGCCATAGCCTCTCTCAAGTGGTTCCACCACGAATCTGCCGTACTTGTTGTCATCGGAGATTTCTTCCACAGTGATGTTCGGTCTTTCGAAATCAAACACGATACAATTTCCTCCATAATTGGAACTGTACCGACGGGACCTGCCGCCGGAAGAGCGTTTCTGCCGCCTTCCGCAGGGTCACGCACATCGGTACAGAGAAACGGGCTGCTATCGTGGAAATTACTTGGAGTACAACTCGACGATAGCCAGTTCGTCGACAGGAACATCGATCTGATCTCTCTTCGGAAGCGTGCTGACCGTTCCCTTGAAGTTTTCCTTGTCAACATCCACCCACTCAGGGGTCAGTCTGCCGCCAGTCACCTCAGCGATATCCTTGAATCTCTGCATCGATTTGGATTTCTCCTTCACCTCGATGACATCGCCGGCATGCACCTGATAGGAAGGGATGTTGATCACCTTTCCATTCACGGTGATATGCTTGTGGTCCACTACCTGTCTTGCTTCCCGTCTTGTGCGGGCGAAGCCCATGCGGAATACGACATTATCGAGACGGCTCTCGAGCATGACCATCAGGTTCTCACCGGTCTGGCCCTTCATCATATCAGCCTTCTCATAATAGTTGTGGAACGGCTTCTCCAGAACGCCGTAGATGAACTTTGCCTTCTGCTTCTCGCGGAGCTGCAGGCCGTACTCGGAAACCTTGCGGCTTCTGCGGGTCAGCGTTCTCTTGGACTTCTTGTCATAGCCGAGGAAGCCGGGTTCCAGCTCCAGGGATCTGCATCTCTTCAGTACGGGAGTCTTGTTAACTGCCATTTTCAATAATCCTTTCTGTCAGGGCACCGCCCTGAGGGAGTCGTTTACAGCGCCGCGCGCGGCGCCTTCCTCCGACAAAATATT
>CACZIO010000129.1 GCA_902781215.1 uncultured Lachnospiraceae bacterium
TCATACAAGAACCTCCTTTCGTGTTTACCTGTATTATTATGTCTGAAGGCAATAATGTACAGGACACGAAGTGAGTATTAGTGTTTTAAGCATACAACTACCGAGTTGTCGAGGTGTAATATACCATAAATCTTCTGCTTGCGAAAGATACTTTGTTTTGCTTCAGATGAGAAAAGCGCCTCACTACAGGGGTGAGACGCTTCTCCCGCAACGGTTTTATACCTCAATCTCCATCCCGCAGGTCAGCCGGAAGACGATCCGGTCCTTGCTGTGCACCGTCATGCTGTCCACCAGTCCGGCCCACAGGCTCTCGTCGAACTCGGTGATGAGCTCCGGCAGTTCCTTTACGCTCTCGATGAACCGCTCGATCTTCCTGCGCAGTTGCTGCCCACTCCCTTCGTCAGAGTGTGGAGCGGGGGAGTGTGAAGGTCGTGCAGCTCTATTCCATATATCCCTTTTATACCATTATTTTCTTCTATAAGGAAGGTTATAGAGATGACCTGCACGACCTGCACACAAATTTAGCCATATGTCAATCTGACCCGTTTTTGCCTGCCCCTGATGCCCGGCGTCTCCCCGCCGGAAACGCCTTTTCTCCCGCCGGTCGCAAGACCCTGAAACGTCATCTTCATCCGTGACACCTCTGCCATCTGTTTCCTATAACCCCTCTATATCTCATCATTTTTGCCTATAAGGGATTTCATGGAAAGACCTGACAGAGGTGTCATGTTTTATTTGTGGAAAAGCCTTGGACGTCGACCTGTTTTCCTGGTCACGGTCAAGAATAAAGCACCTTGACTTATATTTCGCTCCCTTGTTTTCACGTCACACCGGCGCGATTTCTCATCGCGCGTTCTCCGAATCTGAGCCTTTCTGCCATAAGTCTCCGCCAGCCAATTTCACGGTAAAACGCGGACCTTATCCTGCTTTCTCGCGTCGCCTCGACAGCATACACGCACCCGAATAAAGAAAAACAAAACCACCGATTCCCCAGGTCGTTCTCCTGTTTGAATCGGTGGTTTCCTTTTTTGCTTATTCCTCACTGACGATCCTGCTGATCCGGATGCTCCCGGAGTAGGCTCCGGCCGGACTCAGCGCCCCGTCAGAACGGCAGCGCTCATACTCTACCCGGATGATGGCTTCCACGGCGCGGCGCCCAAATTCATCCAGACGTGCGTACTTCAGTGCGTACTCGGTCAGGTCGTCTTCCACCTGGGAGAGAGACGGATCTGTCTCTTCCTCTTCCGACATATGATAGGGTGTCTGATCATCAGAAGACCCCATGACATAGTCAATCCGGCGATCAAAGAGAGAGCAGATATTGTCTATCATTTCAAAATTCGGGCTTCTCTTCCCGGTTTCCCACATGGCTACGGTACCACTGGCTACACCGAGCTTTTCCGCCAGCTGAACCTGGGTCATCCCATGCTCTTTCCGAAGCTGCTTTAATCTTTCCTGAAAAGTCATACTCACACCTCGTTCTATAATGTGAGAATAATATAACAGAACGAATGGGTAAAGTCAAGAGCAAAAGTAAAATATCATGCAATTGGTGAAAATAAAATAACATCTCGTGAAATATACTCTTGACAAAACTCACAGAACGTGATATTTTATACGCATCATTTCTCACGAAAGGAGAGATTCCGGAATGGAAAAAACCACTCTAAACGTTCAGGAACTGGCATCTGTGCTGGGCATCAGCCGCCCGAAGGCCTATGAACTGGTCAGGCAGCCGGGCTTCCCGGTGATCCACGTCGGCACCAGAATCCTGATCCCCAAAGACAGCCTGATGAACTGGCTGCATGAGCAGACAAAAGGAGGTATCAACACATGAACGAAAAGAAAAATGCCGCCCCGGTGTACCAGACCGGGAACGGCACGGAAAGCAATGCAGGTCTTTCCTCTACTGCTATCATACCACAGAATCCGGCAGATGGCAAGCAGGATCCCGGCTCTCAAAACGGCAAAGACTATTCGATCCACCAGCTGAAAGAACAGCCGATCTGGCTCTGCTGGCGGAAGAAAAAGACCCAGGACGGCCGCG
>CACZIO010000130.1 GCA_902781215.1 uncultured Lachnospiraceae bacterium
TGGCGCAGTGGTCGAATTCAAACCCGGTCCAAGCGCGACCTTCGATTCCGCGTCTCCCTTCGTTCTGGTCGGTGAGCCTAAGGCCGTGTCTGCTGCAGACGATGGCGATAAAGACAGCAGCTCCTCCAAGAAGAGCAGTTCCGCTTCCTCTAAGAAGAGCAGCTCCGGCAGCAAGGCCAAATCCCCCAAGACGGGCATGGATGACAGCTGGATGCTGTGGCTCATGGCCGCAGGTGTCTTCGCAAGCGCATCTGTTGTGGCATACAACAGGAAGAAAAACTTCTAAACGGACGAAAGAACAGGAGGACGGCAGGCAGCGGCCGGATCGCAACGGATGATCACCGGATCACGGAACGCACTGTCGAAGGCTTGGATCAAACGATATGTCGCAAAAGCCAGATATATGCGCTTGGCGCATATATCTGGCTTTTGACTATAAAAGGGACGCAAACACACGGCGGAAATTACGAGAGGACCAGATACATGGATGACATGTTCGGTAAAGGACGGAAGAAGCAGATCAATAAAGGCTATAGGGAGTTCGGAGAAAATACGCGCCATAGGGCCTGGCTCCGTACTATCAAGCTGCTCAATGCGATCATGATCACGATCCCGTTTGCTGCCTGTTGGTACGGCTACTATGCAGACAGACTGTACCATCCCTTTTGGCGGAGGGGGAATTTTGCGGTCGTTGGCATGTTTTTTGTCCTCTACATCATCTTCGGGAGGATCTACTCCGCATTCACCATAACCCTGCACAGGATCTCCGAGCTGGTCTACAGCCAGTGTCTGGCGATCGCCTTTTCCGGCTTTATCATTTACGCTGTTACCTGGCTACTGACCAGACATCTTCCCAACCCTCTTCCCTTATTAGGTTCTATGATCGCAAGCGGGATTTTGTCCGTAATCTGGTGCAGGGCTGCCCATAAGATCTATTTCTCCCGATACGAGCCCATCCCGACTGTCATCATCTGGGACATGCGCAAAGGCCTGGAGGAACTGGTCGAATCCTACGGCCTGGGCAAGCGCTTCAATGTGATTGACACGCCCAATGTATGGGAGGTCTTTAAAGACCCCGATGCCTGCCTCTCTCAGGCCGGCGCCGTCTTTCTCTGCGGCATCCACAGCCATGAGAGAAACCAGATCATCAAACAATGCATCGCCCGCCGCATCCGTGTCTATGTGATTCCCCGTGTCGGTGACCTCCTCATGGAGAGCGCCCATTCTATGCATATGTTCCATCTGCCCATGCTGATGCTTGAACGCTATAACCCAACCCCGGAATTTCTGATCCTCAAGCGTGTCTTCGACATTCTCAGCTCCGGGATCGCCTTGGTCATTCTCTCGCCCCTGATGATCGTCATCGCCCTTTTGATCCGCCGTGACGGCGGAACCGCTTTCTACCGCCAGAAGCGCCTGACCAAGGACGGGAGAGAATTCTATGTACTCAAATTCCGCAGCATGCGCATGGACGCAGAAAAGGACGGTGTCGCCCGTCTCTCGACTGGCGAAAACGATGACCGCATTACCCCGATCGGCCACTTCATCCGCGCAGTCCGCATCGACGAGCTTCCCCAACTCATAAACATCCTCAAGGGGGAAATGAGCGTCGTCGGCCCCCGTCCCGAGCGCCCCGAGATTGCCGCCCAGTACGAAGAGGAACTCCCTGAGTTCGCCCTCCGCCTCCAGGCTAAGGCCGGCCTCACCGGCTACGCCCAGGTCTACGGAAAATACAATACCACTCCCAGGGACAAACTGCTCATGGACCTCATGTATATCGCCCATCCGAGCATTGCGGAGGATCTCAAAATTATCTTTGCAACGGTGAAGATCCTGTTCTTGCCTGAAAGCACCGAAGGCGTCGATCCCGGGCAGGTAACCGCTCTCGACTACGAAAACGAGGCAAATCAAAAAAAAAAATGGGAAAAACGGGACGAACATTGGGTGGATTGAACAAAATTTTACCCTCATCCTGGAGCTTATGAGTATGTGTGCCTTCGGTGGAGTGCTTTAAGAATAGGGCAGAGTAATGTAGCA
>CACZIO010000131.1 GCA_902781215.1 uncultured Lachnospiraceae bacterium
TCTGCCCGTATGGGATAAGGGCTGGACAGCCCGGGTGCCTGCAGGGGACGTTGACACGGGACGGCATCACATCTCCCAGGGAAGGCCCTGCTTCCCGAAATGCCCGTAACTGCTCACCTTGTTGTAATCAACGGAGAGCAGATCCAGATCCCTTATAATGCCCTTTGGTGTCAGATCATAGTTTTCACTGACGTAGCGGTTTATGAATTCCGGGTTCTGGTATTCCGTGCCGAAACAGTCGATATACACAGCTACCGGCTGCAGGACGCCAATGGCATAAGCCAGCTGCACCTCACACTTATCGGCATACCCGGAGAGCACGATATCCCGCGCAATCTTCCGGGCCATGTAGGCAGCCGAGCGGTCAACCTTCGTCGGGTCTTTTCCGGACAGCGCACCGCCACCGATATGCCCAATCCCGCCATAGGTATCACAGGCCAGCTTCCTGCCGGTAACCCCGCAGTCCGCATACGGCCCGCCGATCACAAACCTGCCGGTCGGATTGACCAGCTTTTCAAAATCAGTGTTCAGCACATACTCGGATGCGGCCAGCACCATGATCGACTCAATGATATGCCTAAAATCCGCCACCTCCACATCCGGGCTATGCTGCACGCTGCAGAGGAAGGTCGTGATCCTGCCGGTGTCGTAATCAAAGGATACCTGGGCCTTGGCATCGGCCCTAAACATCCGGCTCGGATGGTTACGCAGGATCTGCAAAAAGCGCGTCGCCACCATGAAGGGGATCGGCATCAGCTCCGGCGTCTCGTTTGTAGCAAAACCGTACATGATGCCCTGATCACCGGCTCCGCCCTTGTCCACGCCGAGTGCAATATCCACCGACTGCTCCTTTACCAGAATCCCAATGTCCGGGCCTGCATAAAGGACGGGATTCCCGCAGCCCATCCGCTCCCAGCCGATCTTCGTAAAGACGCTGTCCACAAGAGCCCGGTAATCCGGCTTATGGGTGCTGGTCAGCTCCCCGGCAATGATCACATGGTTATCTTTGATCAGACATTCAATGGCAACTCTCGATTTCGGATCGTGCCTTAGGCAGTCCGTCACAATCGCATCGGCGATCTGGTCACAGATCTTGTCAGGATGCCCGTCCGATATCTGTTCGCAGGTAAGTACTCTCATAATCGTTCCTTTCATGATAAAAGCCCCGATGGATTTCTCCACCGAGGCCCTGTTCATTCTGTTTTCCTGATTATAACTATATCAGAAATGGGGTGTGACATTTTGTGACAAACCGTGGCATCTTTTCTCATCCGCCGCTTTTTTATCAGCTCCTGAGGCCCATGCTGCCATCGATCACAATCGGATTCTCAGGAACCTTCAGCTGCGAAATTGCCGCATCATGCCAGCGGATCACAGTCCTGCGGTCAGCCAGCAGCTCCTCCCCGATCCGCTCCCAGCAGTAATTATGGATGTACCGGTAACGGAGCACCATCAGGTAATCCGGATTGGACACCTGGTTCAGCACGGTGTGGATCTGGGCCTTCAGGTCTACATACAGATCGATCTCCGCCGTGATCTGCTCTTCCAGCTCCCACATCTTCTCCAGCGTCCGCAAAAAAGGTGCATCCCCGGACTTGCTGGTCTGTACCACATCTTCCTTCCACTGCGGGGAGGATACGCTGGTCGCCATCTGCATCAGCTCTTCCTTCTCCCGGATATGGCTGTTGATTCTTTTATCCAGACGATACGCCTGCTGTAAATATTCTTTCGTCGTCATCGCAGTTCCTCCTGCAGTCTCTTCAAAATCACATCGCCTTCGATCCCGCCAAGCTCGTAGCACCACTGTGAGTGGAAAAACCGCTCGGTCTCTTCTTTCAGTGATGCCGCTTCCCTGTTCCTCGGATTCTTCTTCAGCCGTCTGGCGGCCTGCCGCCAATCCTTCGCAGCCTGCTTGATGATCTCGTGCGCCAGCTTCTGGTAATTCTCTTCCAGACCCATCGTAAGATCCTCTCTTTCTTCTGTTGAGAGGCGATGATGCAGTGATGTATTGATGCAGTGAGGCAATGATGCAGTGTTCTTTGCTTCTATGTAAAACGACGCAGAGTCGCGTTATATTCTTCGTTGCATTGTATTCTTAGTCACAGTGTTTCTCAGTATCTTTGTCTCTTTGCAGGGTACCCTCAATCAGGGCACGCACCTCATCGACCGAGCGGACAACTGCCGCCGTCCCGCCGGACTTGAGGATTTTCCGGATGGTCGCCTCCTGTAGCACAGTTGGTTTCCCCTTGTCGGTCTTTACTTCAAATCCGAAGAAATGACCTTCGATGCAGGCAATGATATCCGGGATGCCTGCTGTCCCGTACTTACCGCCGTGTTCTTTCCAGAAGAAGCAGTGCGGCACTGTCTTCAGATAATTCCTGATCCTGGCGACCACGTCTCGTTCCGCCATGTCGTGCTCCTTTCCCACAGCAGTAACCAGTAACCCGGTCAACCTCAAAAAGTAGAGGTTCATATATATACGCGCACGCGCACGC
>CACZIO010000132.1 GCA_902781215.1 uncultured Lachnospiraceae bacterium
AAGCAGGCACAGGAGGCGTGATATGTACGAACTGATCCAGGTGGCTGGAAACAGCTATTACATCCAAAGCCCGGCGAAGATCGGTCTGGTGAAGACGGGGGAGCAGGTGGTATGCCTGATCGACAGCGGCAATGACAAGGACGCGGGCAAAAAGGTCAGAAAGCACCTTGAAGCCAACGGCTGGACGCTGAAGGCGATCTACAATACTCATTCCCATGCGGATCACATCGGCGGCAACAAGTACCTGCAGGCCCAGACGGGATGCGATATCTTTGCGCCGGGGATCGAGCGGGACTTCACAGAGCATCCCGTGCTGGAGCCGTCCTATCTTTATGGAGGGGATCCGCCAAAAGAGCTGCGCCACAAATTCATCAGATAACCCAACGCGGAAACCCCCACCTCTTCAGGTGGCGGGATGAGCGTCCCTGACGGGCCCGCGTCTTTCTCCTTTCCATTGTATTCTTAATGTATTATCGCGAACATATGTTTGCGTTCGTCTCTCCGCTGAGGTATAATAGTTCTATGAAACAGACACTTACCGCCAAACTGAAGATCCTTCCGGATCAGGAGGACAGACAGCTTCTGATCGATACCATGCACGCCTATACGGCTGCCTGTGATTTCGTGTCGAGCCATGTCTTCCTCTTCCATGACCTGAGCCTCAGTTCCCTGAACCGGGAGCTCTATCGCGCTATCCGCGGGCGTTTCGGCCTGCGCGCCCAGATGGCCCAGTCTGTCCTGCGCACCGTCGTCGCCAGATACAAGGCTGTCCTGTCCGGTCAGCACCACTGGATCCGGATCCGCTTCAACAAGCCTCAGATGGATCTCGTCTGGAACCGGGACTATTCTCTGAACCGGGACCGGACCCTGTTCTCCGTAGGTACCCTGCAGGGACGGATCAAGGTCCCCTTCTTCGCAAAGGGCGTCGATATCGACGGGCGTTTCGGCACCGCGAAGCTGGTATATAAGCACGGCAGGTTCTTTCTCCACGTCCCTGTGACGAAGGAGCTCGACGAGATCTCCGCCGCCGATGTCACGAACGTCGTCGGTATCGACCGGGGGATCCGCTTCCTGGCAGCTGCTTATGACAGCGAGGGCAGGAGCACCTTCTTCTCCGGTTCTGCCGTCAAGCAGAAGCGCGCCCACTACAAGGCCCTTCGGATCACTGCATCAGCAAGGCACTCGCTGAGAACAACCCCGAGGGCACCCTCTTCGTCCTGGAGGATCTGACCGGCATCCGCGCGGCCACCGAACGTGTCCGTGTCAGGGACCGGTATGTCTCTGTCTCCTGGGCCTATTATGACCTGCAGCAGAAGCTGGTCTACAAGGCCCTGAAAAACCGTCAGTCCGTTATCACAGTCGATCCGGCCTACACCTCCCAGACCTGCCCGAAGTGCGGGCATGTGTCCCGCGGTAACCGCGACAAGAAGAATCATATCTTCTGCTGCGAACACTGCGGATACACATCCAATGACGACCGGATCGGCGCCATGAATCTGCATCGCATGGGAACTGAGTACCTGATGCAGTGTCAGGGGAGCATGCCTTCCCTGACCGGGTCGCAGTCAATCGGCCCTGATGTGACGACAGCTGCTACGGCAGTAACAAACGTGGGAGGCCGCAAAGCCGACTACCACGGGTCAGTCACAAGCTCCCTCCTCAAGGCGTCCGCCTAGGTGGTGAGTTGTTGACCATCTTCCTCCTGTCAGAGCGAGTGTTCTGCGGTCAGCCTCTCTGCTCTGCGATCAGCGCTTCCGCCATTCTGGCGGCGTCCAGGTTTTCTCTGACGTCATGCACCCGGGCGGCCGCAATGCCGTGCTGCGCCGCAAAAGCTGTAACGGCCAGGGTCCCGGGAAGTCTTTCTTCCGGGTCCTGCCTGCCCAGCGTGCTCCCGATAAAGGATTTTCGGGAAACGGCCAGCAGATGAGGGCATCCCAGTTCAGCGAACCGGTCGATGCTCCGCAAAAGCTGTATGTTGTGCTCCCGCGTCTTGCCAAATCCGATGCCCATGTCGACCATGATCTGATCCGGACCGATGCCGTGCTCCCGGGCGAAGTCCATCTGCCGCCGAAGGAACTTACAGACCTCTTCGACTACGTCATCATAATACGGATCGTCCTGCATAGTATCCGGCCGGCCGCCGGTGTGCATCAGGATGATGCCGGCGCCAGCCTCAGAGACCACATCCGCCAGATCCGGTTCAAACGTCAGTCCGGAAATATCGTTGATCAGATCAGCGCCGGCCTGCAGCGCCGCTCTCGCCGTCTCCGCGCGGTAAGTATCAGCGGAGATGACGATCTGCGGATATTCCGC